>NZ_JAODBE010000019.1 GCF_025463795.1 Amnibacterium sp.
CGGACCGCCGGCGAGGCGTCCGGCGAGGCGGGCGACGACCGGGAGGGCGAAGGCGAGGGTCTTCCCGCTGCCGGTGCGGCCGCGGCCGAGCACGTCCCGGCCGGCGAGGCTGTCGGGCAGCGTCGCCTCCTGGATCGGGAACGGCGAGTCGATCCCCGAGGCGGTGAGCGCGGGGAGCAGGCGAGCGGGTACGCCGAGTTCGGCGAAGGTGGAGGACATGGCGGAGCTTTCCGTCGAAGGCAAGGTCGCGTTCGGTCGCGGCGATGCGGGGGCGATCGTGCCGGACGGCACGTCGTTCGCCGACCGGCGCGGGTGGAGCCCCGGAGAACGGCGCCCGGGAAGGGGCGCGGGGGCATGGATCGCTGATGTCGACGCAGGCGCGCAACATCGCGCCGTTGCCCCAGTCTAGCGGTCCGGGCCGCCGAGTCTGCCCGCTCCCGTTCGGGGGCCCTCCTGCGGCAGGCGCCTGCGTCCCTCCGCGTCGCACGAGGGGCAGCGCCAGGCGGCCGCGTCGGGCAGGAGCATCGGGAAGCCGCAGAAGGGGCAGTCGCCGACCTCCGCCGCATCATCGCGCCACGCCATGGAGGCCGCCTCTCGGACCGGAAGACCCGACGGCACGGTAGCGCACCTCGACAGGAGATCCCCGGATCAGTCGTAGCGGCGGCCCAGCACGGCGAGCACGCCGGGCAGGAAGGCGTCGGCCCACCTCGAGTGGCCCCGGTCGTTCGGATGGAAGAGGTCGCCCGCGGAACCGTGGAGCGCGTCGAGCACGCCGCCGACGCCGGTGACCGGATAGAGCGGCGCGACCCAGAACCCGTGCGCCTCCGCGACCTCGTGGATGATGCGGTTCGCCGCGCGCGCCCGGCCCGCGACCGGCAGCACGCTGAAGCTCGGCAGCTCCGAGACCACGGTGTCCGCAGGCAGTGCGGCGCAGATCCGCTCGTACTCGTCGCGGAACCGCACCGGGTCGAAGGTCCAGATGTCGTTGGCGCCGATCCCGAGGGTGACGACGTCGGGCTGGAGGCCGGCGAGCCGGGGCAGCTCCTCGCGGAGGACGACGCCGAGGGTCGCGCCGTCGATGGAGAGGTTGCGCACCCGCACCTCGCGGCCCGTCCGCGCCGCGAGCGCGTCGGCGACGAGGCCGACGTACCCGGCTCGAGGCGAGCTCGCCCCGAGCCCGAGGGCAGCGGAGTCACCGATGGCGACGTAGAGGAGGCTGCCCTCGCGCACCCGCCCTCGCTCACGCCAGTACACGTGATGGGCCGGGATGCGGTTCGTCAGCTCGGTGATCCACCGCCGCCGACGGCGCTGCACCAGTGCTCCGGCGCCGGTCAGCACGGCCGCGCCCCCCGCGAGGAGCCCGAGGGCCCTGGCCGCCCGGCTCATCGCGCGATCGCCACGGCCGTGCCGCCCGTCGCGGCGAGCAGGTCGGCCGGCGCGAGCTCGATGTCGAAGCCGCGCCTGCCGCCCGAGACGAAGACGGTCGGATGGCCGAGGGCGGACGCGTCGAGGTAGAGCGGCAGACGGGCGCGCTGACCGAGGGGACTGATCCCTCCGATCACGTAGCCGGTGCGGCGCTCCGCCGTCGCGGGCTCGGCGAGCACGGCGCGCTTCGCTCCCGCGGCCGCGGCGAGCGCTTTGAGGTCGAGCGTGGTCGAGACGGGCACGACCGCGACCACGAGCCGGTCGTCCGCCGCCGCGACCAGCGTCTTCAGCACCCGGGCGGGATCGACGCCGAGGGCGGCGGCCGCTTCGATCCCGTAGGCGCTCGATCCGGCGTCGTGACGGTACGGATGCGGCACGAACGGGATGCCGAGCGCGGTCAGTGCCACGGTCGCGGGCGTTCCCGTGCTCGTCATGACTCGACGGTATCCGTCGCCGTCCCGGGTCCCCTCAGCGCTGGCAGCGAGGGCACCAGTAGATCTCCCGGTCGGTCGCGCCCCGACCCGGTTGCACGGGATCGGCGAGTGTGCCGCCCCGGATCGGGGTGCCGCAGCGGCGGCAGGGCCGGCCCGTGCGGCCGTACACCCAGTCCTGCCTCCCGTTCCGGGTGTCGCCGGTCAGGGTGCGCTCCACGCGGTTCTTGTTCGCCTCGAGGGTGCGCTTGGCGAGGTCGACCATTCGCGGCAGGTCCTCGACCTCGGCGACCGGGCGGGTCGGCAGCACCCCCCGGAGGAAGCAGAGCTCGTTGCGGTAGACGTTGCCGATGCCGGCGAGGTTCCGCTGGTCGAGCAGCGCGAGCCCGATCGGGCGCTCGGGCTCGGTCTCCATGCGGCGCACCGCCTCGGACGCGTCCCAGTCGTCGCCGAGCAGATCGGGCCCGAGGTACCCGACGACCTCCTCCTCCTGATCCCTGGGGAGGATCTCGAGGGTGCCCAGCGCGAAACCGACCGCCTGCCAATCGGCGGTGCGGAGCACGATCCGTGCCTCGAACGCCGGCCGCCGCCAGCGGGAGCCCGGCGCGTAGAGGTGCCAGGCGCCCTCCATCTTCAGATGGGAGTGGATCACGCTGCCGCCCGCCCGGATCAGCAGGTGCTTGCCACGGCTGGCGACCGTGTCGATCGTCTCGCCGGTGAGGTCGACCGTGGCGTACCGCGGCACGCGGACGTCGCATCCGGTCAGGACCGCGCCGGTCAGGGCCGAGCCGAGGTTCTTCGCCGTGCGGTAGACGGTGTCGCCCTCAGGCACGGCGACGCCGGTCAGCCACGGAGGCGCATGCCCTTCGGATTCGGGGCGAAGCCCGCCCGCTCGAGCGCCGCGCCGAACGGGGTGCCGAGGGCGAAGGCGCCGTCGATCTTCTCGACCGTCAGCCCGGCGACGCCGCGGCCGCGCACGGTCGAGGCCAGGGCGGCCGCGGCCTGCTGCAGCACCCCCTCGTCGTCGGTGAAGAGCAGCACGGTGCGTCCGCCGCGCTCGAGGTAGGCGACGAGGGCCCCGTCGACGAGCACGACCAGCGCACCCGCCTTCCGTCCCGGCCGGTGCCCGCCATCGGCGACGCCGGCAGGCCACGGCAGCGCGGCGCCGTACGGGTTCGCGGGGTCGGTGGCGGCGAGGCACACCGCCACGACCTCCTCACGCTCGGCGTCCGGATCGCGGTTGAAGGCGCGCAGCCGGTCGACCGTGCCCGAAGTCGAGAACTGGGCGGCGCCGAGATGCTCCACGAAGTAGCCCCGGCGGGCGCGGCCGGCCTCCTCCAGGGCGGCGAACGTCTTGTAGACGAGGGCGAAGCCACCCGGCACCTGCTCCGCCTGGACCGAGCCGCGGGTGACGACGCCGTATCGGTCGAGCAGGAACTCGGCCGTCGCCGCGGCACGCACCGTGAGATCGTGCTCGGGCAGCGGGAGGATGCCCCAGCGTCCCGCTGCCGTCGGCGGTCCCTGGCGGGAGGGCATCACCGGCCGGCCGTGCCCGCGGTACACGCGGGCGCGCGGCGCCCGCCGCTGCGCGC
>NZ_JAODBE010000129.1 GCF_025463795.1 Amnibacterium sp.
CGCCGCCTCGCTGGGCGCCGTCGAGCCCGCGGGTGGGCACCGGCGCGTGGCGCGCCCGCTCATGAGCGCCGGCGCGGTCGCGCTCCTCGCCGCGCTCGGCTCGTGGTGGCTGCAGTCGTCGCCGCCGACGAAGGCGGTTGCGGGAGCGACGACGAGTCCCCTGCAGTCCCGCGTCGAGGCGGGAGCTCGGGCCCGCGCTTCCGCTCGCCCCTCCTCCCCGGTCGTGCTGTCCGCGGTCGATCCCGTGCTCTGGGGCCCGCGGCACCGCCCGCGGACGGCGGCGACGCTGCGGCGCGTGCTCGGCGAGTCGCCGTCCGCAGCGACCGGCGACTCGGCGGTGGAGGAGATGCTGACCGAGCGCTTCCCGCACTCCGGCACCGAGATGTCCACCTTCGGCACCGGGAGCGCGAGCGCCGCGATCAGCGGCGTGACCCTCGATCACGCCGGCATCGCCGTCACCGCCTGCGACCGGCCCTGCGTCATCAGCTGGACGGCGAACATCGTCGTGGTGAGGAGGTCCAGCGCGGGCGGGCAGTGGAACACCCGCACGGCCACCACCCGGCGCACCGCCACCGGTTCGGCGGCCGCCTTCGTCCCGCTCCAGGCGGCCCTGGCCCTGCCGCCCGGCACGTCGAGCGTGGACTTCGAGATCCGGACCCAGCCCGGCGTCCGGTTCCTGTGGGCGCTGCATCTCGACGAGCGGTAGGCGGCCGCAGGACGTCTGCGGCGCCCCGCCGTCTACCGTGTGCTGCGGCGTGGAGGGAGGTCCGGTGAGCGGAGCCGGAGTCGCGGAGGTCTTCCGGGTGCTCGACCTCACGGGCGCCTCCACGAACGCGGTGCTCGGCGGTGTGATCGCCTGCCAGGAACACCCGGTCCCCCACCCGGATGGTGCCGGCGAGCTACCGGGAGCGACTGCGCCGCCGCACGACGAGGCGGACCCGGGGATGACGGGCCTCGTCCACGTCGGCGGCCGGGTCGACGCTACGGCGTCGTAGCCCGCGCACGGCTCCGGCCCGTCAGACTCCTCGGATGAGCGCATCCGGGACGGGAGCAGCATGACCAGCCCACTCTTCGACGTGACGGGGCGAGTGGCCCTGGTGACCGGGTCGACCCGCGGGATCGGGCACGCCCTGGCCACCGGTCTCGCCGACGCCGGCGCCCACGTCGTCGTGCACGGCCGCGACCGTGCCGTCGCCGACCGCGTCGCGCAGCGCATCCGCGACTCCGGGGGCACTGCCTCGGCGGTCGCCTTCGATGTGACGGACGAGGACGACGTCGACCACGGCATCGCGTCCGTCGAGTCGGCCGTCGGTGCGATCGGCATCCTCGTGAACAACGCCGGCCTGCAGCGCCGGGCGCCCTTCCCCGAGTTCCGGCTCGAGGACTGGAACGAGCTCGTGGCGACGAACCTGACGGGCGGGTTCCTCGTGAGCCGCGCCGTCGCCAGGCGCATGATCCCGCGCGGCGAGGGCAAGATCGTGAACATCGGCTCCGTGCAGTCGCTGCTCGGCCGGCCGGGGATCACGCCCTACGCCGCGACCAAGGGGGGAGTCGCGATGCTCACGCGCGGCATGTGCGCGGACCTCGCGCCCTCCGGCATCCAGGTGAACGCCATCGCCCCCGGCTACGTCGCCACCGACCTCACCCGCGCGCTCGTCGACGACGCCGAGTTCTCGGAGTGGGTGCGGCAGCGCACCCCGGCCGGTCGATGGGGCGACACGAAGGACCTGGTCGGCGCGCTCCTGTTCCTCAGCAGCCGGGCGTCCGACTTCGTGAACGGCCAGGTGCTGTTCGTCGACGGCGGCATGACAGCCGTCGTCTAGCGACGAGGAGAAGAGGACGCCGTGCGCGCACTGGTCGCATCGGGAGCACGCGAGCTGCACATCGAGCAGCGGGAGCCGGATCCCTCGATCGGGCCGGTCGTGTTCCGGCCGCAGTACGGCGGGATCTGCGGGTCCGACCTGCACTACTACCGTGAAGGGCGCGTCGGCGCCTTCGCGATCCAGGAGCCGCTCGTGCTCGGTCACGAGGTGGTCGGGGTCGTCGAGGAGGACCCGACCGGCCGCTACGTCCCCGGGACCCGCGCGACGGTGCATCCGGCGACCAGCTGCGGGACCTGCCCCGAGTGCCGGTCGGGCCGGCCGAACCTGTGCCGCTTCGCCCGCTACCTCGGCAGCGCCGCCTCCCTGCCCCACACCCAGGGCGCCTTCGCCGAGCGGGTGATGGTGAGGCCGGATCAGGTGCGCGTGCTGCCCGACGCGCTGCCCACTCTCCGCGGTGTGCTCGCCGAGCCGCTCGGCGTCGGGATCCACGCGATCGCCCGCGCCGGCGGCGTCGCCGGCCGACGGGTGCTCATCAGCGGGGCGGGACCGATCGGCCTCCTCGCGGCGGGAGCCGCGGTCACCCTCGGCGCCGCATCCGTCACCGTCGCGGATGTGCTCGCCGAACCGCTCGTCATCGCGAGGGCGCTGGGCGCGACCGCGACGGTGGACCTCCGCGAGGAGCCGCCGGAGCCAGCCGGTTTCGACGTCGTGATCGAGGCCTCCGGCGTGCCTGCGGCGCTGACGACCGCGGTGGCGTCGACGACGCGGGGCGGGACGGTCGTGCAGGTCGGGATGCTGCCCGGCACGCCCGAGCCCGTCGCTCTGGCGGCACTCGTGAGCCGCGAGATCGAGCTGCGGGGCGCGTTCCGGTTCGACGACGAGATCGACGACGCCGTCGCGCTGCTGGCCGACCGGCCCGGGTTCGGCGAGGTGATCACGCACGTGCTGCCCCTCGACGGCTACCAGGAGGCCTTCGATGTCGCGGCCGACGCCGCCCGGTCCAGCAAGGTCGTGCTCCGGCTCGGGGAGGGCTGAGCAGCAGCCCGGCGCCGTCCCGGATGAGCGACGACGTGATGAAGGCCGCCATCGACCGTGCGATCTGAGGGAGCGATGTCGGAACCGGGCCGGTCAGCGGCGGACCGGCACCTCGCCTCCGACCGGGGCGAGGTCGAGCCGCGCGACCACGTCCGCCGGGTCGCTGCAGGGCACGCCGTCGAAGGCGGGATCGCTGCGATCCCCGGGGAAGCGGAGGTCCTCCGTGTCCATCGCGAGCGCGGTCAGGAGCTGCCGCCGGGCCATCGGCTGCAGCAGCCCCACGGTCCCCGCGGCGATCCGCAGCACCGTCCGGGGCAGGTGCCGGATGTGCGAGCCCCCGAGGCGGGTGGCGACGAGGAGGGCGAGCTCGTCGAACGTCAGGTCCCTGGGGCCGCCGATCTCGATCGTCCGGCCCCGCAGAGCCCCGTCGACGGCGAGCGCGGCGACCAGGCCGGCGACGTCCCCGACCGAGACGAAGTTGATCGGGTTCCGCCCGCGGCCGAACACGAGCGGGCGGGCGGAGCCGCCGGCCGTCCGGGCGAGGAGGTCGATCCAGAGCTCCAGGAACGCGGTCGCCCGCACGACCGTCCCTCCGCCGGTGGATGCCAGGTGGGCCTCCGCCTCCGCCTTGCGGCGGAACAGCTCGATGGGATCGGACGACGAGGCGCCGACCACGGACATCAGCACCACCGCGGTCCCGGCATCCCGAGCCGCATCGATGAGCCGTCGGTTCCCGTCGCGGTCGACGGCCTCCATCGCCCGCCGCCCCGGCGACGCGAAACCGTGGACGGCGGCGACGGCCACCGTCGCGCCCTGCATCGCCGCCCGGAGCGCCACGGCCGATCCCACGTCTCCCTCGATCACCTCGGCGCCCGCGAGCGCGGACCGTGCCCGCACCGGATCCCGCGTGAGCACCCGGACGGGAACGCCCTGCGCCATCAGGCGCCCGACGACGAGCGAGCCGAGCCGCCCCGTGCCGCCGGCGACCAGGACGGTCACGGCTGCGGGTGCAGCGAACGGGCGACCACCTGGTCGACGCCGACGCCGTCGTCGACGACGGGTTCGAGGTAGAAGCGGGCGCTGCTGATCAGATCGTCGCGGACGCCGAACACGATCACGCCGCGCAGGAGGTGGCGGGCTCCGTCCCGGCGCGTGCCGCGGTGCTCCCACTCGCTCCACACCCGCTGCCGGGGCTCGTCCACGGACGTCGCGGTGATCTCCGTCACGAGGTCGGGGACGGCGCCGAGGATCGCGGTCCAGTTGCGCCGCACCTGGTCCCGGCCCGTGAACCCGCGGGACGGATGCGCAGGGGTCTCGTTCCGGTAGTCGGTGGTGAAGCACGCCGTGATCGCGTCGAGGTCGTGAGCGTCGGTCGCGTCCTTGAGGCGTCCGACCACGGTTTCGAGCGGGGACGCCGGGCGGTCGGTCATGACTCCTCCGATGCGCAGTGACGAGGTCCGCCGAATGGCGAGGATCGCCGACCGCATTCGATCCAGTAGACTGGATTCGATGAGTGTCGACCCTTCTGCGCCGTCCGTCAAGCGCCGGCCCTACGACTCCAGCCGCCGGAGCGAGCAGGCGGCCCGCTCGCGAGCGGCCGTGCTCGCGTCGGCGCGGGCCCTGTTCCTCCGCTCGGGCGTGCAGGACACCACCGTGGCGACGATCGCCGAGGAGTCCGGCGTCTCCGTGGACACCGTCTACAAGACCTTCGGAGGGAAGGCGGGGCTGCTGCGCGCCCTGTGCGAGCAGGCCCTGGAGGGGACGGGCGAGGTGCCGGCAGAGACCCGGTCCGATCTGCTGCAGGCGGTCGAGCACGATCCACGGGCGGTGCTCCGCGGCCTCGGCGCGCTGACGGCGGAGGTCGCCCCACGGATCGCGCCGCTCGTGCTGCTGCTCCCGGTCGCCGGCGGCGAGCTCGGCGCGCTGCGGAGCGACCTCGAGTCGGCCCGGCTGGCCCGGATGCGACTCGTCGCGTCCCGGCTCGCAGCGGGCGGCCGGCTGCGTCCGGGCCTGACCGCAGACGCAGCCGCCGATCTCCTCTGGACGTACAGCTCACCGGAGCTCTTCGGCCTGCTGGTCCTCGGGCGCGGCTGGTCCCCCGACCGCTTCGGCGCCTTCGTCGGGCGCTCGCTGATCGCTGCGCTGCTTCCGGACTGAGCCGCGGGCTCCCCGCGCCTCCGCGCGCTCCGCGATCGGTACGCTCGGCCTCACCGATCCGAGGAGGCCCGCGGATGCCGAGGGTCACGATCGAGGTGCTCGCGGAGCGCCTCGGCCTGTCCACCGCATCCGTCTCCTACGCGCTGAACGGCCTGCCGGGCGTCAGCGCGACGACCCGAACCCGCGTGCTGGAACTGGCCGACGAGCTCGGCTGGCGGCCGAACGTGGGGGCGCGGGCGCTGTCCCGGGCCCGTGCCGACGCCGTCGGGCTGCTGCTGCCGCGCGGCGCGGAGGACGTGGGCGCCGAGCCGTACTACATGGCGCTCCTCGCCGGCATCGAGTCCGGACTCGCCGAGGCCGGGACCGCGCTGATGCTCCGCTTCGTCCCCGACGGCGCCGACCTCGCCGTCTACCGGGAATGGCACGCCGAGCACCGCGTCGACGGCGTGTTCCTCACCGACCTGCGCATCGGCGACCCGAGGCCCGCCCTGCTCGACCGGCTCGGCCTCCCCTACCTGGTGCACAGCGGCCACCGCATCGCCGACGGCTGGCGCTTCGGCCAGGAGCTCGAGACCTCGCTGCTCATCGACCACCTCGCCGGCCTCGGCCACCGGACCCTGCTCCATGTCGCCGGTCCGCAGACGCTCGTCCACGAGCAGGAGCGGATCCAGGAGGTGCGACGGGCCTGCGTGGCCGCCGGCATCGCGCTGACCACGGTCGAGGCGGACTACACGCACGAGGGCGCCGCCGAGGTGGTGCGGGCTGCGGTCCAGCGCGGGCCGGACGTGTCGGCGGTGCTCTGCGGGAACGACCCGATGGCCATCGGCTGCGTCCGCGCGCTGCGGGAGGCGGGCCGGGAGCACCGGGTCGCGGTCGTCTCGTGGGACGACTCGGTGCTCTGCGAGACCTCCTTCCCGTCGATCACCGCGCTGCAGCGGCAGCCGTACGAGACCGGGCGGGAGAGCGCCCGCCTGCTGCTCTCGGGGCTGAGCGGGTCGTGGCGGGAGCCGGAGCCCTCGTCCGCCCGGCTCGTCATCCGCGAGACGAGCGTTCCCGCCTGAGCCGCGGGCGCGCGCCGGTCGACGCGCGCACTCAGCGGATGCACGGCTCCGCCCCCTTGCCAGCCGGCCCGCCAACGCGTTTCCTTAAGCGCGTAAGTCGGCACTGCGGCCGGACTCCTCCGGGATCGGCCGACGCCGACGGAGGTCCGCGCTGCCGCGTGGACCCGGTCCCACCCGTTTGGAGCACCATGACGAACCGATTCCTCCGCCGGGGCGCCGCCGCCCTGGCGGCCGCGGCGCTGCTGGCAGCCGCACCGCTCGCGAGCACGCCGGCATTCGCCGGTGTCGCGCATCCGCTGTCGCCTCACACGCGCTTCTTCGTGCCGAAGGCGCCGGACGGCTCCCAGCAGCAGATCGCACAGCTGCGGCGGTCCGGTGACAAGGCGGACGCCGCCCTCATCGCCAAGGAGGTCACGACCCCGCAGGCCGTCTGGTTCACCGACGGCACCCCCGAGCAGGTGCAGCAGCAGGTGCGCCAGGTCGCGCACCAGGCGGCCGGCAAGCGGACCGTCCCGACCCTCGTCGTCTACAACGTGCCCGGACGGGACTGCTCCCAGTACTCCTCGGGCGGAGCGGGATCCGACGCCGCGTACCGCGCCTGGGTCGACGGCTTCGCCCGCGGGCTGACCTCGCAGGAGAAGGTCATCGTCGTCGTGGAGCCGGACGGGCTCGCGAACCTGCCGTCCGACTGCCCGAGCGCCTATCCGGGTCAGGACGTGGGCACGTTCCCGAACCCCGCTGCCGGCACGCTGACCGCGGGCCGCATCGCCGACATCTCGTATGCCGGTACGCGCATCCTTCACGCGGACCGCAACGCGCTCATCTACTTCGACTCCGGGCACAGCGCCTGGCACAGCGTCGCGGACGCGACCGCGCGCCTCGAGGCCGCCGGGGTGCAGCACGTGCAGGGCTTCTCTCTGAACGTGTCGAACTACCAGTGGACGCCGAACCTCTCCGAGTACGGCACCTGGATCTCCGAGTGCATCGCGCTGCACCCGGACGCCGCGACCACGACGCCCACCGACTGCGGTGACCAGTACTACAGCGGCGGTCCGTCGAACGGCTTCACGGGCGGCGCGCTGGACGCGTCGAAGGTCTGGAGCGGCACCGCGTCCGACCCGACCGCGAACACGGCCGGCATCGACTCCCGCTACGCGCAGGAGCTGACGGCGGCGAACGCGACGCCCACCGCGCACTTCGTTCTCGACACGAGCCGCAACGGGCAGGGCCCGTGGGCCGCTCCGGCGGGCACGTCCTACCCGGACCCGCAGACCTGGTGCAACCCGCCGGGGCGCGGGCTCGGCGAGCGGCCCCAGGCCGAGCCGTCGACGGATCACGCGCTGCTCGACGCCTACCTGTGGGTGAAGACGCCCGGTCAGTCCGACGGGCAGTGCAACCGGGGCGTCGCGGGCAGCACGACCGATCCCGAATGGGGCGGCATCACCGACCCGGCTGCCGGCGCGTGGTTCTCGCAGCAGGCGCTCCAGCTCGCGAAGCTGGCCTCGCCCCAGCTGTAGTCCCACGGATCAGGGCGGCCGGTTCCCTCGAGGGGGACCGGCCGTCCCGCATCTCGGAGCCCTGATCAGGTCGAGGCGGCGCGCGCGGCCGGATGCCCGCCGTCCGGGAGGCCGTCCCGGAGGAACGCCGCGACGCGCATCCCCCAGCCGGCGACCGTCGCGGCCGAGTCGGCGACCTCGCACCGTGCCGCGGCCAGCACCGTTGCGAGGCGCTCGGCCGACGCGATCGGGTGGCTGGCGTCGCCCGTCCAGGCCAGGAGCAGCGTCTGCTGGGGCAGCTCCGCGAGCTCGTAATCCGACGGCAGGGCGCTGTCCGCGTCCGCCCGCACGACGAGCGGCAGCAGGGCCTCGGAAACGCCCGGGACCGACGGTCGACGCCATCCGCCCTCGACGAGCACCGGCACGGCGGGCATCCCCGACGCGGCCCGCACCCAGGCGTCGATGCCCCGCACCTCGGCGAGGTCGGCCGCTGCCCGGTAGAGCTGCGCCTGCCGCTCGCGGTCGGCGCCGATCGGCGGAGGGATCACGAGGACGAGGCGGCGAACGCGCTCCGGCGCCCTGAGGGCCGCGCGCAGCACCGTGCCGCATCCGGTCGCCACCCCGAGCAGGTCGACCCGGCGGTCGGGCGACGCCCGGTCCGCCAGGGCGAGCAGATCCTGGGCGAGCGCCGGCCAGCTGAAGTCCGACTGCTCGGCGCGGCCGACGGAGGCGCCGTGGCCCCGGAGGTCGTACCGGATCAGACGCTGCCCGGCGGCTGCGACGGCACTCCAGTCGAACACGCCCCAGGCGTCCTCGTCCGTGCGGCTGCCGGTGGGCTCGTGTGTCGCGATGAGGGCCCGGGCATCCGCGGGACCCGACTCCGAGAAGGCGATGCGGCCCTCCGGACGATCCAGGAACCGATCCATGACGGAGCCAGTCTAGGAAGCCCCTTCTCTCCGGCACCAGACCGCGGGATCAGCGTCAGCGGCTGACAGTCAACTAAGTTGACGAACGGCGGTGCGGCCCATGCCGCGCCCTCGACGAGGAGGACCGATGACATCCGACGCACCCCTGACCGGACGATCGACGATCGCGGAATGGCTCGCCAGCCCGGTCGGCGGCCCGATGCTGCGCGCGCTGCTCGAGCAGGGCGGGCAGAACGAGCAGGCCCTCGCCCCCGTGCGCGACTTCCCCCTGAAGCAGCTGGTCGCCATGAGCGGCGGATCGATGAGCCAGGAGGTGGTCGACGGGCTCGTGCGGCGGGCGAACGGCGGCGAGCTGCCGGAGGAGCCGGCCGAGGCGACCGAGGCGACCGAGGCGACCGAGGCATGGACCGAGCGCATCGTGGCCGGCCGCTTCGTGGGCCGCACCGTGATCGTGACCGGCGCCGGATCCGGCATCGGCCGCGCGACGGCATCCCGGATCGCGCGAGAGGGCGGACGGGTGGTGGCGGTCGACATCAGCGCGGAGCGGCTGGACGACTTCGCGGCCGAGCACACCGCCCAGGAGGTCACCGTCGTCCTCGGCGACATCACCGACGAGGAGTCCGTCGCGCGGATCGTCGCAGCCGCCGGCGACCGGATCGACGGCCTCGCCAACGTCGCCGGGATCATGGACGACATGACTCCGCTGCACGAGGTGTCGGACGGGGTCTGGCGACGGGTGTTCGCCGTCAACGTCGACGGGGCGTTCCGCCTCACGCGCGCCGTACTGCCCCTCATGATCGCCGCACGCGCCGGATCCATCGTGAACGTCGCGTCGGAGGCGGGCCTGCGCGGCTCCGCGGCCGGCCTCGCCTACACCGCGTCGAAGCATGCCGTCGTCGGAATGACCCGTAGCTCGGCGTTCATGTACGCACCACTCGGCATCCGCGTGAACGCCGTCGCCCCCGGTCCCGTCGCGACGAACATCGGTGCCTCGTTCGCCTCGGACCTGGGCCGCGAGCGCGTCGGGCTGGCCATGGCCGTGCTGCCGCCGGTGGCGCAGCCCGAGCAGCTCGCGGCGTCGATCACCTTCCTGCTCAGCGATGACGGCACCAACGTCAACGGCGCGATCCTGCCGTCCGACGGGGGCTGGTCGGTCGTCTGACCCGCCTCAGGGGGCGGGGGTGATCAGCGCCTGGAGCAGGGCACCGTAGCGCCGGACGATCTCGTCGTGGTCGGCGGCGGCGAGCACCTCGTCGCCGACCACCCAGAGCGCGTAGAGCAGGCCGCCCACGAGCGACGCGGCCAGCCGGGCCCGCAGATCCGCGTCGGCGCCGGTCATGCGGTGCCGCAGCGGCACGACGAACCTCTCGTCGTGCACCTCGCGGAGCCGCACGTTGACGTCGCCCGCGTCGCTGGCCCGCAGGAGGGCGAGGAACACCCCGCGCACCTCGTCCTCGGTGTCGAGGAGGGAGCGGATGAACTGCTCCCCGAGCGCGTCCGGGGACGCATCGGCGAACCACTCCTCCTGCTGCAGCTCCATCACGTCGAGGAAGAGCGCCTCCTTCGACCCGAAATGTCGGATCACGAGCGCGGGGTCGACCGACGCGGCCACGGCGATGTCTCGCACGGAGGTCGCGGCGTAGCCCTGCCGGGTGAACAGCCGCGTGGCCGCGTCGTGGATCGCCTCCCGCGACCGCCCCCGCGCCCCCACCCGCTCAGGCTAGCGAGCCGGGTGCCTCCGATCGGATCAGTAGCGTGGGTGCGTGACGCTCCCCGCCTCCGACACGACCGTCCTCTTCCCGGACGGGGCCGTTGCGGCCGACGCGGTCGTGCTCCACGTCGAGCCGCTGCCCGACGGCCGGATCGGGGTCCTGCTGGACCGCACGCCCTTCCACCCGATCGACCTCGCGTGGCCAGACCAGGGCCCGGACCGGGGCGTGCTCGTCGCCGGCGAGGACGAATGGCCGGTGCTCGACGTGCTGATCGGCGCGACGCAGGGCGACGGTCTCGCGGTGGGCGAGGCGATGCCGGTCAGGGCCGGCACCGAGGGGTGGGCGTTCGTCGTCGTCCACGTGGTGCCGTCGGACGCGGACCTCCCCGAGGGCCTCGGGGTGCGGGCCGCGGTCGACACCGACCTGCGGGCGGCGCTCTCCGCCGGTCACACGGCCTGCCATCTCGCCTCGCTCGCGCTCGACCGCGCCCTTGCGGGTGCCTGGTCCAAGCCGGCGCCCGATGACGGGCTCGGCGCCCCGGCGTTCGACCGGCTGGCGATCGAGCGGTCCGTCATCCGCCGGTACGGGTCCGAGGACGTCTACCGGGTCGGCAAGTCGCTGCGGAAGCAGGGCTTCGACCCGGGCGCGCTCGACGACACCGGCCGGCTCGTGGCGGCCGTCGACGGGACGCTCGCCGAGTGGATCGGGACGGGGGCACCGGTGCGGATCGAGCGCGACGGCGACGGCCTGTCGGTGAGGCGCACCTGGGTCTGCTCCCTGCCGGAGGGCGAGGTGCGGATCCCGTGCGGCGGCACCCACGTGATCTCCCTCGCCGAGCTCGGCGAGACGACGGTGCGGTTCGCGACCGAGCCGCAGAAGGGCGGCCTCGGCCTCACGATGACGACGCGCGTCGTAGCGGAGGCGTAGGGGCCGACCTTCGCTAGTCGCCGCCGCCGGAGCCGCCACCCGATCCGTCATCCGAGCCGCCGCCGGAGCTCCCGCCGTGGTCACCGGAGCCTCCTCCGTGGTCACCGGAGCCGGACGACCCGGAGTCTCCCGATCCGGAGGCCCCCGATCCGGAGCTCCCCGAGGAGTCGTCGGTGCCCGAGGAGTCGCCCGACCCCGAGGAGCCGGACGAACCCGTGCCGTGACCCGAGCCGGACGTTCCCGATCCGGAGGAGCCGGAGGTCCCGGAGCCGGACGAGCCGGAGCCGGAGCCGGACGACCCGTGCTCGTCCCCGGAGCGACCGGCGCCCCCACCGCTGCCGTCGTCGGATCGGGAGCCGTGCCGGGCGTCGGCGGAGGCCGAGGACCGGTCGACCGGGACGGCCGGGACGACGGAGTGCGCCGGGGTGCCGGGGAGCGGAGCCGACGATGCCACCGGGACCACGATCCGCACGTCCGCCGGCGTGGCCCTCGGCGCCGGCGACCGGTGCGGCTTCGGCGCGACGGTCCCGTGCTGGAGCACCTGGACCACGGCCGCGACCGCGCCGGCGGCACCGTCGCGCACGCCGGGACTCGCGGCGGCCGCGGTCACCCCGCTGCCGAGCGACAGCACCACGAGCGCACCGATCACGGCCCCGCGGCGGTGGAGGCCGCGGCGCCCGGGGCGGTCCTCGATCAGCAGGGCGGCGAGCTCCGGACCGGGCGCCGGCACCGGATCCGTCCCGAGCGAGCGGAGCTCGGCGAGGAGCCCGGTCAGCTCGTCGTCCGCGGGCAGCCCGCTCTCCTCGAGCAGCGCGAGCAGGCCGTCGTCGGTCGCGGTCATGCGAGCACCTCCCGTGCCGGGATCCGGTCGCGCAGCGCCAGGAGCGCACGCCGCTGCAGCTGCTTCACCGCGCCGGGCGACCGCTGCATCACTTCGGCGGTCGCCTCGAGCGAGAGGTCCGCGACGATCCGGAGCGCGAGCACCTCGCGGTGCTCGTCGCTCAGCTCGGCGAGATGGGCCAGCACGCCACCGCCGGCGGCGAGCAGGGCGTCCTCCGCGGATCCTGTGGTGCGCAGATCCTCGTCGGGCACGTACTCGACCAGCTGCGGGGAGCGGCCGCGGGAGCGGTGGTGGTCGACCACACGGGCGTGGGCGATCGAGAACAGCAAGGTGCGCATCCCCTCGATCCCTCCCGTGAGATCCGCGAGCCGCGGATAGAGCGCCAGGAACACGTCCTGGGTGACGGCCTCGGCGTCCTCGACGCCTCGTGCCCGCAGGTAGCCGAGGACGACCGGTGCGAAGCGGCGGTAGGCCGTCGTGAACACGAGGGCGTGCGCGTCCCGCTGGGGACGGCGCTGCTCCCTGTCGTTCCGCACGGCCACCTCCTGGCCCGGACCATAACCGGGGAGCGGCCGTCCATCCGGACGACGCTCCGCGGTAGGGACCGGCCGCCCGCGGTACGGGCGGCCGGTCGATGTCAGTCGTTCGAACCGCTCGAGTCGCCCGAGTGGCCGCCGTCACCGTTGTCGCCGGAGTGGCCGGAGTGCTGCGAGCCCGAGTCGTCGCCCTGGTCGTGCGACGCCGAACCGGTGCCACCGCCCTGCTGGGAGGCGGAGTCGTCGCCCCGCTCGCCGTCGCCCTGCTGGTCGTCCGAGGCCTGGGTCGTGCCGGCTCCGGACTGGCGGCCGCGGTGCGACGAGTGCGTCTCGCTCGACCCGCTGCTGTCGGTGGCGTCGTCGGTGTGCTTCGTGTGGCCGGGCGCCTCGAGGTGCGGTGCGCACCAGGCGGGGATGTCGGTGGCGGATCCGCCTGCAGCGGTGAGCAGGGTGGTGTACGCCACGGAGGTGACGGCGAGCCCGCCCTTCGACCAGGCGGTGCAGAGACCGTGCGCGGATGCGGGGACGGCGGGTGTCGCCGGCTCGGCGGTGGTGGCCGGCGCCGGGGTCCCGGTCGGATCCGCCTGCTGCGTGTCCGTCGGGTTCGGCGTCTCGGTCGCGGTCGGCTCGGGCGACTCGGTCTCGGTCGGCTCCGGCGACTGCGTGTCGGTGGGCTCGGCGGCGTCGGCGGCCTTCGGGGCAGGCGCGCCGAAGGCCACGTGGGCCTGCTGCTGCAGCGTGGTCGGCAGCTCGCCCGTGCAGGCGGCGGCCGCGGTGCCGCCGACGGCGACGGAGCCGACGGCCAGTGCGCCGATCAGCAGCTTGCCGCCGACGAGAGTGGTGAAGAGTGACATCAGGATCCCCTCTGATGGATGTCCGTGGTGGATGTCCGTGGTGGTGGTGGAAGGAGGCGTTTCCCCACGCCTCTGCACCCGTAATCGCGGCGGGGGCCGCCGGGGTACGCGCGGGGATACCCCCAGAACGGGGCATGCGCTCCGCCGGGGCGCCGCTACCCTGGACGGCGAAGGGGAGTAGCTCCCGCGGCGGCCGCAGGGCCCCGCGGCGGTGCGTCGACATACCGGCCCGCTCGGGCCCGGCGCGCTACCCGTCGTGGGCGAGCGAGACCTTCGGCCAGACCGCCGACATCCGGACCGTTCCGGATGCGCGACCGACCCGACCGGAGGCCCGCCATGACCCGTTCCCCCGAGACCGACCAGGGCGGGGGCGCCTCGCCCGCCGCCATCCGCCGGTGGCGGCAGCACCTCGCCGACGAGCGCGCTGAGGCCGCGGTCTACCGCGACCTCGCGCGCCGCCGCAGCGGGGAGGAGCGGGAGATCCTGCTCGGCCTCGCGGAGGCGGAAGGCCGTCACGAGGCGCACTGGCTCGCCCTGCTCGGCTCGCACGCCGGCCGGCCTCTGCGCGGCGACCTGCGCACCCGCCTGCTCGGCGTTCTCGCCCGCCGCTTCGGCTCCGTGTTCGTGCTCGCGCTGGCTCAGCGCGCGGAAGGCCGCTCCCCCTACGCCGAGGATCCCGACGCCACCTCGACGATGGCGGCGGACGAGCGCCTGCACGAGGAGGTGGTGCGATCGCTCGCCACGCGCGGCCGGAACCGGCTCTCCGGCAGCTTCCGCGCAGCGGTGTTCGGGGCGAACGACGGGCTCGTCAGCAACCTGTCGCTCATCCTCGGCGTCGGCGCGAGCGGGGTGCCGACGCACGTGATCCTGCTCACCGGTCTCGCGGGGCTGCTCGCCGGTGCGCTGTCGATGGGCGCGGGCGAGTACGTGTCGGTGCGGTCCCAGCGGGAGCTGCTCGCGGCGTCGACGCCCGATCCGCGCGCGAACACGATCGTGCCGGAGCTCGACGTGAACGAGAACGAGCTCGTGCTGCTCTACCGGTCGAGGGGGATGAGCCCGGAGGAGGCGGGGGCGCACGCGGCCGAGGTGCTCGCGGGCCGCCGCTCCGTCTCGAGCTGGCCCCGGGTCGCGGCGGACGTCGACGAGCACGAGGCCGTCGGCACAGGCCTCGGGGCCGCCGTCTCGAGCTTCTGCTTCTTCGCGTCGGGCGCGGCCGTCCCCGTGCTCCCCTACCTGTTCGGGATGCAGGGCCTGCCCGCGGTGCTCGTCTCGGCGGGCCTCGTGGGCATCACGCTGCTCGCGACCGGCGCCGTCGTCGGACTGCTCTCGGGCGCCTCACCGCTCGGCCGCGGCCTGCGGCAGCTGCTGATCGGCTACGGCGCAGCCGCAGTCACGTATCTGCTCGGACTGCTGATCGGCGGCACCGTCGGCTGACGCATCGGCCGCCGGCACCGAGCACCATCGCGCCGTTCCGGAGTTCTTGCGCGACACGCCGCTCCGGAGTGCCCGGCGGCGGCGTGTCGCCCGATTTCTCCGGAACGGCGCGATGCGCAGACCGGTGTCAGGCCGCCTTGCGCACGCCGGCCACCACGGCGGCCAGCATCCCCCCGGCCGTGGCGACGGCCGCCGCCCAGGCGAGCGGCCGGTTGCGGATCGCCCAGGTCTGGGGGCTGAGCGTGATCGACTTCTCGTCGAACGCTCCGTGCGCGCCGCGATCGCCGGGCACCGGCTCGTAGAGGTTGACCCCGATCATCGGCTCGTTCAGGTCGGGCGCCTGCTGCCCCTGGTAGCCGGTGCGGGCGAGGTACCAGTCGGCGAACCGCGACGAGACGCGGTTGCCGATGATCGTGAACACCGTCGACTCCCCCACCCATACGCGGCGGCGCGGCTTCTCAGCCGTGTCCACGACGACCTTCGCGCAGATCTCCGGCTGGTAGATCGGTGGGACGGGCTGCGGGTGGTGCGGCAGCTGCGACTTCACCCAGTCGAACTGGATGGTGTTCATCGCCGGCATGTCGACCTCGCTCACCGTGATGGGCGACCGCTCGTGGCGCAGCTCGGTGATGAGGCTGTCCGTGAACCCCTTGATCGCGTGCTTCGACGAGCAGTAGGCGCTCTGCAGCGGGATCCCGCGATGCGCGAGGGCGGAACCGACCTGCACGATCGAGCCGTGGCCCCGGCTCTCCATCCGGTGCAGCGCCGCGCGGGTGCCGTTGACGAACCCGAAGAAGTTCACGTGCACGGCCCGGTCGAAGTCCTCGGGATCCGTCGACCTGAACTCGCCGAAGACCCCGACCATCGCGTTGTTGATCCACAGGTCGATCGGGCCCAGCTCGGCCTCGATGCGGTCGGCAGCGGCCTCGACCGCTGCGCGGTCCGCGACGTCCGTCGGGACGCCGAGGCCCCGGTTGCCCGCGGCTCGCACGTCCGCGGCGGCGCCCTCGAGCCCGTCCTCACCGCGCGCCAGGATGCCGACGTCCCAGCCGCGAGCCGCCAGCTCACGGACGATGGCCCTGCCGAGGCCCGCGGTCCCCCCCGTCACGACGGCGACGCCCTTGCCCATGCTTCCTCCTCCACTCGTCTTCCGTACTGCAACTGTTGGTAGCGTGCACGTCCAGCCCTGGACCGGACTCAACGGCGAGTCCGGTCCAGGTTGGCCCGGCCGGGCTCCCTGGGGCGGCGTTCGCATGGAACCCACAACGACGCCGCACGGCGTTGGAAGAGACTGACGACCATGCCGGCCCGCATCGAGGACTACGCCTTCATCAGCGACTGCTACTCCGGCGCCCTCATCGGCCCTGACGGCAGCGTGGACTGGCTCTGCTTCCCGCGCTACGACTCCCAATCGATGTTCGGCGCCCTGCTCGGGGACGAGGACGACGGGCGCTGGCTGCTCGCCCCGCAGGCGATCGGCGCGACGTCGACCCGTCGGTACGGCGGCGACGACTTCACCCTCGTCAC
>NZ_JAODBE010000099.1 GCF_025463795.1 Amnibacterium sp.
GCGGGCCGACCCCGACGGCCGCCGCGCGGGCGACCCCGGCGGCCTCGGCGGCCTGCTCCACGCCGACCGGGGTCACGACGCCCGAGTCGGTGACGACGACGTGCGGGAGGCGACCCTCCACCCAGAGCCGACCGACGGCGTCGAAGTGGCCGACGTCGCCGGTGCGGTGCCACGGCTCGGCCGGGGTGCCCGCGCGCGCGAGCCGGTCGGTGAGCCACAGCCGGTCGTACCCGGCGAGCATGTGGGGGGCGCTGACCTCGATCTCGCCGGTGACGTCCGGATCCGCCGTGCGCGCTGCGCCCGGCCGTCCGTCGGGACCGAGCGGTGCGAGTCGCACGTGGGCGCCGGCCGCCGGACGGCCGACGCAGACGCCGTTGCCCGTCCCCGCCACCCGGATGTCCTCCAGGGTGACGTCCGCGACCATCAGGCACTCGGTCATGCCGTACGGCGTGCGGAGCGTGGCCGCCGGGAAGACCTGCTGGGCCCGCTCGAGCAGCGGGGCGCCGAGCGGCGAGCCGGCCGACAGCACGGTGCGCACGCGGGCGAACTCGTCCCGCTGGTCCGTCCCGGCGGTGGCGACGACGTTCGTGAGCGCCGCGGGCGAGAGGAAGACGGAGTCGGCGTCGACCGCGCGTGCGGCCGCGGCGAGTCGCTCGGCGGTCAGCGTCGCCGGCCGGGTCACGTCCATCTCGGGCGTCGCCGTTCGGGTGCCGAGTGCCGGGCCGAAGAGGGCGAAGGGCGCGAAGCCGGCGACGAGCCCCGTCTCCGGGGTGAGCCTGCACTCGCTGCGCAGCGCGTCCCGCACCCCGGCGAGGCGCCGGTACGTGTACCGGACACCCTTGGCGGGACCCGTGGAGCCGGAGGTGAAGAGCACGGCCGCGAGGTCGTCCGGTGCGGGCGGTGACGGCAGGCTCCCGCCCCGGCCGCGGGCGGCGAGGCCGCTCAACGTGAAGGAGGCGCCGAGCGCCCGAGCCGCGGCGGAGGAGAGCGGTCCCGCGACGATGCGCACACCCGGCCAGCGGAGTGCGCGGGCGATCACGAGCGCGGCCGGCACACCGATGATCCAATCGGGCCGGGCGCCGTTCACGGCGCGCGTCATGCCCTTGAGCCCGAGGCCGGCGTCCGCGACCACCACCACCGCGCCGATGCGCAGGCAGGCGTACAGGGCGGCGGTGAGATCGGCGCCGGGCGGCACGAGCAGCGACACCCGCTGGCCGCGGCGCACGCCGATGTCGAGGAGACCGGCGGCGATCTGCTCCACGCGGGTCGCGAGGAGGCGCCAGGAGACCCGGCGGAGCGCGGTGCGGCGGTCGGGCCGCATCTCGACGAGGGCCGGCGACGGATCGTCCCGTCGCGCCTCGAGCACGGACCACAGCGGGTCGTAGCCGGAGTCGGCGGGAGCAGCGCTCGCCACCGCGTCGGCGGCGGGCGGAGCCGCGTCGGGGAAGGTGGCGTCGAGCCAGGTCAGGACCGCGGCCGCCACGTCCACGTCCTCGGGGAGCAGGTGGCCGGCCCCCTCGAAGCGGTGCACGCCCGCATGCGGGAGCCGTCGCTGGAGGTCGGCGAGGTACCGCTCCTGGAACACCGGGTCGCGGGGGCCCCAGAGCAGGAGCGCCGGCACGGTCAGCGCGTCGATCCCGGCGCCGATCCGTTCGATCTCACCGGCGCTCGGCGCATCCGGCGAGGCCGGGATGTCGCGCACGAACTGCTCGATCCCCAGCCGTCGGTCGGCCCCGCGGTACGGCGCCCGGTAGGCCTCGCGGACCGCTGGGGCGAGCGCCGGGTGGGCGATGCCGAGCGTCGTCTCGAGGAACGCGGGCGTCCGCGCGGTGCCGGTGGGCAGCACCCCCGGTGCGAGGGCGAGTCTGAGCACCGGCGGCACCGCATCCGCTCCCGGCCGGTGCAGGGCCGTGTTCGTCAGCACGAGGCCGGCGGTGAGCGGCGGATGGTCGACCGCCCAGCCGGAGGCGACGATGCCGCCCCAGTCGTGGCCGAGGGGCACGACCGGTCCGGTCAGCGCGAGCGCGTCCGTGAGCAGCCCCAGGTCGCGGACGCGGTCGCGGAGGGTGCGCGGCCGGCCGGTGCGCTCCGACCAGCCCATCTCGAGCTGGTCGACGGCGATCACGCGCCACCGTCGCCGCGGCGACGCATCGGCTGCGGCGAGGACGTCCCGCCAGAGGTAGCTCCAGGTCGGGTTGCCGTGCACCGCGAGCACGGTGACCTCGGGGTCCGGGTCCCCGGGGCGATGGGTGTCGAGCAGGTGCCAGGTCCGCGGAGCGCCGTCGCTCGAGGGCGCCTCGACGAGACGGGACCACGCCGGATCCAGTCCGGGCAGCCCCTCTGGCGGGAGCGAGGCGGCGAAGGCGGGAGGGCCCCCGTTCACCACGCCAGTTCGAGCATCGACGTGTTGATGCCGCTGCCGATGCCGCAGAGCAGCACGCGGTCGCCCTTGGCGAGGTTCCCGGACTCCTGCGCGAGCGTGATCGGGATGGACGCGGGGCCCACGTTGCCGTACTTGGGGTAGGTGAGCGGCACGCGGGTCTTGTCCAGACCGGCGGCCTTCACGAACGCAGCCGTGTGCACATCCGACACCTGATGCATGATGTAGGTGTCCATGTCGGACCAGTTCCAGTCGCGCTTCGCCTCGGTCCACGCGGCGGTGACGAGCTCCATCCCGCGCTTCAGCAGCGCCTTCGAGTTCGTGACCATGCCCTCCATCGTGCCGACGCAGAGGTCGTTGAACTGCGTCGCGGCACGCGTGATGCCCCCGATCATGCGGTGGCCCTCCGGGTGCCGGTCGGCCCGCCCGAGCACGGCCGCCGCGACGCCGCAGCCGAGGGTGAGGCTGGCGAACTCGCTCATGAACTCCTCGCGCTTCAGGCCCTCCTTCGACAGCCGCGCGATGGTGTTGACCTGGATGTCGCTGACGTCCTCGCCGTCGATGATCATCGCGTAGTCGATCTGCCCCGACTCGATGAGGCTGGCAGCCAGGTTCATGCCGTTCACGAACCCGAGGCACGCGTTCGAGATGTCGAAGTTGATCGCGTTCGAGGGCAGGCCGAGGCCGTGGTGCAGCCGGACGGCGACGCTCGGCTCGATGTGCCGCTTGGTCAGCGACGTGTTGATGAGCAGCCCGATGTCGCCCGGCTTCACGCCCGCCTCGGCGAGCGCCGCGTTGCCGGCCTGCAGGGAGGCGTCGTCGAGGGAGAGGTCGGCGCTCCAGTTGCGGCGCTCGATGACGCCCGCGACGCGCTCGAGCAGCCCGGTCGGCAGCCGGAGCTTGCGCAGGATCGGCTCCAGCCGCCGCTCGATCTCGAAGGAGGTGGTCACGAGCGGCGCGATCACGCTCGCCACTGAGAGCAGCGCGACGTTCCGATACGTCGTCGTGGCATTTCCAGGCAAAGGGGACACTCCAGATCCGTGCGGCGGGCAGGGACGCCCAGCACGAGGCTCAGTTTGCCGTGTTTTCTGACTCGTCACCGACCAGGCGGGCGGACCCACGTCCTACTGCCAGGATGACCGGATGGCGATCGACTTCGCACGGTCCGAGCGCTCGACCCTCGGCCTCGAGTGGGAGCTCGCGCTCGTCGACCGGGACACCGGCGACCTGGTGGGCGCGGCGCCGGAGCTCCTCGAGGCGCTCGAGCGGGACCACGAGGACCTGCGGTCCCGGATCACGAGCGAGCTGCTGACGAACACCGTCGAGGTCGTCTCCGGCGTGAACCGCACCGTGGGTGAGGGCGTGGCGGACCTGAAGCGCACGATCGAGGCCGTCACGGAGAAGGCCGAGGCCCGCGGATACGAGCTCATCTGCTCGGGCACGCATCCGTTCGCGAAGTGGTCGGAGCAGCAGGTGACCGCGAAGGAGCGGTACGCCACGCTCATCGACCGCACGCAGATCTGGGGACGGCAGCTGCTCATCTGGGGCGTGCACATGCACGTCGGGATCGACCGGCCGGACAAGGCGCTGCCGATCCTCGACGCGCTGCTCACCTACTACCCGCACTTCCAGGCGCTCAGCGCGTCCAGCCCCTTCTTCGACGGCGAGGCGACCGGGTACGCGTCGAGCCGCGCGATGCTGTTCCAGCAGCTGCCGACCGCGGGCCTGCCGCCGCACATGACGGCCTGGTCGCAGTACGAGTCGCTCGTCGACGACCTCGTGCACGTCGGCGTGATCGACTCGTGGGACGAGATCCGCTGGGACATCCGCCCCTCGCCGAGGTGGGGCACGGTCGAGACGCGGGCCTGCGACGGGATGCCGACGACCCTCGAGGTCGGCGCGCTGGCGGCCCTGGTGCAGTGCCTCGTCGACGACTTCTCCGACCGCCTCGACCGGGGCGAGACGCTGCCGTCGATGCAGCCGTGGTTCGTGCGCGAGAACAAGTGGCGCGCGGCGCGCTACGGGATGGACGCGATCGTCATCGTGAACGCCGAGGGCGACGAGCGGCTCGTCGAGGAGGACACCCGCGACCTGGTCACCCGGCTCGAACCGGTCGCGGACCGGCTGGGCTGCAGGACGGAGCTGCACGACCTGGAGCGGATCATCGACGCCGGTGCCTCCTACGAGCGGCAGGCCGTCGCGGCGGCGCAGGCCGGCGGCGACCTGCGGGCCGTGGTGCGCTCGCTCGTCAGCGAGCTCCGCGACGGGTTCCCCGCCGCCTGACCCGTCGGTCGCGCTTTCTGCTGCTCGGAGCAGCTCATGACGACGAGAAGTGGCAACCGCCGATCGGGTCGGCTCAGCCGTTCTTCGCGTCGCGCCAGCGGATCCAGCGCCGCACCGCGTCGAAGTCGAAGTCCGGGCCGCTGATACCGACCGTGAAGAGGCGCACACCGGCGTCGAACAGCGCCTCCGCCTCGGCGTCCTCGCGGCCGCGCAGCTCGTTCGCGATCTCGATCCCGGACACGTCCCGGCCGACCTCCTCGGCGTGCCGCTGCAGCACGTCGAGCTTGTGCCCGATCTCGTCCGGCCCCGTGAAGCCGTGCCAGATGTCGGCGTGCTCGGCCACGATCCTGAGCGTCTTCCGCTCCCCCGCGCCGCCGATCAGGATCGGGATGCGGCGCACGGGCGGCGGGTTCAGCTTCTCCCAGCGCGCACGGATGATGGGCAGGTCGCGGGCGAGCGCATCGAGCCGGGTGCCGGGCGTGCCGAACTCGTAGCCGTACTCGTCGTAGTCCTTGTGCTTCCAGCCGGCCCCGGTGCCGAACACGAACCGGCCGCCGGAGATGTGGTCGACGGTCCTCGCCATGTCGGCCTGGAGGTTCGGGTTCCGGTAGCTGTTGCAGTTCACGAGCGGCCCGAGCTCGATCCGGTCGGTCTGCTCCGCCCACGCGGCGAGCTCGGTCCAGGCTTCGAAGTGGAGGCCGTCGGGGTCCCCGGACAGCGGATAGAAGTGGTCCCAGTTGAGCGCCATGTCGGCGCCGAGGTCCTCCGCGCGCTGCACCGCCTCGCGGTGCTGCCGGTACTGCGCGTGCTGGGGGGCGATCTGCACCCCGACGCGGACCGGGCGGTCCTCGGCCTTGAACGCGCCGCTGCTCATGCCCCTGCGCCACCGAACTCGCCCGTGCCGACGAGGATCGCCCGCCCGAGCGTGTGGAAGTGCAGGTTGAAGCCGAGCACCGCCGGCGTCGACTCCGGGTCGAGCTCGATGCGGTCCGTGTCGACGGCGTGCACGACGACGAAGTAGCGGTGCACGCCCGTGCCCTGCGGGGGCGTCGCGCCGATGAAGTGCGGCAGGCGCATCTCGTTCAGCACCGGGGTCGCGCCCTCCGGCAGGCTGCCGCCGGCGGATCCCGCGCCGGACTCGAGCGAGGTGACGTCCGCCGGGATGTTCGCGACCGCCCAGTGCCAGAACCCGGACCCGGTGGGGGCATCGGGGTCGTAGACCGTGACGGCGAAGCTCTTCGTGCCCGCCGGCGCATCCGACCACGAGAGCTGGGGCGACACGTCGCCGCCTCCCGCGTCCGCGCCGTACTGGGCCGCCTTCAGGGGCTGCCGGTCGGTGACGTCGGTGCTGGTGACGGGGAAGGTGGGGACCGCGTCGAGGCGGGCGTAGGGGTCGTAGTCGCGATCGCTCATGCTGGGAGATTAGGCATCGGCGGGTGAAGGCCGGCTGGGACGCCAGACGTAGGGCGTCGTCGTGGTGACCGCGGCGAAACCGAGGCGCTCGAGGATCGGCCGGGAGTCCTCCGACGCGTCGACCTGCAGATACTCCGCCCCGCGCTCGAGCGCGGCACGGGCCCGGGTCGCGACGAGCGCCCGGTAGATGCCGCGACCGCGCCAGCCCGACAGCGTCGAGCCGCCCCAGAGACCGGCGAAGCCCGTCCCCGGCTTGCTCGCGAGCCAGGCGGCGGAGACGACCTCCCCGTCCGCCTCCGCGAGGAAGACGACGAAGTGCTCGCGGTCGTGCGCCACCTCGCGGGCGAGGTCGTCGCCGAGCCACGTCCAGTCCTCGCCCCAGACCGCGGACTCCATGGCCGCGATGCGAGCGAAGTCGGTCGGATCCTCGGTGCGGCGGATGGGGACCTCCGCCGGGGCGGACCCGGCACCCGTCATCTCCGCCGCGACGCCGACCAGCACCGTCTCCGGCTCCTCGGGCTCGAAGCCGGCGGCGAGCAGGCGGTCGACGAGGTCCGCCGGCCGGTCGTGGGCGCGGGTCTTCCACTCCATCTCCTCGCCGCGGGCGGCGAAGTGGTCGCGGTGCAGCGCGATAGCGGCGTCGAGCGCAGCACCCTCGAGACCGACGTCCGGGCCGGTCTCGACGAACCCCTGCCGGCGCCCGGTGACCCGGACCAGGTGACCGAACCGCTCGAACACGACGCCGGGCGCCGGGTCGGGCTCCACCCACGGTCGCAGGCGGGCGTCGTAGAGGTCGCGGAGCTGCTCAGGCGTCACCGCTCCAGCGTGGCACCTCGGCCCGACGCGAGCCGATCCGCCGCATTCAGGACGTCCCACGCGATCCGAGGCTGGGAGGATGAGCCGGGTGAGCGAGGTCGCCGACGACGATGCCGTCGCCCGCTTCGCGGGGCGGTACGCCGGCACGCTGGATCCCCGGAACGCGGTCCGCTGGGCGGTCGATCCGTTCGCGCCCGCCATGGACGGCTCGCCCTCGCCCGCCGTCCTGCTCGAGGAGCGGCGACGGGCGCTCTACCGCACCCGGGCGGACGCGGACGAGGTCGCGCGGTTCACCGCGGACCTCGACGCGTGGCAGCGCGAGCTCTCCCTCGCGCGCGACGCCCTCCCGGACCGAGAGGCCGAGCCCGCTCCCCCGACGGGACCGGACCGGCTCCCGAGGCGGCCGCGCCTCGCCGCCGTGGCGGTCGCGATCGGCGTGCCGGCCGTCGTCGCGATC
>NZ_JAODBE010000184.1 GCF_025463795.1 Amnibacterium sp.
CGAGCAGGTCGGGCTGCGCCTCGAGCCGCTTGCGCACCGCCTTCAGGTCGGGCGCCTCCGCGTGCCGGATGACGACCGCGAACTGCGGATCGATGAAGACGTGCACCTCGCCGAAGTCGACGCGCTCGTCGCTGTCGATGTACCGGGCCGGGCGGAGCACGACGAAGCGGATGTCGCCGTAGCGCTCGAGCTTCGGGCGCTGATGCCCCTCGAGCGCGTCCTCGACGGCGAGCGGATGCAGCCCGAACTCGTCGGCCACCTCGCGCACCTCGGCCTCGGAGGGGCGGTAGAGGCCGATCCAGCCGAAGCCGTTCCGCTCCTTCACGAGGTCGAACGTCTGCTCGAGGTCCGACGGGTCGGCGGTGCGGCGTCCGTTGACGTACACGGCGTTGTCGACGATGGGCACGGCGCGAAGCCTAGGAGGGTCGGGTGGATCTCGCGCACCGCGTCCTGCTGCGGCGTGTAGCCTCCGGAAAATGACGCGGATCGCCGCCATCGCGACGGCCCTGCCGGACCACGCCTACCCGCAGGACACGATCACCGAGCTGCTCGCGCCGATGGTGACGCAGGATCCGCGCAAGCAGGCCGTGATGCGCCGCATCCATTCGTCCGCGCACGTGGACACCCGGCATCTCGTGCTGCCGCTCGAGCAGTACCGCACCGCGCTGACGTTCGGGCAGACGAACGACCGGTTCGTGGGGGAGGCGACCCGCCTCGCCGCCACGTCGATGCGGGAGGCGCTCGACGCCGCCGGGGTCGCGCCGGACGAGGTCGACTTCATCGTCTTCACGTCGGTCACCGGCATCTCGGCGCCGTCCGTCGACGCCCTGCTCGTGCCGCTGCTCGGTCTCCGTGAGGACGTGAAGCGGATGCCGATGTTCGGCCTCGGCTGTGTGGCCGGGGCGGCCGGCATCGCCAGGGTGCACGACTACCTGGTCGGGCACCCCGACGAGGTCGCGGTGCTGCTCTCGGTCGAGCTCTGCTCGCTCACGGTGCAGCGCGACGACGACTCGATGGACAACATCGTGGCGAGCGGACTCTTCGGCGACGGCGCGGCCGCCGTCGTGCTCGTGGGGGAGGGCTGGGCGGAGCAGCACGGCACGCGAGGCCCGCGCGTGGTCGACACGCGCAGCCGCCTCTACCCGGGCAGCGTCAGCACGATCGGCTTCCGGCCGAGTGAGACCGGGTTCCGCGTGATCCTGACCGCCGGGGTCGTCGACGTGATCGACGCGAACTTCCCCGGCGACGCCCGCGCATTCCTCGCCCGCCACGGCCTGTCGGTGGAGGACGTCGGTGCCTGGGTCGCGCATCCCGGCGGCCCGAAGGTGCTCGAGTCGTTCCAGCGCGGCCTCGACCTGCCCGACGGCGCGCTCGCCCGCAGCTGGGAGTCGATGGCGAAGGTGGGCAACCTCTCCTCCTCGAGCGTGCTGCACGTGCTGGCGAGCGAGCTCGCGGCCCCGCACCTGGCCGGCGAGTGGGGGCTGCTCTTCGCCCTCGGTCCCGGTATCAGCGCGGAGTTCGTGCTGCTGCAGTGGGCCGCCGCCACCCTCCCGCTGCCGAGCGCGGCCTGACCGGCGGCTGCGGTGACGGCGTTCGGACCCGAGTGGTGGACCGCCTACGGCTGGTACCTCGCGTTCCTCGCCGTCTCGGCCGCAGAGCGGTTCTTCGAGCTCGTCGTCTCGGCGAGCAACGTGCGGTGGGCGCTCGCTCGAGGCGGACGGGAGGAGGGCCGCGGCCACTTCCCGGCGATGGTCGCGCTGCATCTCGGGCTCGGCGTCGCGTGCGTACTCGAACCGCTGCTCGGCGCACGCCCGTTCCTTCTCGGCCTCGCCGTGCCGGCCGCCGTGCTCGCGGTCGCTGCACAGGTGCTGCGGTACTGGTGCATCCTCACCCTCGGACGGCGCTGGAACACGCGCATCGTCGTCGTACCGGGCCTGCCGCTCGTCCGCCGGGGGCCCTACCGGTTCCTCTCGCATCCGAACTACGTGGTCGTCGCGCTCGAGGGCGTCGCGCTGCCGCTGATCTTCACCGGCTGGGTCACCGCGATCCTCTTCACCGTGCTGAACGCGGTGCTGCTGCTCCAATACCGGATCCCCGCGGAGGAGGAGGCGATGTCCCGCGCGCTCGCGGAGATGCCTCGGTGATGCCGGACGTCGTCGTGGTCGGCGGCGGGCCGGTCGGGCTCGCCACGGCGATCGCCGTGCGGCTGGCGGGACTCGAGCCGGTCGTGCTCGAGGCCCGGACCGGCCAGCTCGACAAGGCATGCGGGGAGGGGCTGATGCCCGGGGCGCTGGCCGTGCTCGCACGACTGGGCGTCGATCCGCCCGGCGTCCCGCTGCGGGGGTTCCGGTACGCGGACGCCCGCCGGTCGGTCGAGCACCGGTTCCCCGGCACGGCCGGCCGCGGCGTCGAGCGGATCGCCTTGCACGCCGCGCTGGCCGCGCGGGCCGCGCAGCTCGGCGTCGAGGTCCGTCGCGCCCGGGTGAGCACCCTCGAGCAGGACGCCGACGGGGTGCTGGTGGCCGGGGTGCGGGCGCGGTACGCGATCGGCGCCGACGGCCTGCACTCGACCGTGCGCCGCACGACCGGGCTGGGCCGGCCGGTCGCGGGTCCGCACCGCTTCGGGCTGCGCCGTCACGTCGCCGTGTCCCCGTGGTCTGACCTCGTCGAGGTGCACTGGGGGGCGACGTTCGAGCTGTACGTCACGCCGGTGCGGCCGGATCTCGTCGGCGTCGCCGTGCTGGGGGAGCGCGGTCTCGATCTCGACGCGGCGCTCGCCGCGGTGCCTCAGCTGCGCGACCGGCTCGGAGGAGGCCGCGGCGCCGACGCCGTCCGCGGCGCCGGACCGCTCCGTCAGCGCACCGCCCGTCGCGTCGCCGGGCGCATCGCGCTCGTCGGCGACGCCGCCGGATACATCGACGCGCTCACGGGCGAGGGGCTCGCCATCGGCCTGGCCGGCGCCGAGCAGGTCGCCGCCGCCGTCGCGGCGGACGACCTGACCGCGTACGACCGGGGCTGGACCCGTTCCACCCGCGCCCACCGGCTGGCCACCCACGCCGTCCTGCGGCTCGCGACCTCGCCCGCGCGAGGATCCGTCGTGCCGCTCGTCCGCACGGTGCCGGCACTGTTCGGCGCCGTCGTCGACCTGCTCGCGAGACCGGTGCCCCGGTGACCGCCGGGTTCGTGGTCCGGTCGCCGGACGAGGAGGACTGGCGCGAAGCGCGCGACCTGCGCCTCGAGATGCTCGCCGACACCCCCATCGCGTACCTCGAGACCCTCGAGACCGCGCTCGGGCACGACGAGGCCTACTGGCGACGCCGCGCGCGCCCGCGCACCGACGGCGGCATCACGGTCGTCGCCGTCACGGACGACGGCCGCTGGGTCGGCACGATGGCGGGCATCCCCGGCGCCGGCGGTCCCACCCTCGTCGGCGTCTACGTGTCGCCCGCCTTCCGGGGACGCCGAGCCGGCGTCACCGACGCGCTCCTCGACGCCGTCGAGACCTGGGCGCGCGGGCACGCGGACGTGCTCCGCCTCGAGGTGAACGAGCTCAACGCGCGTGCCCGCGCCGCCTACGAGCAGCGGGGCTTCGTTCTGACCGGCCGGACGAGCCCGTACCCGCTCGATCCGCCCTCCCTCGAGCTGGAGATGATCAAGCGGCTCTGAGCCCCCGGATGTCGGTGCCGGGCGGCAGGATGGGGACGTGACGGTGAAGGGCGGGCAGGGGATCCGGCAGGTGTCCACGCCCGACGTCGACAGCTCCCGTGCGACCGTGCTCCACGTCGACATGGACGCGTTCTTCGCGAGCGTCGAGCTGCTCGAGCACCCCGAGCTCGTGAACCGGCCCGTGATCATCGGCCACGACGGTGGGCGGGGGGTCGTGTCCTCCGCCAACTACGCCGCCAGGCGCTTCGGCGTGCGCTCCGCGATGCCCGTCGGCCGGGCGATGCGGCTCTGCCCGCAGGCGGTCGTGCTGCGGCCGCACTACGAGAAGTACCGCGAGGCGTCGGCGGCGGTCATGGCGATCTTCCGGTCGATCACACCGATCGTGGAGCCGCTCTCCATCGACGAGGCGTTCCTCGACGTCGCGGGCGCGGTGCGACTGTTCGGGCCGCCCGCCGTCATCGCGGCCGAGGTCCGGCACCGCGTGCTGCGCGAGACCGGGCTCACCTGCTCGGTGGGCGCCGGCGCGTCCAAGTTCATCGCGAAGCTCGCGTCGACGCGGTCGAAGCCCGACGGGCTGCTCGTCGTGCCCCCCGACCGCGCGCTCGAGTTCCTCCACCCGCTGCCGATCGACGCGCTCTGGGGCGTCGGTCCCGCCACCCGCGACGCGCTGCACCGGCGGGGCATCCGCACGGTCGCCGACCTCGCCGCCACGCCGCCCGGCGTGCTCACCACCTGGCTCGGCCCGACGGCGGGCCCGAAGCTGCACGACCTCGCGTGGGCCCGTGACCCCCGGCACGTCGCCACCCACCACGTCGAGAAGAGCATCGGGCACGAGAACACGTTCTCGGAGGACATCCGCGACGAGGAGCAGCTGCGCCGCGAGCTGCTCGAGCAGGCCGGCCGTGTCGCCGTGCGGCTGAGGGCGGCCGGCTACCGGGCCCGCACGGTCTCGCTGAAGCTGCGGTTCGCGGACTTCACGACGATGAGCCGGTCCCACACGATCTCGGAGCCCACCGACGTGACGCGGCGCATCCACGAGGAGACGGTGGCCCTGCTCACCGCCGAGCGGCTGCGCGGCCGCGCCGTACGGCTGCTCGGCACCCGCGCGGAGCAGCTCGTGCGGGCCGAGGACGAGCTGCTCGGGCTGTGGTCCGACGACGAGCAGTGGCGGGGAGCGGAATCGGCCGCGGACCGTGCCGTCGCCCGCTTCGGGGCCGGCGCCGTGCGTCCCGCGGCCCTGCTCGGCGGCCGGGCCAGGGACCGCGAGCGGCTCGTCGACACCGAGGGCTGACCGGTGGTTCCCAGCCGCCGTCAGCACACTGTCAGCATGGCGGGGGACGGGGGCAGGAGTGCGCGTGCACCGGTCCCGGGGCGTGGAGTGCGATCGCGCTCGGGCCGCATCCCGACCTGCCCGTGACCGCCCTGACGCACGCCGACCCGGCCGTCGTGCGCGGCCGCCGCCGGGAATCGTCGCGGCACCGCACCTCCCGATCGTTCGGGATCCCCGGCTGGGTCGCCTGGACGCTGCGCAGCGGCACGCCGCTGGTGTCGCTCCTGCCCGCCCTCGTCGTGGTCGTGCTCGTGCAGTCCCTCAGCCCCGCAGCCCAGCGGGTGCCGACCGGCGGCGCCCGCTTCGCGCTCGCCGGCGCCTGGGCCACCACGGCGCCCGGCGCCGTCGTCGGCTACCGCCACTGGTTCGCGACGCCCGTGATCGGCTGGCTGCAGCTGGGGGCGCTGGACCGGGCGCTGCTCGGCGGCACCGCGCAATCGGTCCTGGCCGCGGCGCACGGGGCGATGCTGCTGCTCACCCTCGCCGGCGTCACCCTGCTCTGGTTCGTGCTCCGACGGTCGGGGACGAGCGGGATCGCCGCCGGTGCCGCGAGCGCCGTCTTCGGCGTCGCGCCGATCGCCGTCGCCGCCCACACGGTCGTGGCGCCCGTCGCGGTCGCCCTCGTCTGGCTGCTGATCTCGGCGCTGCTCGTGCTGGGGCGCCGCGGTCCCGTCGCGGCCGTCGCGATCGGCGCGACGGCCGGCGCCGCTGTGCTGTCCGACCCGGTCGCGCTCGTGCTCGTCCCGGCGCTCGCCTGGGCGCTCCTGGCCCCGGTCGTCCGCGCACCGCGCACGCTCCGAGCGGTCGGAGCGTCGCCACGGCGCGCCGGGCGTCCCGCGATCGCCGCGGC
>NZ_JAODBE010000109.1 GCF_025463795.1 Amnibacterium sp.
GGCGGATCGGCGGCGTCCACCGCCGCCGGCGTCGTCCCGTTCACCCGCGGAGCACCCAGCACCGCCAAGAAGGCCGGGACCATCCCGACCGGCTACACCGAGGGATCCGGCACCATCGTGACCGGCACGACCGCGGACACGGCGACCGAAGCCGCCCTCGCCGCCTACCCCGGCGGCGTCGTCGACCGCGTCGTCAAACTCGCCACCGGCCAGTACGAAGTCCACTACATCGGCGTCAACTGGCCCCACCACATCTTCGTCACCACCACCTTCACCGTCCTCGGCGCCGACTAACGGCCGCCGAACACGGCTCCCGGGACGTCTCCGAGCAGAAGGGCCGGATCTGACGGGCGCTCCTCCTCGACCATGTCCCACAGCGCCCGCCCCGCGGGGTTCCTCGGCGCCGGCGCTGTGGTCTGCGCGGCGACCACCCAGTACCAGGCGGGCCCGGCCAGGTCCGCCGTCGCCACCGCGGGTCGCAGTCGGGTGATGGCGGTGGGGACGACCGCGATCCCCAGCCCCGCCTCGACGAGCTCGAGCAGGGTCGTGGTGTCGTTGACCTCGAGGTCGACGCGCGGTTCGACGCCGGCGGCACGCATGGCTCGATCGACGAGTTCCCGGATGCCCCATCCCGGTGGAAAGCCGATGATCGGGCGTCCGACCGCGTCAGCCAGGTCGAACGGTCCGCCCCCGAGGCCGACGCCATCCGCCCCGCCCGCGACGACGAGCGGGGACCGCAGCATCGGGACGGAGACGACGCCGGATGGGGCCTCGTCGACGGCCGTCGCGAAGATGACGTCGAGCAGGCCGTCGGCGAGCATCGCGGCGAGGTCGGCGGAGCTCGCCTGGCGGAGCCTGATCCGGATCCCGGGATAGGTCGACCGGTACCGGGAGAGCAGACCGGTGATGCTGCCCGCCTGCATGAACCCGACGTCGACCGTGCCGCTGCGCAGACCTTCCACGCCGTGCACCGACTCGACGGCGGCGCGGGCGGAAGCCAGGGTGCGCCGGGCCTCGGGAAGCAACGCCTCCCCCGCGGCGGTGAGGCGCACGCTCCTGGTCGTCCGAAGGAACAGTGCGGCGTCGACGTCCCGCTCGAGCGACCGGATGGTGGCCGACAGCCCGGACTGCGCGACGTAGAGGCGCGTCGCCGCTCTGGTGAAGTTCTTCTCCTCGGCCACCGCGACGAAGGCCTCGAGCTGACGCAGCTCCATTCAGCAACGCTAGCGCTCGATCCCGTCGGATCCTTCTGCTCGACGGCTGAGCGCGGTGACCCGAGCCTGGGACAAGGGCTCCGCAATGGGCCCTTGTCGTCGGTGTCCGCGGACGGCCGCGGAATGCCCGGGCCACTCACGGCTCGGTCGACTCAGAGCGTCGTCCGCGTCGTGTACCGCGAGAGGACCGCCGGCCGGTCGAGGAGGTCGCCGAGACCGGAGGCCCCCTCCGGCGTCGCGCGCCAGGCGCGGTAGGCGTCGTCGCGGTCGAGGGACCGCCAGTGCTCGACGACGGTCACGTGCGCGGAGTCCTCCACGTCGACGAGCACCTCGACACCGAGGCAGCCCTCGAACGCGCGGGTGTCCCGAAGGATCGCCTCGATCACCTTCGGGGCGTCGGCGGCACGGTCACCGCGAACGTGCAGATCGAGCAGTGCGGTCGTCGCCATCGTCTGTCCCTTCGAAATCGTCCGGCTGCAATCGTAGGGAGGCCACGCGGGACGCCGGATCCACGCCGGAATGGCGAGCCGCTGCATGGTCGCGACGAGGTGCGGATTCGGCGATCCCTCGAGCAGTCCCTGCGCTGCGGCCACCGCGCCCAGGACGCCGAACCGGCCTCCACGATGGAGTCGAACAGATCGGCGTCGATCGCGTGGCGGCCGGTCCCACACAGGGAGGGCTCGAGCGTTACCGTCAGCATTGCCACGAGCGAGCCGTCCGAGCGGGCACGGGCTCCGCTCGCGCGCCCTCGACCCGTGCCCGACAGAAGGAGCACCGACGTGACCGACGCCAGGACCGCCAGCCGCCCACTGCATGAGGGCTGGAGGGTCGAGCCCGTGCACGGGCCCGTCCCCGCGTCCGTCCGCGACGCCGGAGCGGTGCCTGCGACGGTCCCGGGGACCGTGCACACCGACCTGCTCGCTGCGGGTCTCCTCGATGACCCCTACATCGGCACGAACGAGAAGCTGCAGGAGTGGATCGGCAGCACCTCGTGGCGCTACACCACCACCTTCACCTCGCCGCCATCCGGCGCGGGCCACACCGACCTCGTCTTCGAGGGCCTCGACACGGTCGCCGCCGTCCGGCTGAACGGCGAGCAGGTGCTCGAGAGCCGAAACCAGCACCGCACCTACCGCATCCCGGTCGGCGACCGGCTGCAGGACGGCGAGAACTCGCTCGAGGTGCTGTTCTCGGCGCCGGTGCCCGAGGCGGATCGCGCCTCCCTCGAGCTCGGGTACCGGCCGCACGTGAACCATCACCCCTTCAACGCGCTCCGCAAGATGGCGTGCAGCTACGGCTGGGACTGGGGGCCCGACACGGCCACGAGCGGCATCTGGCGGCCCGTCCGGCTCGAGACCTGGTCGACGGCGCACATCCTCGACTCCATCGTCTCCGCCACCGCGGAGGGCTCGGACGGCGTGGTGGACCTCCGCGTCATCATCGAGGCGGCAGGCGGGACCTCCCTCTCGGTGCGCGCGTCCATCGGCGGCGTCACCGTCACCGGTTCCGTCGTCGACGGCGTGGCCCGCCTGCGTCTCGTCGTGCCGGACGCCGATCGGTGGTGGCCCATCGGATACGGGCCCCAGGCCCGCTACGACCTCGACGTCGCCCTGCTCGCCGGAAGCGCGGTGCTCGATGAGCGCGCGCATCGGATCGGCTTCCGGACGGTCCGGGCCGAGCTGACCCCGGACGACGCCGGCACCCCCTTCGTCATCGTGGTGAACGACCGTCCTGTGTACGTCAAGGGCGTCAACTGGATCCCGGACGACGCCTTCCCCTCACGGATCGACCGGCCGCGCTACCGCGAACGCCTGCGGCAGGCCGCCGACGCGAACGTGAACCTGGTCCGCGTCTGGGGCGGCGGAATCTTCGAGAGCGAGGACTTCTACGACGTCGCCGACGAGCTCGGCCTGCTCGTGTGGCAGGACTTCCTGCTCGCCTGCGCGGCGTACGCCGAGGAGGAACCGATGTTCTCGGAGATCTCCGCGGAGGCGCGGGAGGCGGTCGTCCGCCTCGGGAAGCACCCCTCGCTGGTGATCCTCAACGGCAACAACGAGAACGTGTGGGGCCACGTCGAATGGGGCTGGGAGCCGCGGCTGGAGGGCCGCACCTGGGGTGAGCGGTACTACTACGAGGTCTTCCCGGCACTCGTCGCCGAGCTCGCCCCGCACGTCGTCTACACGCCCGGCAGCCCCTTCTCCCCCGACCGCTCGATGCACCCGAACGACGAGTCCAACGGGACCATGCACATCTGGGAGCTGTGGAACCGGCTCGACCATCCCCACTACCGCGATCTGCGACCGCGGTTCGTGTCGGAGTTCGGCTGGCAGGGCCCCCCGACCTGGTCGACCCTCACGGCGTCCATGCCCGACGAGCCGCTGACCCCCGAGTCGCCGTCGATGCTCGTGCATCAGAAGGCGATGGACGGCAACGTCAAGCTCACCGACGGCCTGGTCGCCCACCTGCCGCTGCCCAACACGATGCCCGAGTGGCACTGGGCGATGAGCCTCAACCAGGCGGTCGCGGTCCGGACGGCGCTCGAGTGGTTCCGCTCGCTGCATCCGCACAACACCGGCGCCGTCGTCTGGCAGCTGAACGACTGCTGGCCCGTGGTCTCGTGGGCGGCGATCGACGGCTACGGCCGCAAGAAGCCCCTCTGGTACGCGATCCGCAGCGCCTTCGCCGGACGACTCGTCACGGTGCAGCCGGCGGAGGCGGGGCTCGAGGTGGCAGTGTCGAACGACACGGACGAGGCGTGGGCGGGCGCCTTGCACCTGTCCCGCCGCCGCTTCAGCGGCGAGGTGCTCGGCACCTCGGCCGTGGATGTCGAGGTGGCGGCCCGCGGCACCGTGCGTGTCCCGGTCGGGCAGGACCTGGCGAGCGCCGGCGGGGCCGGCGACGAGCTCGTGGTGGCGCAGCTCGGTGCGGAGCGCGGGCTGTGGTTCTTCGCGGAGCTCCGCGACTCGGCGCTGCCCGAGGCGGAGCTGCGGACCGAGACACGGCGGATCGACGGCGGCGTCGAGGTCACGGTGACGGCCGCGACGCTCGTGCGCGACCTCGCGCTGCTCGCGGACGTCGCCGATCCCGCCGCGGAGGTCGACGAGATGCTCGTCACCCTGCTGCCCGGCGAGCAGGCCGTGTTCACCGTCCGGACCGGCGGAGACGTCGACCCCGCGCGGTTCGTCGCCCCGGAGGTCCTTCGCAGCGCCAACGCGCTGCTTCCCCACTCGAAGAAGGAGGCGTCGGCGTGACGGGGACGACAACCATCCCCGGCCACTCCCACACACGACGCGGAGCCGCTCGACCGGCCACTCCCAGACGGCCGACGTAGCTTCCGACCGGAAGCCGGAGGCCGGACTCGCGCAGCGCTCGGCCGGCTCGGCCTGCGGCCTCTGGAAACGACCGGCGGAGCGCATCATCGTCGAACAGGTCCATCTCGAACTGGCGCGGCTCGCCACCTCGGCCGCCCCGGCGCCGGACCGCGCCCAGGACATGCTCCGATCGCTGTACCGCCTCATCCCGTTCGACGCGGCCTGGATCGCCCGGACCGACCGCAGCGGGTACGTGTCGCTCGCGAGCATGGGCCTCGACACCCGGGTGGTGCACTTCCTGAGCGGGCCGAAGATGGCCCACGACATCGAAGCGACCGGCACCGACCGTTCACGGCCTCCGCTCAGCCCGTCCGATCTCCCCTATCCGGCCGAGGAGCTCGCCACGTGGGCCGAGTGCTTGTTGCCGGCAGACATCCACGAGGCGCTCGCCGTCGCGTTGTTCGAGCCCGGCGGACGACATGTCGGGTTCCTCGCACTGCTCTCCGGCGAGCGCCGGCCGCCGAAGCCGTCGTCGCGCAGGCGGCTGGCCGAGGTGGCCGGCCTGCTTGCGCAGGGCATCGACCCGATGCGCTCGCTGGCCGACGTGAGCCGGCTCGTCAGCGGCGCCTTCGCCGGCGTCCTGCTGTTCGAGGACGGCTCGATCGAGTCGCTGCCCGGAATGCCCGGCGACGACCTGCTCGCCGTGCATTCGGGTCTGCTCACCACGGTGGGCGCTCGCGTGATCACCGGCGAGACCCACCTGTCGTTCCTGTGGCCGCGCGACGCGACCGCGTCGCACGAGTACGTGCGGGTGAGCTATCTGACCGGGATCGGCTCGGCCTTCCCGGACCTGCTGGGGATCGTCCTTCTCTCGTCCGTGGAGACGGTGCACCGCTTGACGGCCCGGGAGCTGGAGGTGCTCGGCATGATCGTCGACGGCTTCTCGAACCACGAGATCGCCCGCCGGCTGGTCGTGACCACCCGCACCGTGGCGGCGCACGTCGAGCACATCCTCGCCAAGCTCTCGTCCCCCACTCGAACGTATGCCGCCGTGCGGGCGGAGCGCGAGGGCATCTACGTGCCGGTCGCCGGCGGAGCCCGAGCAGGGTGACCTCGAGCCGCCGGCACCCCGGGTCCGCTCACGTCGTGCCGGCGAGATCGCGGCCCGAGCCGAGGCCCTGCACATCCGGCACCACCTCGATCCCGGCCTCCGCGACGTTGCTCAGCAGCCGCTCACGCTGCGCCTCCAGCGGTGGACGGCGGTCCGCGGGAGCGACGGCGATGAGGTCGTCGAGGCCGGCGAGCAGGCGACGGGCCACGATCGGGGACGACGCGCCGACACCGACGAGCTCCTCGAGCGCGACCGCGACGTACCCGTGCCACGCGAGCTCGCGCGTCACGAGCCGGAGGACGCCGTCGGCGTCGTGGTGCCGACTGCTCGGCATCCGTCGGAAGCAGAGCTGCCGCAGCACGTCGTGCAGCCGATCGATGGCCTGCACCGCGGTGACGGGGTCGTCGTAGGGGCTGGACGCGATGCTTCGCTGGGCGATGTCGACGAGCTTGCGCAGCCCGTAGGCCGCGTCGCCGACATGGCTGCGCTCGTTGTCGAGCAGCACCATGCGGCGGACGGCCCGCTCGTCCATCGGTGCACCGCCGCGGGACCGGACCAGCGGGGCGCCGCGGGGAACGAAGTCGCCGACGGCCACGAGCATGTCGAGGCAGTCGTCCGATCGCCGCGCGTACTCGACCAGCCCCTCGAGGTCCACCATGATCACGGCGCCCGGGTCCTGGGTCGTCACCGTCCCGGCGCCGGTCTCAGGAGAACCGTCCACCGGGAACGACCGGTCGACCTCCACCTGGAGGTTGTCGCCCACGAGGTCGATCAGCCCGGCCACCCGCAACGACTGGCCCGCGTGGTGCACGTAGGCGACGAGTGCGACGAGGCTCGCGAGCAGCAGCAGATAGGCGAGGGCGACGGTGACGGTCGGCACCTCCTTGCCCGTCGACGCCTTGTCGTCCACCTTGGCGACGGCGACCATGCAGTAGAGGAACGTCGCGGCGAAGAGGCCGTGCGCCAGCTGACTGCGCCGGTCGGCGAGCAGGGCGCGGACGATGCGCGGTGAGAACTGCTGCATCGCCAGCTGCACCCCGAGGGTCATCACGGTGAGCACGATCGTGGTCAGCGTGAGCATCGCCGACGCGGCGGTGCTCAGGATGGTCTGCACGGCCGTCGGCGTGCCCAGCACGCCGTTCGGAAGCAGGTCGTACCCGAGGGCACCGTCGATCGTCAGCGTGACCGACGCCGCGGCGCAACCGGCAGCGACGCACACCAGCGGGACGAGCCACAGGCTGTTGGCCCGCCAGCGGTACTCGGCCACCCGTCGCCGCGACGTCACCGAAGCGCCTCGACCCGGGCGGGCTTCGCCACGTCGAGGCGCTCCGCCGGCATCAGGCAGCCATCCCCGGCTTGAGCACGACCTTCGTCCACCCGTCGTCGCGCGCGTCGAAGTGCTCATAGGCCTCCGGTGCCTTCTCGAGCGGGAGCTCGTGGCTGACGATGAACGACGGGTGCGCCTTGTCCGCCGCGATCAGGTCGCGCAGCTGCCGGTTGTAGCGCTTCACGGGTGCCTGACCACTGCCGATGTGCTGGCCCTTGAACCAGAACATCCCGTAGTCGAACGCGACCTGGCCCTTCTTGGCGAGCTCGTCGGAGGCTCCCGGATCCTTCGGGACGAAGACGCCGATCGATCCGATACGACCCGTGAAGCGCACCGACTGCACCAGCTTGTTCACGGTGTCGTTCGGGTGCTCCTGCCCCTCCGGGTCGTGCGCCTGGTACCCGACGCACTCGCAGCCGTTGTCCGCACCGAGACCCATCGTCTCCTCGAGCACGGCCTGGACCGGATCGACCTTCGAGTCGTCGATCGGGATCGCGCCGATCGACTCGGCCAGCCGCAACCGGTCGGGGTGGCGGTCGACGACCATCACCTTGCTCGCCCCACGGATGGTGGCCGAGAGCGCCGCCATCAGCCCGACAGGACCGGAGCCGTAGATGACGGTCTGGTCCCCCGGGGAGACGCCGGCCAGCTCGGTCGCGTGATACCCGGTCGGCCAGATGTCGGCCAGCATCACGTAGTCGGCGGCACGCTCGTCCGCGTCCTCGCCCAGGCGCAGACAGTTGAAGTCGCCCCAGGGCACTCGCAGCAGCTCGGCCTGGCCGCCCGCCCAGGGCCCCATGTCGGCGAACCCGTATGCGGCGCCCGCCCACTCATCGGTCGGTTGCGCCGTCAAGCAGTAGTTGGTGAGCCCCCGTTCGCAGTTCTTGCAGTGCCCGCACGCGACGTTGAAGGGCAGGACGACGCGGTCACCGACCTTCACCTTGTCGACGCCGTCGCCGACCTCGATCACCTCGCCCATGTTCTCGTGGCCGAACCAGCGCCCGGTCTCGAAATCCGTGCGGCCCTCGTACATATGCAGGTCCGAACCGCAGATGTTGGTCGTGGTGATCCTCACGAGCACATCCGTCGGCCGCTCGATGCGAGCATCAGGAACGTCCTTGACGCTCACCTGGCGAGGGCCTTCGTACACGACTGCTTTCACGGCGTCTCTCCTCTCGGAACGGTCAGCGCGAGTGCCGACGACACCGCGCGGTCCGCTGCAGTCGGCCGACCGGCTGCAGCCACTGCAATTGCAGGCCGCGATCGCCGGACCGCGCATCGGCAGAACTGCCGATCTGTGGTGTCGTGTCATCCACGTCGCCCGGTGCCTCGCAGTCGGTCGGCCCGGCCGCACCCTCCCGCTCCGCGGCTCCGTGTCGGGCTCGCAACGGATCCGCCGTTTCGGAAGGATGAGCGGAACGCGCTTCAGCGCCGTCCGGAGGGCGACACCGGCGGTTCGGGCGGGAAGATCCCGGCGAATCCGCACCGGGTTCAGCGCCACACGGGGCAGGATCCGAGGGAGGTGCTGGAGGGGCCGTGAAAAAGGAGATGACAGGCGGTGCTCCGCCGGAGGTGCTCGCCGAGGCGCTGAACAAGCTCTCCGACGCCTCGTTGGTCGCCGACGCCGATCAACGCGTGGTGTTCGCCAACGAAGCGTTCGAGCGGGTCACCGGCTACCAGCAGGACGAGACCCTGGGCCGCAACTGCCGCTTCCTGCAGGGCCCGGCCACGGACCACGCCACCGTCGAGGCGATGCACGCCGCCCTGACGACGGGCGAGGGATTCCGCGGCGAGGTGCTCAACTACCGGAAGGACGGCAGCAGCTTCTGGAACCTGCTGACCATCACGCCCATCCGCGACGACCAGGGCCGGCTGCACCACTTCGCGAGCGTGCAGCAGGACGTCACGGACGAGGTGCGGCGCCGGCGCGAGCTCGAGGAAGCGCTCGCCGAAGCCATCCGCCAGCGGAGAAGCAGGGACCTCCTGCTCGATGTCGCCCGCCGGTTGGGCGAGGCGACCTCGAGCGGGGCGCTGGGCGCCTCGATGAGCGAGGCGATCCGGCAGCTGGCGGGCTCCGATCGAGCGGCGCTGGGCGTCTGGGACGACGACGCGTCCCGGTTGCGGATCGCGGGGACCAGCGGGTTCCCGCCCCACCTGACCGAGGGCACGGCCCGCTTCCAGCTGTCCCCGACGAAGTCCAGCGCGCTGGCCGAGTTCCTCGTAGACCCGACCCCCCGACTCATCACCGCCCTGTCGTCGCCGTTCTCGCGCCCCGTCCTGCAGCTCTTCGAGAGCGACGCGTTCGTCGCCGTCCCGGTGCATGCCGACGGACACCTGCGCGGCGTGCTGCTCGCCATCTGGTCGGCCGGTGCCCCGATGGCCACGATCTCGACCGACCTCGCCGACCGGCTGACGGGCCTCGCCGGCCTCGCCCTCGTCGCGTTCGAGACGGTCCGGCTGCTCGACCGCGTGCGGCAGGCCGCCGACCGCGACGCGCTCACCGGCCTGCTCAACCGCTCGGCGCTCGAGCGGGCCCTGGCGGACACGCTCACGCGGCGCGAGGAGGGGGAGCTCGTCGCGGTCCTGTTCGCCGACGTCGACCGGTTCAAGCGGGTCAACGACGCCTTGGGCCACGGTGTGGGCGACGAGGTCCTGCGGACCGTGGCGAGGATCGTGGATTCCGCCGTCCGCGACCGGGACGTGGTGGGACGGATCGGCGGCGACGAGCTCATCGTCATCCTGCCCCGCCTGCGGAACCGGGCCGAGGCCCAGGAGGTGGTCGACCGCATCTCGGCGCGGCTCGACCACCCCATCCACGCCGCGGGGCAGCGGGTGTACATCCGCCTGTCGATCGGCTTCGCGATGTCGAGCGAGATCGGAGCCGTGGAGGATCCCGACGAGGCGGCCGCCGCATTGATCCGGCGTGCCGACGCCGCGATGTACCGGGTGAAAGCAGACCGCTCGGCGAACCGTGCGGCCGAGACGGACATGGACCTCCTCGCACTCGACGCCGACCTGCACGGCGCGGCCGGTCGGGGCGAGCTCCGTGTCCTCTTCCAGCCGCTGGTCGACGTCAGCGCCGGGCGGGTCGTGTGCCACGAGGCGCTCGTCCGGTGGATGCATCCGCGCTTCGGGCTGCTTCCGCCGTCGACGTTCCTGCCCCTCGCGGAGGACAACGGCACGATGACGGAGATCGACGAGGCCGTGCTCGCCGAGGCGGCCCGATTCGCCGCGGAGGCGGAGCGGCTCGGCGCCGATCCGAGTGTCTCGGTGAACGTCTCGACCCGGCAGTCGTCGTGGGAGGACCTCATCGCCCACATCACCGAGTCCTTCAGCCGCGACGGGGGCTCCTTCGAGCGGCTGACCCTCGAGCTCATCGAGACCCACCTCGCCACCGACATGCACAACGTCCAGCGTCAGCTCACGCGTCTCCGTGACCTGGGGGTCCGCATCGCGATCGACGACTTCGGAACCGGCTACTCGTCGCTGTCCCAGCTCCAGGACTTCCCGGTGACCGAGTTGAAGATCGACAAGTCCTTCGTGCACCGGGCCGGCGCCCTCGGCCTCGGCCTGATCCGCGCGATGGTGCACCTCGCCCGCGACCTCGATCTCCGCATCGTCGCCGAGGGGGTCGAGACGGAGGAACAGCTCGCGATGCTCACCGCGGCGGGCTGCGACCGGATGCAGGGCTACCTGTTCGGCCGTCCGGTGCCGTTGGACGAGGCGCTGTCGAACCTCGCTGCTCGCGAAGGACCCGAGCGTCGCTTCAGCCGCGCGACCTAGCTCCGGCGGGGAGCCCGGCAGCCGTCACGATCACGAGGGGACGCTGCACCACGGCGCATCACGGGCCAGCTTGACGACCTGCCGGACGGTGCGGGCGCCGCAGCCGTGCGCGAGCAGGTAGCCGGCGATGTCGTCGGCCGGCAGCGGTGCCCTCGCATCCCGCAGGGCGGCACGGGCGACATCCGCCTCGGACGGAGTGAGCCACCCCTCGCCGACGGATCGGAGCAGCCGCCGGAGACCGTCGACCGACTCCGGCGGAAGGGCGGGCTGCGTGCCGCCGGCGAGCAGGTTCACCGCCTTCGCTTCGGCCGCCCAGGCGGCGAGCCGCAGCTCAGGGGCTTCGACGACGGCCACGGCGCCGCCATGCGCGGCGCGGAACGCCCGCGCCGCGGTCGCGAGGGTCGGCAGGTACACCAGGACCGCCCGGCCGGGCGCAGGGCGCCGCATCTCCCCCGCCGCGCGCTGGCGAAGGTACCGGAGGGCGGGCGGAAGCCTGCCCTCCATGGGCCGGTCGCAGAGGAGCACCGACTTGAGGTGCCGCTGCTCGGCCTGCTCGAGCAGCCAGCGGACCGCTGCCGGTGTCGGATCCCACGGCCTCGCGGCATCGTCGGCGGGGATCCACGCGGCGCTGTACGGCGCCGAGGACCCGTCGTGCGGCTCCGACGGGGGCACGGCCGCGGGCCCGGCGGACGCGGGTGCCGGGCCCGACCGGGGGCCGGGGCCCTCCGACGGGGTCCGTGAGGTGCGGCCGGCAGCCGCGGCTGCCGATGCGAAGTGGGGCGACGGGGCAGCCGGGGTCAACAGCAGGTCCTTCGTTCGGTAGCCCGGCTGACCTCGAGGGTCCCGTGGCTTTGCGTCGCCGGCTCGCGCCGGGTTTGCCGTTATCGGGAAGTGGAGAAACGGACGGAGCAGCGCCCGTCCGAGGCGGACCGTACCCCTCACCGGCCGTGGCGCCGCATGCCACGCCGGGCTCCCCTGCGGCACCGCAGGGGCGCACACGCCCTTCGGGGCGGCCGGGCCGTGCCGCGTCCGATCTTGGGAGGACAGTCGGGGTACACGCCGTCCGCGGAACGTGAGCATTCGCCCCATTTCTGGGCTCATCAGGCACTTCTCTGCCAGCGACCGCCTCCCTACGGTTCGAGGAGGGCAGCTTGTGGAGTGCCGCACCCGGTCACTCACGTCCGGACGGCCCTGCCCGACCACCCACACCCATCGGAGGAAATCGCAGTGAAGAAGACGACGAAGAGCGCGCTGGTCACGCTCGGGGCATGCGTGGTGCTCGCGCTGGCCGCATCGCCGGCGACGGCGGACACGACCACCTCGGTGGTGTCCGGCGGCAGCCTGACGGAGGCGACCTCGGGGGCGACGCTGTCGGGCGTCACGCTGGACGGCTCGAACAGCCAGACGGCGACCGGTACTGCCTCCAGCGAGTGGAGCATCACCGACGCCCGTGGCACGGGTGCACCGTGGACGCTGTCCGTCAGTGCGACGGAGTTCACCAGTGACGGCGGCACGGTCGAGACCGCCCCGCGGACGATCCCGGCCTCGGCGCTGACGATCACGCCCGGATCGATGACCGGCGCCCCCGGCTCCGACTCGGCGTCGAACATCGACGCCTCGCCGTTGGCCGTCTCGACGGCGGCGCAGGCGCTGGTGTCGGCCGCGGGATCGGACAAGGGCACCTACACGCTGACGCCCTCGTTCTCGTTGGCGGTCCCCGCCAACGCCTACCGGTCGAACTACTCCGGGGAGATCGGCGCATCGGCGCTGAACCCGTACACGTCGACCCTCACCTACACGATCGGCTGACCTCACCATCTCGGGGTGGCCGGCCCGCGCTCGGGTCGGTCACCCCTTCACGACGTTTCTGACGGGCGGACGCCCTCGTTCGCCCCCACCCTCGCAAAGGACACGCATTGTTCAGGTTCTCCCGTACCGTTCCCGCCTCGCCCGCGGGCGCCCTCACCGCGCTGCTGCTGACCGTCCTCGCGGTCGCGGCCGGCGGCGGAGCGGCGCAGGCGGTGGATGACGGCGCCATCGGGATCCGGCCGGCCCACGAGTCCGCGTTCCTCCACCTCCGCGCCGCTCCGGGAGGGACGATCAGCAACGAAGCCGTCGTGTCCAACCACACCGCTTCGGCCGTGACCCTGCTCGACTACCCGGTCGACGCGCACGGGTCCGCGACCGGCACCTTCGCAATGGACGCGCAGAACGACGCGCGGCACGGTGTCGGCGCCTGGGTACGGCTCCAGGGCGAGCGCATCGTCGTCCCGGCCGGCCACGACGTGCCGCTGCCGTTCACCCTCCACGTGCCCGCCGCCACCCCGCCCGGGGACTACGCAGGAGCCCTGATCATCCAGGCTCCCCCGGTGATCGGTACGACCGCGGTGCACGGCGGCACGGCAGTACGCCTGAACGTCGTGCAACGCCAAGGGCTGCGGATCTACCTCCACGTCGACGGCACGGCGGTCAAGGCCCTCAGCACCGGGCCGCTCCGGTGGAGCGACGGATCCGGGACCGGGACGGACTTCAGCCTCCAGGTCACCAACACCGGCAACACCGTCCTCCACCCCGCAGCCGAGCTGGCCATCGCGAGCCGGATCGGGACGGACGCCCGCCTCCGCTTCACCGCGCCGCGGGAGCTGCTGCCGGGCGATCGCGTGACCTTGCACGCCGACCTCCCCCATCGGGCGGCCGTGCAGGTCGGCACCGCGACCGCGACCGTGCGGTCCGAGGCCGGCACACGCTCCGCCACCGCGGCCTTCGTCGCGCTGCCCTGGGCGCCGATCGCCGGCTGCGGAGGCCTCGTGCTGGTCGTCCTGTGCCTGGTCGCACTCCGCCGCCGCCGCACGCCCGGCCGGGTCCGGCCCGCCCAGTCCGTCCGGCCCGCAGGGCGTCCGGTACGGCGAGGCCGCCACCGGGCGGGCCTGGTCGGCTGACTGCGGCATCCCCTTCCCCACACCGACGGACCGTCGCCGGGTGGGGCGGTCGGCCTGGGGCTCAGGCCGACCGCCGGAGGCGCTGCACCTCCATCGGCACGGCCGACAGGGCGGCCGCGACCTCGAGGAACCGCGCCACGTGGGGCTTCGTGTTGTGGTCCACCAGGGAGGCCTCATCGAGCCACTCCTCCCACAGGACGAACCGGTCACGAACCTGCAGGTCCTCGAGCACGTCGTACCTGACGCATCCCGGGTCTGCGCGGCTCAGGGCGGCGAGCGTCGCCAGCTCGTCCCGCAGGCGGTTCCCGGACCCGGCTCCCGCCTGCAGTGTCACGAGGAGCGTCACCGCCTCGCCGGACGTCACCGTCGCGACGAGGACGCGCCCGCCGCGACGGGCGCCTCGACGGTCGGGACCCGGACCCACGCTCCCGTCTCCCCGGACCGCACGATCGCGTCGTCGATCAGCGCGGTCTGGTACCCGTCCCGGAAGTTGGGGCTGACCTCGGAGCCCTCGGCGATGGCGGTGAAGAAGTCGTGGGCCTCGATGATCTTGGTCTCGCCGTACCCGATCCCGAGGGCGGGGATCGGCCAGAGCGCGCTCCCGTTCGGGTGCGCGGGGCCGGTGTAGATGGTGCGGAACCCGCGGCGGTCGCCGGGGTCGTCCGCGAAGGCGACCTGGAGCTCGTCGCGCCGCTCGTAGTTGAAGAAGATGCTGCCCTTCGTGCCGTGCACCTCGAAGGTGATGTAGTTGTTCCGGCCATACCCGTTCCGGGTCGCCTCGATCGAGCCCACCGCGCCGCCGGTGAACCGGATCATCGTCATGACCTCGTCGTCGACGTCCACGGGGCCGCGCGGGCCGTCGCCGCCGCGCGTCGTGCCCAGCGAATCCGCCCCGCCGGACTGCAGGGGGCGATCGTGGATGAACGTGGACAGGAGCGCGCTGACCTCCGCGAGATCGCCGACCAGGTAGCGGGCGATGTCGACCACATGGGTCGCGATGTCGCCGAGCGCCCCGGAGCCGGCGATCGCCTTCTGGAAGCGCCAGGACAGGGGCGAGTCGGGGTCGGCGCTCCAGTCCTGCAGGTAGGTGCCGCGGAAGTTCGTGATGGCGCCGATCGCCCCTTCGTCGATGAACTTCTTGGCCAGCGCGACCGCCGGCGTGCGGCGGTAGTTGAACGCCACCATGTTGACGACGCCCGCCTCGGTCACCGCCTCGTACATGGCGCGCGCCTCGTCGCTGGTCCGCGCGAGGGGCTTCTCGCTGATGATGTGCTTGCCCGCCTTCGCCGCAGCGATCGCGATCTCGGCGTGCAGGTGGTTCGGCGTGGCGATGTCCACCACGTCGATCTCGGGGTCCTCGACCACGGTGCGCCAGTCACCCGTGTAGCGCTGGAAGCCGAACCGCCGTGAGGCCTCCTCAGCGAGGCTCTCCGTCGCCTCCGCGATCGTCCTGCGCACCGGCAGGGCCGGCGCGGGCCAGAAGAACATCGGCATCGCCGCGTAGGCCAGGGAGTGGGCCTTGCCCATGAAGCCGGCACCGATCAGCCCGACGTTGAGTTCCTTCACGTTCGTCTCTTCCTCTCGAATGTGGTGCTCGGTCGCTGACCGGCGTGCGTCGCCCGCGATGCCGCGGACGGACGTTGGTGGGGATCAGGCCGACAGCAGCCGGTCCAGATAGGCCTTGCTGATGGCCGCGGCGTCGCCGGGGGCGCCGTCGTAGGCGTCCAGCTCCACCATCAGCCAGCTGTCGTAGCCGCTCTCCCGGATCGCAGCGATGACGTCCGGGAGGTCGAGCACGCCCTCGCCCAGCGGCAGGAACGCGAACGGGTCGGGCCGGAAGTCCTTCAGGTGGACGTGGCGCACCCGGTCGGGGTAGGCGCGGATCAGGGCGGCCGGGTCGCCGCCGCCCGCCGCGAGATGCGCGGTGTCCGGGCAGAACCCGATCCGGGTCAGCCCCATGATGCGCTCGAGCTCGCCGGGGCTCTCCACGATGGTGCTGAGGTGGGGGTGGTAGCTCGCGGCCAGGCCGAACCCCTCCGCGATGTCCGCCACCCGGTCCAGGCTCTCGCCGAGGCGTCGGTAGTCGTCGTCCTGGGTCCCCGCAGCCCTCCGGGCACCCCCGCCGACGACGAGGCGCTCGGCGCCGAATGTCGCCGCCAGCTCGGCCGCGCGGCGGATGCGGTGCATCTCGTCGGGCAGGATGTCCGCGTAGATGAAGTTGGCGCCGGTGTAGACGCTGACCAGCTGCAGGTGCGCCTCCGCGAGCTCGCCTCGCAGCTCGTCGGGGCGGTCGGCGTGGTCGGCCACGTTCCCGTCGAACATCTCCACCCCGGCATAGCCGGCCGCGGCGATGTCCCGGATCGCGTCGGACATCGATCCGTTGGCCCGGTAGAAGAGGTCCTTCACACTCGTGACCCCGGTGGCCTCGCCGGCGACGCCACCCCAGGTGATCGTGCAGCAGCCGATGTTCATGCATGCTCCTTCGTGCTGATGCGGTGCTCGTCGCCCCGCGGGGAGACGCGAGCCGGACGGGTGCGGGCGCCCCGACGGCGTGCCGCGAGCGGCGGACGCGTCACTTCTTCCGTGCCAGGGCGACGGCGAGGATGATGATGGCGCCCCGGACGATCTGCTGCTGGCTGCTCTCGAGCCCTGCGAGCACGAGACCGTTGTTGATGAGCCCGATCAGCAGCGCACCGAACGCGGTGCCGACGACGGTTCCCGCGCCGCCGAAGAGGCTCGTGCCGCCGAGGATCACCGCCGCGATCGCGGAGAGCTCGTCTCCGTCCCCCCACTGGAAGCGGCCGGACTGCAGGCGTCCGGCGTAGAGCATCCCCGCGATGCTCGCGACGACCGCGGAGACGAGCAGCACGGTGAACTTGATGCGCCGGGTCCGGATGCCGGTGTACTCCGCCGCGGTGCGGTTCCCGCCCGTGGCGAGCACCTGGCGCCCGTACCGGGTCCGGCCGAGCACGATGGCCCCGATCACGACGGCGACGACCGCCCAGACCACGAGCACGGGGATGGGCCCGATGCTCCCGGAACCGAAGATGTTGTTGAAGGTGTCGTCGAGGATCGGCTCCGGCGCCGAGTCGGTGATGTACTGCGCGGTGCCCACGGCGACCCCGAGCATGCCGAGGGTCACGAGGAACGACGGGATGCCCAGCATGCTGACGAGGGCGCCGTTGACGGAACCGACGACGACGCCGACGAGCAGGCCGGCGATGATCCCCGGGATCAGGCCCAACGAGGAGATGGTCATCGCCGCGGTCACACTCGACAGCCCGGCGACGGAGCCGACGCTCAGATCGATCTCGGCGGCCGAGATCACGAACGTCATGCCGACGGCGATGACCGCGATGGTCGCGGTCTGACTGAGGATGTTCAGCAGGTTGTTGGGCGAGAGGAACCCTTGGTCACCCAACAGGATGGCGAAGAAGGCGAACACCACCACGAAGCCGATGTAGATGACGTAGCGGCGCCAGTCGAGATCGCGGAGGAACCCGCGGCGCGCGTCCTGCAGCGCCGGCTCCAGCGTGGCGGCGGGATCGGTCTTGGTCATGGTCGGACTCCCTGGACTGCGAGTTGAAGCGATTCCTCGTCGTCGATGTCCTGGCGAGGGAGGTCGTCGACGATCGAGCCGTCCCGGACCACCAGCACGCGATCGCTGACGGCGAGCAGCTCCGGATATTCGGACGAGATGATGAGGACCCCGCGGCCCTCGTCGGCCAGGCCCCGGATCCGGTCGAGGATCTCGCTCTTCGTGCCGATGTCCACGCCCGCCGTGGGCTCGTCGAGGATGAGCACGCTCGGGCCCGTGCCGAGCCATTTCGCGAGCACGACCTTCTGCTGGTTCCCGCCAGACAGCAGCCGGACCGGCCGGCCGGGGTTGGCCACCTTCACCCCGAACCGCTCGATGAGGGACGCCGCCAACGCCTTGCCGGCGGCGAGGTCGAGCAGCGGACCCCGGCGGATCCTGCCGAGGAGCGGCAGCAGCAGGTTCTCCCGAACGGAGTGGTCGAGGATGAGGCCCTGGTCCCGCCGGTCCTCGGGGATGAGGGCGAGACCGGCGGCGATCGCTCGGTTCGGTGAGGAGAGGTCGGCCTTCTTCCCGCGGATCAGCACGTCACCGCCCTTGATCGCGTCGATGCCGAAGAGCACGCGTGCGAGCTCGGTGCGGCCGCTGCCCATGAGCCCGGCGAGCCCCACGATCTCCCCGGCGTGCAGGGTGAAGGACACGTCGCGCACCCGAGGTCCGGCGTTGAGACCCCGGGCTTCGAGCAGCACCTCCTGCTGCACGTGGCCTCGCTCGCGCGGTCGGTAGGTCAGCTCCCCCTCGATCTTCTTGCCCACGATGCCTTCCACGATGGCTGCGGGCGATGTCTGCGAGAGCTCCGAGGTGAACAGCTTCCGGCCGTCGCGCAGCACGGTGATCCGGTCCGCGACCCGGTAGACCTCGTCCATCCGGTGGGAGATGTAGATGATCGAGATGCCGCGGGACTTCAACCGTTCGATCAGGGCGAAGAGCGCCTCCGTCTCGTGCCTCGCAAGGCTCGCCGTCGGCTCGTCCATGATCAGCACGGAGGCGTTCTGCGCCAGCGCCTTCGCGATCTCCGTGAGCTGCCAGTAGGCGGTGCCCAGGCGTCCGACCTCCGCCTTGGGGTCGAGATCGACCTGCATCTCGGCCAGGACGGCGCGAGCCCTGCTGACCGCCTTCCGCTCGTCGATGAGGCCGCCGGTCAGGGGCTCGACGCCGAGGAAGATGTTCTGGGCCACGGTCAGACTCGGAACGAGGCTGAACTCCTGGAAGACCATCCCGATCCCCGCCGCCTTGGCGTCCTGGATCGAGGTGATGTCGACGCGCTCCCCGTTGATGAGGATGTCGCCCGAGCTGGGCTGGTACACCCCCTGGATGATCTTCATCAGGGTCGATTTGCCCGCACCGTTGCCTCCGGCGAGGGCGTGGACCTCGCCGCGTCGCACGTCGAAGTCCACGTCGGTCAGCACCGTGACCGCACCGAAGCTCTTGGAGATGCCGCGCGTCTCCACCGCGTTGATCGCTTCCGCCACGTGAAGTGCTCCTCGTTCTGCGGATGCGGCGCCGACGGTGCGGCGCCGCATCCGGTCGCCTACTTCTGGAAGGAGTCGGCGACGGACGCGGGCGGCGCCGCGTGGTACACCTGCTGCCAGGCCTTCAGCACGTTCGAGTGGTCCACCGGCAGGGCGGGCACGGCCACGTAGGCCGGCGTCGACTTGCCGAGCAGGGCCAGCGCACCGAGCTTCGCCTCGGTCACGCCCTGGTCGAACGGGCGCTGAGCACCGAGACCGACGACCAGCTTGTTCTTGGCGAGGGCGATCGCGACGTTCGTCCCCAGGTCCTCCGTGGCGATCTTGAGGTTCTGGTTCCCGGCCGCGCGGGCAGCCGCCATGATCCCTTCAGCGGGGACGTCCCACACGCCCCAGATGCCGGCGAGGTCGGGGTGCTTGGTGAGCATCGCGCTGGCAGCCACCTGCGCCTGCCCGGCGAAGTCCGGACCGGCGATACCCGTCGTCGCGACGATCTTGATCTTGGGGAACTTCTTGATCGTGTCGGTGAAGCCCTGGTAGCGCTGCTTCGTCACGAAGAAGTCGGCCTGGTGGAAGATCGCGCCGATCTTCCCCTGCCCTCCGAGCGCTTTGACCATCTCGTACGCCGACACGACGCCGTTGCCGTAGTTGTCGGCGGAGACGTCGGAGACGTAGTCCTTGCCGGCGGTCATCCCGTTCGGCACGTTGTCCATGAAGACCAACTTCGCGCCGGCTGCCGCGGCCGCCTTGTACGCGGATGCGGTCGCCACCGGGTCGGTCGGGATCGAGACGACGATGTCCGGCTTCTTCGTCATCACCGTCTGCAGCTGCGAGACCTGCAGGTCGGGCTTGAAGTTCGCGTCGGTGTTCGCGATCAGGGTGATGCCGAGCTTCGTGAACTCGCTCTTCAGGCCCGCGATCTGCGCCGTCGCCCAGTCGTTGCCGCCGTAGTGCATGACGATCGCGGCGGTCGCGTTCATCGCCTTGACCTTCGACACCTCGTCGGCGGTCAGCTCGGCGGCGTCCGCGGACTCCGGCTCCTCACCGTTGGGTCCCTTGCTGAGCACCTGGCCCTGGATCTCGGCGAGGGCCTCGTCGGCCTGCTTCGAGACGCCCGGGTCCTTCGAGGACGTGGACGTGGTGGCCGCGCTGCACCCCGCGGTCGCGAGGGCGATAGCCACGGCGGCGGTCGCGATCCGGAACTTCGGCTTCATCGGGCATCTCCAGTGAGGTTGGGGACGGCTGTCTCGCCGGGGGTGGCGAGCAGTCCGTCGAGGTACGTCTTGCTCTGGGCGGCGGCGTGCTGCGGGTCGCCCTCGTAGGAGTCGAGCTCGACGATCAGCCAGCCGTCGTACCCGGTCTCGAGAAGCGCGT
>NZ_JAODBE010000070.1 GCF_025463795.1 Amnibacterium sp.
CAGACGTCGCCGAACCCGTCGAGCACATTGCCGCGGAGGTACCCGAGGTCCATCTCGATCCCCAGTCCCGGCTCGCCTGTGACGTGGAGGCGTCCGCCGGAGTTGTCCAGCGGGTGCGTGAGGAACCGCTCGTAGGCGCTGAGATCGTAGGCGGCCGTCTCCATCCGGTAGAAGTTCGGCACGGTCAGCATCACCTGCGCGGCCGCCATGAGGTTCACGGGCCCGCTCGCATCGTGCGGCGTGATCGGCACGAAGTACGTCTCGGCCAGCGATGCGATCTTCCTCATCTCCGAGATACCGCCGGTCCAGGTGACATCCGGCATGACGTACTCAGCCAGACCGTCGTGCAGCACCTCGGCGAAGTCCCATCGGGTGTGCATGCGCTCGCCGACCGCGATCGGCACCGACACCTGCTCCCTCACCTGCCGCAGCGCGCCCAGGCTCTCCGGCGGCACCGGCTCCTCGAACCAGTCGATGCAACCCGCTTCCTGGAGCGCGTTGCAGAGCCGCACCGCGGTCGGGACGTCGAAGCGGGCGTGAGCGTCGATCAGCAGCTCCACGTCCGGGCCGATCACCTCCCGGATCGCAGCAGTCAGCTCCACCGCCGTCCGCTCGCCCGCTCGGCTCAGGCCACCGTCCAGGTAGCGATCGTTCGCGGGTCGCGCACCGTCCAGATGCGGAAACGGGTCCACCTTTATGGCGTCGTGCCCCGACTCCACGATCGCTCTCAGCTCCTGCTCCAGGCCGTCTCGCGTGACGAAGCGGGACTGATCGGGGTGGGTGTAGATCGCCAGCTCGTCGCGGACTGCGCCGCCCAGCAGCGTTGCGACCGACACACCCAGACGTTTGCCCTGCAGGTCCCACAGCGCGATGTCGATCGCGCTCGTCACCAGGGTCGCGACGCCGCGGCTCCCCGCGTAGGTGAATGCGCGGAACACCTTGTTCCAGGTGTCCTCGATGCGGCGGGGGTCGTCGCCGAGCACGAGGTCCTCGACCTGCCGCAACGTCGCCGCCACCGCGCGGTCGGCTGCGTGCGTCGTCGTGGTGACCTCGCCCCATCCCGACAAGCCCTCGTCGGTCCGCACCTCCACGAAGAGGTACTCGCCCCAGAACGTGCCAGGTGCGCGCACCAGCCAGGGCACCACCGCAGTGATCCTCACGAGGCACTCCTTCGCCGCTCCGCATGCTGTCCACGCCACGCGTCGTACTCGGGGCGAGCGGCGTCCGAGAGCGGGTAGTAGCGCTGCAGGTCGCCGCCCTCCGCCAACCGGGTGCGCGAGAACTCCTCCCAGTCCGCATGCTCGCCGCCCGCGTTCGCGACCGCCTGGGCGAGGCCGATGGGCACCACGATCGCGCCGTCGTCGTCCGCCACGATGATGTCTCCAGGCACGACAGTGGTTCCACCGCATGCGATCGTCGTGTTCACGGCGTGTGGGACGACGTTCGTCTGCGAATGGAAGTTCGGCGTGGCGCCGCGGACCCACAGGCCCAGCGGCAGCCTGCTCGCGGCCCCGAAGTCGCGGATGCAGCCGTCGACGACGACTCCTATCCCGCCGCGGCCGACGAAGTACGTCAGCATCATCTCGCCGAATATGCCGCTGGTCATGTCCCCCCGCGCGTCCACGACGACGACGTCGCCGGGGCGCGTGTGGTACAGCACGTGCCGGTGCAGCTGACGCTCCGGGTCGGCGTACTCGTCCACCGGGTAGAGGTCCTCCCGCTTCGGCAAGCACTGCAGGGTGAGCGCCGGACCCGCCACGACCGCGCCCGGCGTGCGTGGCACGGGACCGGTGATCGCCGCACTACGGACACCCAAGCGGTTCAGCTCTCCGCTGATCGTGGCGCTGCCGATCGCACGCAGACGATGGACCAGCTCTGCGGGCGGGCGAACGATGTCCCGGGTCTCGATCGCGGCTGCATGCTCGGGCACGAGAACCTCCCCTTCACAGCGAGGCAGGACCGTCGGGCCCGCCTGAGCTCGACGCTAGACCTGCGGTCCATGGGGCGGAGGACACGCCGTCTCCTGGTGTCGACCCACCCTTCAGGGACGGCAGTGCCGCCGGCTCGACCCGTGGCTCCTCCTGATGCATCGCGGTCGCCAGGATGGCCGACATCTCTCGCCCCTGCCGTGGTGACCGGTCCGCAGGCGCTTGTTCTCATCGAGCGCGTCGATCGCGGCCATCTCATCGGGGGTCGAGGGCCGACCTACAGCACTCCGGCAGGGATCGGGACGGGCGCGGGTTCGCCGACGTAGCGCGCGGATGGTCGGATGATCTTGGGGTCGCGGGCTTGCTCGAGGATGTTCGCGGCCCAGCCGAGCGCACGGGCACAGGCGAACGTCGAGGTGAACAGCTCGGGTGGGATGCCGCAGATCTCCATGACGATCGCGGCGTACCACTCGACGTTGGCGTGGAGGTGCCGGCCGGGCTTGAGCTCGGCGAGAAGACCGGTGACGCGCTCTTCGACCTGGACGGCGAACCGGACTCGAGGGCTGTCGAACCGGAGCGCGACCTCCTTCATCAAGGCGGAACGGGGGTCCTCCGTCCGGTACACGGGATGGCCGAACCCCATGATCCGCTTGCCGTCCGAGATCTGTGCGGTGACCCAGGCGTCGATGTTGTCCGGGTGACCGATCGCGTCCAGGGTCTCGAGCGCCCGGCTCGGCGCCCCGCCGTGGAGCGGTCCCGAGAGCGCACCGAGCGCGCCGAGGAAGCATGAGGTCGCATCTGCTCCTGTCGACGCGATGACGCGGGCGGTGAAGGTCGAGGCGTTGAACCCATGGTCGATGGCTGCGACCAGGTATGCCGAGAGCGCGGCGACATGCTCGTCCGCGGCCTCGGATCCGGTGAGCATGAAGAGGTAGTCGGCCACGTAGCCGAGATCACCCCGCGGGGCGACCGCCGGCAGGCCTCTCCGCAGGCGCCAGAGGGCGGCGGTGAGGGTCGGGAACTCGGCGGCCACCGCGATCACCGCGTCTCGCCGCTCGCCGGGCTCCTGGTCGTACAGCGGTGGCGTCTTGCGTTGCGCTCCGTCGAGCGCGAGCGCCGTCTTCAGCAGGGCGATGGGATCCCCGTCTGAAGCCGACCGGGCGAGGCCCGGTAGATGGGAGCTCAGGCTGGACGACAACGCGGAGGCGGAGCGCACCGAATCGCTGAAGGGATGCATGTGACCGGGCGCGAGCAACTCGCCGTCGAGCAGCAGGCCCCACACCTGCTCGATCGTGCACTGCCGGGCGAGGTCGGTGGCGGAGTACTGGCGGTAGTGGAAGAAGCCCTCCTGACCGCGGACGTCGCTGAGCTCCGTCTCTGTGACGACCACATTGGTCAGACCGCGCGGGACCTCGATCGGGGTGTTGTCCATCCGGTCCACGAGCCGCATTGGAGCCTCCTTCCACGATGGGAGCGAAGCCCAGCAGATATGTTGATCAGGAGCAACCGGATATTGATCCGATCAACATGCGAGGGCCACGATGAGCGATGCGCTGCCGAGGCTGACGACGGCTCAAGCAGCGGCGCGCCTCGGAGTGAAGCGGGCGACGCTGTACGCCTACGTGGCGCGCGGCCTCATCGCCAGCGTGCGTGGCGAGGCCGGTGGATCGACGTTCGATCCGCTGGAGATCGAGTCGTTCGCAGCGAACGGCTCCGCGAGGCGCGCCCGCGCGCCCGGCCAGGCGATGCCCGGACGCCCGCTGATGGTGCTCGATTGGGATCTCACCCTGCTCACCCAGGACGCGCTCCACTTCCGAGGCGTCCCGGCGGCGGAGTTGGCCCGCCGTCCGTTCGAGGAGGCAGTGACCTTCTTCTGGAGCGGAGGGGTCCCTCCCGAGCCTCTCGGCGCGGCGGAGACACAACGTCGGCCCAAGGCATCGCCCGACACCGACGCGCTCCTCGGCACCGAGCGCAGCGCGCTGGATCGACTGATCGTGGCGACGGTGCTGGCGGCCACGCAGGACGCCCATCGCCAGGAGCTCGAGCGTGACGCCGTCTTGCGTGCCTCCCGGGGACTCCTCAAACGCTTCGCGGAGACGTTGAACCGGCCGGCGTCGCGGACCGCGGCCGGGACGATCGCCGACAGCCTGTGGCTGAGCATCGCCGGCCGGGCGCCAGAGCCGGGCGACATCGCGTTGCTCAACGCGGCGCTGGTGCTCTGCATCGACCACGACCTCGCCGCCTCGACCATGGCAGCGCGGGTGGCCGCGTCGGCCCGCGCGGACCTGTACGGGTGCGTCATCGCTGCCCTCGGCGCCTTGAGCGGCACTCTGCACGGGTCGGTCAGCATCGCTGCGTGGGAGCTGATCGCCGAGACGATGCGGACCGGGCGCCCGGCGGCCGCCCTGTCGCGGCAGGTCGCGGCAGGCCGAGGAACGCCCGGGTTCGGGCACCTCGTCTACACGGGGGAGGATCCGCGCGCCACAGCGTTGTTCGAGCGGATGCGGGAGCTGTCCCACTACCGGGACGTGATGCAGGCGGTCGATCAGTTGCGTGGAGTCGTCCGAGCGCGACTCCACCGCGACGCCAACGTCGATCTCGCCCTGGCGGCACTGAGCGTCGGTGCGGGAGGGACGCATGGCGCAGCCCAGGCCGTCTTCGCGATCGGCAGGACGGCCGGGTGGACAGCCCACGTTCTCGACGAGTACTCGAAGCGGCCGCTCCGCCTTCGACCTGAGTCCCGCTACCGGGGCGTCCCGCCGGAGTCGACCTGAAGGGCGTCGGGGCAAGGGCTCCGGCTACCCCGCCCTCGAGCCGATCACCGCCCCGATCCGCGCTGCAGCGGCCGTGGCGGGAGACCCGCATCGGATGGATCCGGGGGCCGGGATCCGTTCGAGGCGGGGACATCGTGGTAGCCGGCCGAGCGGTACAGAGCTTCGTCCGGGTGGGCGTTCGACTCGTCCCGAACTGGTGCCCACCTGAACGAGCCCATCGTCCTCGAGCGCGCGCAGGACGCGGATGAGGTGTCCGGGATCGAGGCCCGATCGCGCCCCCAGGTCGCGCACGTCGACGCTCCGGTCACCGAACTCCCGAGCCACCCGAGCGCGGCCGAGCGGACGGGAGCGTGCCGGAAATGCACGCCGAAGGGCGCGGATCCTCTGGATCAGCGCCCGGTTGAAGCGACACACCACGGCCACCGTGGCGTCCTGCATCATCGGAGCCGAGTCAGGGAATGCGGCCAGCGGGGGCGCCATGAGCGCGGTCCTGCCCGGGTTGCCGTTCTCGTGAAGGGCCTCGCCGCGGGCGGCGCTGCCCGCTCACGTGGTCATGCGGCCGACAGAAGGCGTGCTGGAGCCTGCGACCATGCCCAAGACCCTGGCGCCACCCATGCGCCCCGTCCGCCTGACCCGGGCGCTCGACGCGTTGGCGGCCCGGCCGTGGCCCGCCCTCCTCGTCGTTCTGCTGGCGACCGCATTCGCCCAAGCTCTCATCGCCCCCACCTTCGCGTCCTGGCAGTACATCCGGGTCGGATCGACCGTCCTGTTCTCGCCCCAGGGTCTGCACTTCTACGCGCTGCACCCCGAGGTGCAGATGGGCCCGCTCACCCTGGTGGTGTCGGCGCCCTTCGTCCTGCTGCTGACCGGCATCACGGGCAAAGGGGCTGCGATGGTGATGCTGCTCGTCATCGGGCTGTTCACCGTCCGGGAACTCCGGCTCCTCCTCGACCCGGGCGACCGCCTCGGACAGCGCCGGTGGTTGGTCACCAGTGCCGGCCTGCTGATCGGATGGAGCGTCGTCGCGGTCCACAACGGTCACGTGGACGACGCGTTCGCGCTCGCAAGCTCCGCTGCTGCGCTTCGTCTTCTGCGAAACGGCCGGCCCGAGGCGGCTGCCCTCGCGCTCGGGATCGGAGTCGACTTCAAGCCCTGGGTGCTGCCGTTCGCCGCCGTCCTGCTGGTCGCCGATCGTCGCCATCGACTCGCCGCGGCCGCCGTGCTCGCCGTCACCGTGGCGGTCGCCTGGGCGCCGTTCTTCCTCGCCGACCCGCATACGGTGAACGTCCTGCACTTCCGGTTCCCGATCGATCCGCGATCGACCCTTCGCCTCCTCGGCGTGCCCGACCGTCTCACCCCCGCCTGGTGCCGGTCGGTCCAGTTCGCGGGCGGGGTGGCGCTCGCCGCGCTCGCTGTGCGTCGAGGGCGATGGCCGAGCGCGGTGCTGGTCGTCGTCGCCTTCCGCCTGCTCCTGGATCCGGGGGTCAGGGGCTACTACGACGCCGGCCTCCTGCTCGGCGCGGTACTCGTCGACGTCACCGCGGTCGTTCCGGTGGCCACGCTGATCGTGCTGGTGCTCGTGCACGCGCCGCAGTACCTCCCGCTGCACTCGCCGACGCCGGTCGCGATCGTACGGACGATCGCGCTGCTCGCACTCGTCGTCTGGCCGCTCGTCGCGCCGCAGCGGCCCGGTCACGCACTCGTCGCCCCTGCGCCTGCGCTCAACGAAGCGGCGGGCCGCCGCACCGATGCAGCCCCCTCCCCCGTGCGTCGGGAGCGACGGTCATCCGCGCGTCCGTCGCGTGACGCTCACGGGGACAGCGCCGTCCGACCGGCCGGGCGGTGGACCGGCCGCCGGCTTCGCTGGGCTCGGTGGCTCCGCCTTCGGGAGCGACTGCCGCGTCCGCCGTACGCCGGCTCGTCGGCGCTCCCAGCTCGAGGCTGAGCCCGATGCGCGCTTCCCCGGGAGGGTCTTCACGTGCGCCGGACCTCATGGCGCGTGCGTCCTGCGTCTGGGAGCGCGCCCTCTGTTCCCGCCTCGCGGGCGGGCGCGCCTATTCGCCGGGCGCGAGGACGACGCGGACGCCGCCCGTCCGCCGGGCGACGAACGTGTAGAACAGCGGAACCAGGACACTTGCGAGAACCGCGAGCACGGCGGCGGACAGCCCGATCAGCGCGGACACGACGAGGCCCTGGCCCGGGCCGAGCACACCGCCCAGCAAGGCCCGTGACCCCGCGAACGCAGCGTCGACGGCTTGCAGCACGGCCGGCACGATCATCTGCCATCCGAGGAACGTCACGAGGAACACCACGATCCCGATACCCGCCCCGGCGATGACCCCGACCCGGAGGCAGGACGCGACCCCGAGACTCCGTACGGTGAGTCGGGCGTCCTTCGACTGCTCCGCGTCATCCATCGGTCACCTCGCCCGGCGGGTTGCTGTGGGCGGCCGAGCGAGCCCCCGAGATGCCGCCGACCTCGACCAGCTGCCGGCCCGGCGAGGGCGGCGACTGCCCTTGCCCGGAGGCGGATGAGGCGTAGGAGGCGTTCATGACGTCCTTGCTATCGACCGGGCGCTGAGACTTCAGCAAGGTGCTCGCCTCCGGGCGACGCACACATCTCGATGCCCAGCGGTCTCGGAGCTTGTCCCGCTTCGGGATCGCCTGAGGCCGCCTTCCTGAATCGAACCTGGCCAGAAACCTCATTCGCCCGCCTAACAGCCGGAAGTCAGAGGGGTCTTAGCGGAACGGGCGCAGCGTGGTGGGGTGCGCTCATCCTCGACCTCCGGCGTCCTCCTCTCAGCGGGGCGTCGCGCGTGACGGCCGTGGTCGCCGCACGGCGGCCGATGTCGCGGGTCAGCGCACCCGTGGCGGCGGGTCTCGCCCTGCCGCGGTGGTTCTGGGTCGTCGCTGTGGTCGGCGTGGCCGGGATCGCATTCTTCGTCCGGGTGCGGCTGCTCATCCAGACCGGCGGTCTGGACGGGGCGGACGGGTATGACGACGGCGTCTACTACGCGGCGGCCGACGCGCTCGTCCACGGCCGGCTGCCCTATCGCGACTTCCTGCTCCTCCAACCTCCCGGCACGATCGTCGCATTGGCACCGTTCGCCTGGTTCGGTTCGATCACGCACGATCCGTACGGCGTCGTCGCGGCCCGGCTGTGCTTCATCGGCATCGGTGCGCTGAACGCGTGTCTGGCCATGGCGATCGTCCGCCGGTTCGGTCTCGTGGCCTCGGCGCTCGCAGGAATCGGCTACGCCGTCTACTTCCCGGCCGCATTCACGGAGCGGAGCACCCTCCTCGAACCGCTGGGAACCTGCGGCCTCCTCGTCGCCGTGCTCCTCGCTGATCGGGCCTGGAGGAGACCACAGGTCGGGATGATGCTCGCCGGGGCCGCCGCCGGCGTGGCGATCGGGATGCGGATCTGGTACGTCGTGCCGGTCGCCCTGATCGCCGCCTTCCACTGGCGTTCGGCGCTCCGCTTCCTCGCCGGGGTCGCCATCACCGCGTCCGCCATCTACCTGCCGTTCCTCATCGGCAGTCCCGCGAACATGGTCCGACAGGTCGTGCTCGACCAGCTCGGGCGTCCGCGGGACACGGCTCACTCGCCGTTCAAGCGGGCCTCGACGTACCTCGGCGCGACGAACCTGCATCTCAGCGAGCCCTGGTCCGCGCTCTTGAGCGTTCACAAAGTCGGCCTCGGCCTCCTCCTCGGAGTCATCGTCTGCGCAGCAGTGGCACTGACGGTCCGCGGGGCGCGACTGTTCCCGGTCACCGGGATCGTCACCGGGGTGGTGCTCCTGGTCAGCCCGTCGTTCTTCCTGCACTACGCAGCCTTGTCGGCGCCGTGGGTCGTCCTCACCGTCGCCGTCGGTGTCTCGCGCATGCTCAGGGCGGTCCGATCTCGTCGGGTGAGGGCGCTTCTCGCGATGGTGCTCCTAGCGGCACTCGTGACGTTGAACCTGCGCGAGGTGCAGCTCTCTCGGCCCAGCTCGCCGATCCCCGCCGCCGCGCTCCGGCCGGCGGCGCAGCAGGTGGCCGGCTGCGTCGTGTCCGACGATCCGCAGATCCTGGCGGCGCTCGACGTGCTCTCGCGGGATCTCTCCCACCACTGCACGGTGTGGCCCGATGTCACCGGGTACACCTACGACCGCGATTCGGTCCGCGTCGCGGGTCACGTGGTCGTGCGGAAGCAGAACGCGGCATGGCAGGCGGACGTGACCCACTACCTGTTGTCGGGCGAGGCGGTCGTCATCCACCGGAGCGCGACCGAGCTCGATGCAGCGAGCACGCGCTCGGTGGACTCGGGGCGCGTGCTCGCCCGGTCGGGGTCCTGGACTCTTCACGCCGTCACCCACTGAAGCCTCACCCGAAAGGCCCTTCATGTCCTCCGATGCGGAGATCTCGACGAGCACGCTCGTGTGCGTGCCGACCTACAACGAAGCCGAGTCGCTCCCGGTCCTGCTTCCGAGGATCGCTGCCGTGGCGCCGGAGGTCGAGGTGCTCGTCATCGACGACAACAGTCCTGACGGAACGGGTGCGATCGCGGATGGGTTCGCTGCTCGTGACCCGCGGGTGCATGTGCTGCACCGGACGGGCAAGGGCGGTCTCGGTGCGGCCTACCTGGCGGGATTCCGCTGGGGCCTCGACCACGGGTTCGACGTCGTCGTCGAGATGGACGCCGACGGCTCGCATCGGCCCGAAGATCTTCCGCGCCTGCTCGCGGCCCTGCAGGAGGCCGACGTCGTGCTCGGCACGAGATGGATGGAGGGCGGCGAGACCGTCAACTGGCCTTGGCCCCGCCGGCTCCTGTCACGGGCGGGCAATCTGTATGCGCGGGTGATGCTGCGGGTCGCCTGGCGGGACATCACCGGCGGGTTCCGCGCGTACCGATCGACTGCGTTGCAGGCGCTCGACCTGGCCACGGTCCGCAGCGAGGGGTACTGCTTCCAGGTCGAACTCGCCCTTCGGGCAGGTGATGCCGAGCTGCTGGTTCGAGAGGTGCCGATCACCTTCGTCGAACGGGAACAGGGCTCGAGCAAGATGAGCCGCTCGATCGTGGTCGAAGCCATGCGACGGGTCACCGTATGGGGCGTCATCCGAGCGTTCCGTGGTCTCTCCGGCAGACGGCGCCGGAAGGCGGCCGCTGCTGTGGGGCCGCGGCCGGGCGCGCTCGGCTCATAGTCTCCGGGTCCGGCGCTCCAGGCCGTCCTGCCATGAGTGAGCCCTTCGCCTTCGGTCGCGACGACGCGACGGACGGCCGCCCGAGTCGGGTGCCATCCGCGACGCGGTCCTTCTGGGTGCTCACGGTGCTGACGATGGGATTCGGTGAGACGGCGTCCGACTTCCTCGTCGGCGTCGCCCCGGCACCGGGCCTCGTGCTGATCACCGTGGCCGTCGCCGGCGCGATGCTGGCACTGCGGATCCGCGGTCCTCGCGTCGCGTGGGTGTACTGGGCGGCCACGTTGGCAGTGAGCGTGGCCGGGGCGACCGGTGCCGGCGTGCTGCGCCGGTCGCTCGGGCTCTCGGACAGCCTTCTCAGCGCGGAGCTCGCGGTCGTCCTCGGCGTCGTCCTCCTGATCTGGCGTCGCAGCGAGGGCACCGTGGCGGCGGGACAGGTCTCCACGGTCCGAAGGGAGCTGTACTTCTGGGGTGCGGGGCTGGCAACGGTCGCACTCGGGACGGTGGTGGCCGACTGGACGGCGGTGGCGCTGCAGCTCGGGTACGTGGATTCCGGCATCGCGTTCGCGGCCCTGCTCCTGCTGCCCGTGATCACCCGCCGCGCACTCGGCCTGGATCCCGTGGTGGCGTTCTGGTGCGCGTACGTGCTCGCTCGACCGCTCGGAGCATCGCTTTCGGACTGGATCGCTCTGCCCACCGGCCGAGGAGGCCTCGGGTCGGGTGACGGTCCCGTGGCACTGATCGAACTGGTGGTCGTGGGCCTCCTGGTCGCACGGCTTCGGCGGTGTGGGATCGGCGGGGTGGTCGCGACCCGCTGAGTCGCACCGTCCGGGTGCTCCGCGGTCGCTGCTGCGCGGTCCGGACCGCGGTCGGACCGTTTCTTGCCGGATTCTCTGCAGGCCGTCCGTACGGTCGCTCTCGCCCCGATCGGGATCCCAGCCCCGGTCGGGGCTCGAGCGAGCAGGAGTTGATGCACCGGATGAGCGAGCGAACGTCGGCGGTACGAGCACGCGGGCTGCGGAAGGTCTACGGCGACGGCGGGGGCGAGGTCGCCGCGCTGCGGGAGGTCGATCTCGACATCGAGGTGGGGCGGCTCACGGCGATCATGGGCCCGAGTGGTTCGGGCAAGTCGACCCTGATGCACCTGCTGGCCGGTCTGGACAAGCCCACCTCCGGGTCCGTCTGGTACGGCGACCTCGACATCACCGCGATGGACGACCACCGGCTCACCGCCCTGCGTCGGACCGAGATCGGGTTCGTGTTCCAGGCGTTCAACCTGGTGCCGACCTTGACCGTTCTCGAGAACGTGCTCCTGCCGTTCGACCTCGCGGGCACGAAGCTCGACGCGGGACGGCGCCGCTGGATCGACGAGCGGACGGCGGAGCTCGGATTGACGCCCTTGCTCGCCCGGCGGCCGCACCAGTTGTCCGGTGGCCAGCAGCAGCGCGTCGCGATCGCGAGAGCGCTGGCGATCCGGCCCCGGCTGATCTTCGCGGACGAGCCCACCGGCAACCTCGACTCACGGACGGGCCGCGAGGTCCTCTCCATGCTCCAGGCCGCGACCCGCGACCACGGGCAGGCGGTCGTGCTCGTCACGCATGACGCGGCGGCCGCCGCTCATGCGGACCGGGTCGTCTTCATCTCCGACGGATCGATCGTGCACGACGTCGGGAAGACGGACGCGTCGACGCTGTCCGAGATGGTGCTCGAACTGGCCGGTCACCGGTGATCCGCCTCACGCTGCGTGAGCTGCGGGTCGCCCCCGCACAGTACGTCGCGACCGTGATCGTGACGACGATCGGAGCCGTGCTGGCCACCATCGTCATCGAGACGGACCGGGTGCTCGGCAGCCAGTCGTCGGCAGGCGGGTTCACGCGCCACGGATTCGTGCGGCTCCTGCTCGATGTCCTCGGCTCGGTGTTCCTGTTCGTGGCGATCTTCGTCTCGTGCATCGTCATCGCGAACACCTTCGGCATCGTGATGACCGCCCGTGCACGACGTATCGCTCTGCTCCGTCTGCTCGGAGCCGAGGGGCGCACGCTGCGCCGGGGCGTGGCGCTGGAAGGCGTCATCGTCGGGGCGGTCGGCGGGGTGCTGGGGACCGCCGTCGGGCTCACCGTGGCCGGGATCCTCGTCTCGGCCCTGACTGCAGCCGGCACCTTCGTGCCCGCACCGTCACCGCTGTGGACACCCCTGCTGCTCGCGCCCGTCGGCGTCTCGATCGTCACGACCGGTGCCGCGGCATGGTTCGGTTCTCGGCGTGTGGCAGCGGTCACCCCGCTGGAGGCGACGGGAACCAGCCAGGAGGCCTCGCAAGCCGACCTGCGCCGCCGGTCCCACCCATGGATCGGCTACACCTGCCTCGGTGGAGGGCTGCTGATCCTGCTCGCGGGAGTGGCGATCGGGTCGAGGACGCCGTTCGGACTGTTCGTCGCCGCCCCGGGCGGGGCGTTGAGCTTCCTCGGCTTCGTCCTCGGCTCGTCGAGCTTCCTCCCACCCGTGCTCCGCATCGTCGGCGGCCTCTTCGGGCGCTCCGCTCCGGTCGCACTGGCCAGAGCGAACGCGTTGCGTCATCCGGCACGCAGCGCACGGTCCACCGTCGGGCTCGTGATCGGCGTGACGCTGGTCACGATGTTCGCTGTCGCGGCGGCCTGCTTCAACACAGAAGCGGGCGCCGTCGCGGCCTCCGCGCCGCCGCAGGAGGCGGCGAGCGACAACAACTTCGTCGCGCTCGTCCTCGGCATCCTCGGCGTGCTGATCGGGTTCTCGCTCGCGATCGCCGCCGTGGGACTGGTCAACAGCCTGTCGCTGAGCGTGCTCCAGCGGCGTCGCGAGATCGGTCTGCTGCGCGCCCTCGGACTCGACCGGCGCCAGATCCGGGTGATGGTGCTGGTCGAGAGCCTGCAGCTCACCATCGCCGGCGGCGCCGTCGGTCTCGTGCTCGGCGTCGTCTACGGCTGGGCGGCCGCGCTCACCGCTCTGTCGTCGGATCACCACATCGGCGGCTACTTCCTTCCGACGATCCCGCTCGTCCTCGTCGTGGTCGTGCTGGTCGCTGCAGCCGTCCTGGCGGTTCTCGCCTCACTCGTGCCCGCTCGGCGCGCCACCGCGGTCTCGCCGGTGACCGCTCTGGCCGTGGAGTAGCGCCCGCGCAGGGCAGGCCCACGATCTGCTCGACGACGGACGGTGGGACCGGCGCGCCGACCGGTCGAGGCTCGGATCGAGCCGATCCGAGCCTCCCTACTTCCAGACGTCGGTGATCGGAGCGCCGGCGGCACCGATCAGGCCGAGGCGGGAGGCGGCCTCCACCGTGTGCAACAGGCGATAGTGATCCACCGTCTCCCCGTACACGCCGGGCCTCACGTTCGCCCCGTAGATCGTCGTGAGGATCCGATTGGGGGACGTCCCGTCGTCTTCGTCGAAGGTGACGATCAGGAGCGAGTTGTGCGCCGGCGCCCAGTCCCTGTATGCGGAGAGATGGGCGGCCAGCCACGTGTCGCCGGCAGACACGGAACCGTCGTGCATGTCGTGATCGAGGTTCGGGACCACCATCGAGACCGACGGAAGATCGGCGAAGTTCGTCGGGAAGGCACGGAACGGCAGATTGTGCTTCGCGCCACTCGTCGCTCTGAAGTCCGCGAGGGGATTGTGCTTGCGCACGTACCGGCCGGAGGCGCACCCGGTGTATCCCGGGCGGGGAAGGCCCTCGGAGTAGATGCTCACGGAGCGTCCCGCGGCGAGCAGCTGAGATCCGAGCGACGGCTGGTCGCCCAGGTCCACCGGGCACCTGTCGGAATCGACGCCCTGCAACGACCCCGACCAGAGGGCGAGGTAGTTCGGTTGACTCGGGTGGGTCTCGGCGCGGAAGTCGCTGAACGTGGCTCCGCCCCGTGCCAAGCCGGAGAGGAAGGGCATCCCTTCGACCTGGCTGCGCGCCTTGTTCTCCTCCACGACGATGACGATGTGATCGAACCGTGGTACCCGCGCGGCTGCCGCCGAGTCCGAAGGCGAGGGTCCCTGCGGTGCGCAGCCGGTCAGGGCCGCCACGAGCACGAGTGCCAGGCCGACGGCCGGGCGCCGGCGGGCCCTCCTGGTCGAGGTCATCGACCTCATGGTCGGCCCGTGTGAGCCGGACGTGGCGAGGACGTGGATGCACGACGCGCGTGAACCCGGCGGCCCCTCGGCCTGCCGTGCGGGCTCTCGACCCGACCGAGTCCGGCCACGACCCACTTCCTCACGATCGGTGAACGCCATCGCCGCTGGACCGGCCCCTCGACCGCGCAAGCGCGTGCTGAGAGGACACCCGAGCGGTGGCACCTCGGTGCCGGTTCCATGATGGAAGGGCGGTACTGATCAACCCTTGAGGAAGTGGACGGCCGAGCGGGCGGTGAGGCCTCCGGCGACAGGTGGTGCGCCTGCGTCATCGACGGCTGCCCGTCGCCGGGGTCGCCGCTGATCGGTCAGGCGAAGGGCCTCGGGTGTCCCGACGGCCGGCTCACCGAGCCCCCCTCGCGGGTTCACAGCAGCAAGCGGAGCGGCTCCTCGATCCGCTGCACGAAGGCAGCCGTCCATCGCGCCGCGACGGCGCCGTCGATCACGCGATGATCGGCGGAGAGCGTCACCGTCATCACACTGCCGACGCCGAGCGCACCGTCGTCGACCACGGGCCGCTGTGCGACGGCGCCGACGGCCAGGATGCCGGCCTGGGGTGGATTGATGATGGCGCTGAACTCCTTCACGCCGTACATCCCGAGGTTCGAGATGGCGAAGCTCCCACCCTCGAGCTCGTGCTGCTTCAGCCGGCCCGCTTTGGCTCGCGCGACGAGGTCCGCTGCTGCGGCGCTCACCTGGGTGAGGGACATGCTCTCCACTCCACGGAGCACGGGCGTCACGAGCCCGTTCGGCACCGCGACAGCCATGGCCACATCGGCGGTGGCGAAGCGGCGGACCGCGGTCCCGGCCCACGCCACGTTGGCCTCCGGCACGTCCATGAGGGCGCCGGCAGCGGCTTTGACGACGAGGTCGTTCACCGAGATGTGGACCTCGTCGAACGCGTTCAGCTGACGACGGAGGTCGAGCAGCCCGTCCACTCGGCAGTCCGCGACGACGTAGAAGTGCGGGATGGTCGTCTTGCTCTCGGTGAGCCGTCGGGCGATGGCGCGGCGCATCCCGCTGAGTGGCAGATCGACGAAGGCGGCGGGTGGGCCGCCGGGGCCGGCCTGGACGGCCGGCGAAGGCGCTGGCTGCTTCGGCGAGCCTGTCGGCGTCCTCGTCTCCGATGCGGCGGCCCCTTGCCCGGCGGCCGTCGCTTCGAGGTCGCGCCGGACGATGCGACCGTCGGGCCCGGTTCCGGTGAGGAGCGCGAGGTCGATACCCCGTTCGCGAGCGAGTCGCCGCACGATCGGGCTCGCGAAGCGCCGCTCCGCGGCCCGGTGCCCGCCCCGCTCGCTCGGCAGCAGGTCAGGGGCGTCGGCGAGCGGGGACGGCTCGGGATCGGGTGCCGTCTCCGGTTCGGGCGCACGCTGCTGCGAGCCGTCGGCCGGTCCCGGCTCCTCCCGCACCCGCGTGGCCTCGTCCGCCGCACCGATGATCGCGATCGGTTCGCCGACCGCCACCGGCTGGCCTTCTGAGACGAGCAGCTCGAGAACGACGCCTTCCGTCTCCGCCGCGTACTCGACCACGGCCTTCTCGGTCTCGACCTCGGCGAGCGGTTCTCCCACCCCGATCGACTGGCCCGGGGTCACCAGCCAGCTCTGGATCGCGGCCTCCGACGCACCTGCGAGCACCTCGGGCATGCGCACCACGGTGGCCATCAGCGTCCACCCATCCGGCGCACGGCCTCCTCGAGGCCGCGGACGACCTCCTCGGTCCGGGCGATGGCGGCTCGTTCCAGCACCTTGGAGATGCTGGGGCTGGCTTCGCCGCCGGTGACGCGCAGCACCGGCTGATCCAGCCAGTCGAAGAACCGCCGCTGCACCTCGTCGGCCAGCCACCCGCCGTACGAGGTGCCGAGGGCGCCCTGCTCGACGATGAGGACCGCGTTGGTCTTCCGGACGCTTTCGCCGATCGTGTCCCAATCGATCGAGGCGCGGTCCAGCCAGCGGAGGTCGATCACCTCCGCGTCGACGCCCGTCTGCTGCACTGCCTCGAGCGCGTGCCGCACCATCGAGAGATAGCTGAGCACGGTGACGTCCGCGCCCTCTCGTCGGACCGCAGCCCGTCCGATCGGCAGCCGGTAGTCGAGATCACCGGCCGGGGCCTCCTCCGGGAGGGCGTACAGGTCGACGTGCTCGATCACGAGAACGGGGTCGTCGAGGGCGAGGGCGGTGTTCATGAGCCCGATGTAGTCCGCCGCGGTCGAGGGGGCGACGATCCGCCACCCGGGTGAGGTCGAGAAGATCCCGGCCGGGTCCATCAGGTGCTGGGAGCCGTATCCCGATCCCATCGCCACCTTCGTGCGCAGGACGAGCGGGACCGGGTTGACACCGCCGAACATGTGGCGCGCCTTGCCGATCTGGTTGAACACCTGATCGGCCGCGACCCAGAGGAAGTCGGGGTACATGAACTCGACCACCGGCCGGAACCGGCCGTCGAGGGCCACCCCTCCTGCCAGGCCTGCGAACGCGTTCTCGCTGATCGGGGTGCCGAGCACCCTGCCCGGGTAGGCCTTGGCCAGGCCCTTCGTCGCGCCGTTCGTGCCGCCGTTCAACCGGTGCACGTCCTCGCCGAGCACGATGATCCTCGGATCCTCGGCCATGCGCCGGTCCATCACACCCGCGACGAAGTCGACGAACCTGCCGCTGTCCTTCGGTCCCTCGTCGTCGAGCGGCTCCAGGAAGCGCCCGCCGGCGAGCTCGCTGCCGTCGCCGCGGATGCCGACGTCGACGAACTCGGGGTCCGGCCAGAGCTCCGGCCGGATGCGCCGCTTGCCCGCGGCGTCGGGATCGGGCTCGGTGAGGCGATCGGCGACCTCGCGCATCGCCTCGACCGCCTGGGTGCGCACCGAGGCGATCTCCGCCTCGCCGATCAGGCCGAGCCCGAGCATCTCGCTCCCGACGCGCTCCAACGGGTCGCGAGCACGCCACTCGGCCTCCTCGGTCTTGGCGCGGTACCCGAACGCGCTGCCGTGGTACGGGCCGTTCTGGTGGAAGAACCGGTACACCTCCGCCTCGACGACCGCCGGACCGCCACCGCCTCGGATGCGGTCGCCGACTTCCGTCATCGCGAGGTGGACGGCCAGTGGATCCATGCCGTCGACCCGCCAGGAGGGGATGCCGAATCCCGGCCCGCGCCCGGAGAGGCGGTGCTCGCCGGTGGCCTCCGCCACGGTGGTCGACACGGCGTAGAGGTTGTTCTCGATGAAGAAGACGAAGGGGAGCGTCCACGCGGCGGCGAGGTTCATCGTCTCCAGGACGGAGCCGATGTTCACCGCGCCGTCACCGAAGTAGCTGACGGTGAGATCCGTCGTTCCGGACTGCCGCTGGGCGTAGGAGTTGCCCGCGCCCATCGGCACACCGCCACCGACGATCGCGTTCGTGCCGAGGGCGCCCGCTTCGAGCCACTGCAGGTGCATCGATCCCCCGCGTCCGGCGCAGAACCCCTGCGCGAGCCCCAGGATCTCGGCGAGCGTCCGCTGCAGCACCCGGTCGACGTCGCCGGTGACGAGGGCGCTCAGGTCCAGGTCTCCCCCGGTCACGTGGGTGAGCGCCTTCGCGAGGAACTGATGGTGCCCCCGGTGCGACCCGTTGACGCCGTCGGACGATCGCAGGCCGATGATCGAGCCGACCGCGCCGCCCTCCTGGCCGATGCTCGAGTGGGCCGGCCCGTGCACGAGGCCCTCCCCCGCGAGCTCGAGCACGGTCTCCTCGAACGCGCGGATCAGGTGCAGCTCGGCCAGCATGCCCCCGAGCAGCGCCGGATCGGCCGCCCGCCAGTCCTCCGGGGTGCTTTCGAGACGCACCCACGGCACGGCTGCTTCGAGTCGTTCATGCTTCGGCATCGTCCAGGTCGTCCCAACGTCGTCGGTGGGCCCGCGTCGCGGCGAGCGAGGCCAGTGTATGGACTCATTGGCGACAATCTCAACGGCCCCTCGCCCGAAATACGCGAAATCGGGTACAGTGGGCCGCACGTTGTATCCAATCAAGGAGGATCGGATGGGGCTTCCCGGCCTGCGCGGCACCGACCACATCGGCTTCACCGTGCCGGATCTGGACGAGGCCGATCACTTCTTCACCCAGGTCATCGGCTGCGAGCGCGTCTACTCGCTCGGCCCGTTCGAGCACCCGGACGACGACTGGATGCAGGAGCGTCTCGGCGTGCACCCCCGAACAGTCATGCGACGTCTGCACTTCTACCGCTGCGGACACGGCTCGAACTTCGAGGTCTTCTCCTACGACGCAGCGGACGGGCAGCGCCCGCAGCCGCGGAACAGCGATCTCGGCGGCCATCACCTCGCGTTCTACGTCGACGACATGGACGCGGGCGTGGCGCACCTGCACGCGAACGGGATCCGCGTGCTCGGGGAGCCGACGCGCAGCAGCAACGCCAGCGAGGGGCAGCGGTGGGTCTACTTCCTGTCCCCCTGGGGCATGCAGTTCGAGCTGGTGAGCTTCCCCGACGGGAAGGCCTACGAGCGGGACGCCCCGGTGCTGCTCTGGCACCCCACCCATCCGGCCGACTGACCCCACCGGCTGTCTGAGAACGGGAGGAGCGCGGTGTCCGCGACAGAAGTGCTGCGCGAGGGCGTGACCGGCGCCAGGATCGCCGCCGAGCTGCGCTCGGCGATCCTCACGGGCGAGTACGCGCCGGGCGCCAGGATCCGGCAGGAGGACCTGGCCGCCCGCTACGGCGCCAGCCGCGTCCCCGTCCGCGAGGCGCTCCGGATCCTCGAGGCGGACGGCCTCGTCACGCTCGTGGCCAACACCGGCGCCTGGGTCGCCCGGCTGAGCCTCGCGGAGTGCGAGGAGATGTACCGGATACGGGAGAAGCTCGAGCCCCTGCTGATCGCGACGAGCATCCCGGGGCTGGGCGACCAGACGATCCGACGGCTCGAGGAGCTTGCCACGGAGATGGAGGCCGGCACCGACGTCGAGGCGTTCCTCCGTCTCGATCGGGAGTTCCACCTCCTCTCCTACTCCGGGGCCGAGACGACCCTGCTCGGCGATCTCGTCCACCGCCTGTGGAACACCACCCAGCACTACCGGCGCGCGTACACCCTGCTCCTCGACGGGGGCAGCAACCGGATCGTGCACGACGAGCACCACCTCCTCGTCACCGCGATCGCCGCCCACGACGGCGAGGACGCCGAACGGGTGCTGATCGGGCACATCCGTCGCACCCGCCTGCAACTCGAGCTCCATCCCGAGCTCTTCGACGATCTCGGAACGGGGCGGACGCCCGCGAGCCAGAACCGGAAGGACCTCCTATGACCACCCTCGCCCCCGGCGCAACGGCCCCTCGCCGGAGCGACCAGTCGCTCTTCGCCGACCTCTACATCGACGGCGCCTGGCGCGCCGGATCGGACGGACGCCGCTTCCCGGTCGTCGACCCCTCGGACGGCTCCACCATCACCGAGTTCGCCATCGCCTCGGACTCGGATTGCGATGCGGCCATCGCGGCCGCCGAGGCCGCGTTCCCGGCGTGGGCCGCGACCGCGCCGCGGGAGCGCTCAGAGATCCTGCGTCGCGCCTACGAGATCCTGACCGACGAGGTCGAGATCTTCGCGGAGATCATGGTGCGCGAGAACGGGAAGGCGTGGCCGGACGCGATGGGCGAGGCCGCGTACGCGAAGGAGTTCTTCCGCTGGTTCGCGGAGGAGGCCGTCCGGATCCCGGGCGACTACCGCCTCTCACCCGCCGGTGACAAGCGCATCGTCGTCACCCGGCAGCCGATCGGCGTCTCCCTGCTGATCACCCCCTGGAACTTCCCGGCGGCCATGGCGACACGCAAGCTGGCCCCGGCACTCGCCGCCGGCTGCACCATGATCCTGAAGCCCGCGCGCGAGACGCCGCTCACCGCCGCGTACATGGTCGACGTGCTGGAGCGCGCCGGCGTGCCGCGCGGCGTCGTGAACCTCATCACGCCCGTTCCGACAGGACCGGCGATCGCCCGGATGCTGCAGCACCCGGCGGTCCGCAAGCTCTCCTTCACGGGAAGCACGGAGGTCGGCCGGGAGCTGCTGCACCAATGCGCCGACACGGTCGTCTCCGCCTCGATGGAGCTCGGCGGCAACGCTCCGCTCATCGTGCTGCCCGGTGCGGACCTCGACGTCGCCATCGACGGAGCCCTGCTCGCGAAGATGCGCAACGGCGGCTCGGCGTGCACCGCGGCGAACCGGTTCTACGTCCACTCCTCCCTGCACGATCGGTTCGTGCAGCGGTTCGGCGAGCGCCTGTCGGCACTGCGGATGGGGAAGGGGCTGGAGCGCACCAACGACCTCGGCGCACTCGTCTCCTTCGCGGAGCGCGACAAGGTCGCGGATCTCGTCGCGACCGCCGTGGACGAAGGGGCGGAGGTGGCCGTCGGAGGGAAGCCCTCCGAGGTCGGAGCCTTCTACGAGCCCACCCTGCTGACCGGTGTCGCGCACGGCAGCACGATCAACCGCACCGAGATCTTCGGGCCGGTCACGGCGGTCGTCCGCTTCGACGACGTCGACGACGCGGTGCGGCAGGCCAACGACACGATCTTCGGCCTCATGGCCTACGTCTTCGGGGAGGAGCGGGCCGCGATGCAGGTCGCGCAACGTCTCGACGCGGGCATGGTCGCCGTCAACCGTGGAGTGGTCAGCGACCCGGCCGCCCCCTTCGGCGGCACGAAGCAGAGCGGACTCGGCCGAGAGGGCAGCTCCGAGGGCATCCTCGAGTTCCTCGAGGAGAAGTACATCGCCGTCACGGCGTGAGCTTCAGCCGGGGGCGGCGTGCACCTGGTCGGGTGGGGCGGTCGATCCCCGAACGACCAGGTGCACCGGGAGCACGATCCGCACGGGTGAGACGCCGGTGGCTTCCGCTTCCAGCTGGCCGAGCAGGAGCCGGGCCGCCTCTGCACCGAGATCGAAGTGGGGCACACGCACGGTCGTCATCGGCGGTTGGAAGTCGCCGGCGAACGGCATGTCGTTGAATCCCACCACCGAGACGTCGTCGGGACAGCGCAGGCCCTCCGCCCGCAGCGCGTGATACGCACCGAGCGCCAGCAGGTCGTTCCCGGCGACGATCGCGGTCGGCCGGTCGGCCGGATCGCCGAGTACGCCACGGGTGAGGCGCGTCCCCTCGTCGACGGAGTAGGCGGCAGCCGCCACGACCCGGCCCTCGAGCCCGAGCTCCGCGCAGCGGGTGACGAACGCGGCGGCACGGATCGTTCCGGTGGAGAAGCTGGCGGGGCCGGCGAGGTGGACCACACGGCGATGACCCAACGCGGCGAGGTGATCCAGCACGTCGCGGATGCCGGCCGCGTCGTCGCCGACCACGGCCGGGAACGGTATGCCGCGTGCGTCCCTGTTCACCATCACCGCCTTGATGCCGCGCTCGAACACCTCGGCGGCGGCGGCGTGCTCGCTGTGACCGGTCGCGAAGATCAACCCGTCGACCTGCCGTTGCAGGAGCGAGTCGACGAGGAGGCGCTCGAGGTCGTCCCTCCCGTCGGTGTTCACGATCACCGCCGAGTATCCGCGCGGCGCCAACGCGCTCTCGATGCCGCGCACCATCGGCGGGAAGATGGGATTGGTGAGGTCGGGGACCACCACGCCCACCGTGAGGGATGAACTCGTCCTGAGGCCCCGGGCGATCGAGTTCGGCGTGTAGCCGAGTTGTTTCGCCGCCCTGCGCACCCGGGCCACGGTGGCGCGGTTCACGCGCCCCTCGGTCTTGGGATTGAGGGCACGGGAGACGGTTCCCGCGTGGACGCCCGCGAGCCGGGCGACGTCCGCGATGGTCGCCCGGGTCGTCACGGCGCCACCCTAGCCATGCGGGACGGCTGCATGACGGACGTCAGTACTCGTGGGTGACGAACAGCTCCTGGGAGGGGAACTTCGTGAGGACGTGGGCGCCGGAGGGGGTGACGACGACCTCCTCCTCGATCCGGGCGCCCGAGTAGCCGTCGGATGCAGGGCAATAGGTCTCCAACGCGAAGACCATCCCGGACTGCACCTCGATCGGGTTGTCCAGGCTGTTCAGCCGCGAGATGATCGGCCGCTCGTGCAGGCCGAGCCCGAGGCCGTGGCCGAACTGCAGGCCGAACGCGGCGAGCTCGTTCGCGAAGCCGAACTCCTCGGCCTTGGGCCACCGACGTGCGATGTCGTCCGTGCCGACGCCCGCCTTCACGGTCGCGATCGCCGCGTCCATCCACTCGCGGGCCTTCGCGTACGCGTCGCGCTGACTCGAGGTGCTGGCACCGACGGCGAAGGTGCGGTAGTAGCAGGTCCGGTAGCCGTTGAACGAGTGGATGATGTCGAAGAAGGCCTGGTCTCCTGGCCGGATGATGCGATCGGTGAAGTTGTGGGGGTGGGGGTTGCACCGCTCCCCGGAGATGGAGTTGATGGCCTCGACCTGGTCCGACCCCATCTCGTAGAGCCGCTTGCTCGCGAGTGCGACGATCTGGTTCTCGCGCACGCCGGGCTTCAACGCCTCGACGATGTCCTGGTACACCCCGTCGACCATCGCCGCCGCCTGGTTCAGCAGCATGATCTCGTCCGCCGACTTGATCTGCCGGGCGTCCAGCATCAGCTGCTGGCAGTCGACGACCGTCAGGCCTTGGCGCTGCATCTCGAAGAGGAACGCCGGCTCGACGATGTCCAGCCCGACCGGAAGGTTCGCGACGCCCGCGTCCTCGAGGAGGCCTTTGATCTCGCGAACGGCGGACTCCATCAGGCCGGCCGACGGCGCGATCGCCCCGCGCATCCCGAGCATGCCCGGCCGGTTGTTCCCCTCCTCGAGCCAGGGCGAGTACAGCTTGTGGTGGCGAACCGCGGAGCCGAAGTCCCAGAGCATCGGCTCACCGCCCTTCGTGAGCAGCGAGTACCGCGTCATCTTGTCCCCGAGCGCCCCTCCTACCCAGGACTGCGTGGTGTACCGGATGTTGTAGAAGTCGAAGAGCAGGAAGGCGCCGCACTCGCTGGACTCGAGGGCCGCTTTCGCGCGGCCGATCCGGTAGTCGCGGAGCCGGGGGAAGTCGACCCGCATCTCGTAGTCGACCGCCATCTGACCGAGGGCCATCGGCGGCTTCTCGGTCGCCGTGCTCTGCTCGCGCCACAGCGGCGTCATCGAACGACCTCGCTCACCGCGCGCGCCTCACGGGCCTGCTCCGGCAGTCCGTCATCGACCACCGCGTGCTCCGATTCGAGCGCGAGTCCGGCACCCCGCGCGACCTCGACGATCAACGTGGCGAAGTCCTCGTCCCGGTGGCCTGCTCCGACCGCGGCGGCCACGAGCTGCGCTGTAGCGCTGGCCACGGGCATCGGCACATCGAGGTCGTGCGCCGCCGCGAGGCCGAGGTCGAAGTCCTTCCGAAGCAGAGGCATCGTGAACGTCGGGGAGAAGTCGAGGTTCACGAGCGCCGGCGACTTGTAGCGGGTGAAGGTCGAGCCCATCACGGAGTCGTTGAGGAACTCGAGGAACGCCGCCCGGCTGACACCGCCGCGCTCGGCCAGCACGGTGATCTCGGCGAGCGACTGGGTGACCACGCCGAGGAACACGTTGTGGCAGATCTTCACCAGCCTCGCCACCTCGCCGTCGCCGACGTAGGTGACGCCACGACCGAAGTGCGCCAGCATCGGCTCGACCTCGTCGAAGGCCTCCCTCGGCCCGGAGACGGCGACCGTCAGCTTCCCGGCCTTGATCACCTTGGGATTGCCGCTCACCGGAGCGGCCAGGAGCACGGTTCCGAGCTCCGCCGCCCGTCGCCGCACCTCCTCGGAGGCGTCGACCGACACGGTGGACGAGTCGACGATGATCCGGGGCCGTCGGCCCGGGTCGGTGAGCAGTCCGTCGTCGCCGGTCATCACGGCGTGCAGATCACTCGACGCGGACACCATCGAGAAGACGATGTCGCAGGCGGCGAGCTCGACCGGTCGGTCGACGACGGTCGCGCCGTACTCGGCGAGGGGTTCGGCCTTGCTCCTCGTGCGGTTGTAGACCGTCACCTCGTAGCCGGCGTCGAGCAGCCGACGACAGAGCTGGAAGCCCATGCGTCCGGTACCGATCCAGCCGACACGTCCAGGATTCTCGGGCACGGAGACCCCTCTCACTGCATTGTGAATGCAAACGTTTGCCAGTATCGATGCTTCTCCATCGACCGTCAAGCGACCCGCCCCACGAGGGACGTCCCGCGCCGTCTGGTGCCCAGAATGCCGGAGGAGTGCACAGATCCAGGTCCCTTCTCCGTGAGGCTCGACCGCCGCGACACGCCATGCCGGCCTCGGTCGATTGACACGGACGCACCTGGGTGCCATCGTGTCGCAAACGATTGCAGCGATGCTCTTCGCACTCCTTCGGGACGCGGGCATCGAGCCTGGATCGCCCCGCGAAGAGGAGCAATGATGCAACTTCGGTTCGGCAGAGGTCGACGGGCACGCTTCGGCGCGGCCGCCGCGATCACCATCGGTGCGTTGGCGTTGTCCGCGTGCAGCTCCGGGGGCGGCGGAGGCGGCGGCTCGAGCAGCGGCACCAAGACGCCGCTGAAGATCGGGATCTCGCTCTCCCTCACAGGCGACTTCTCCGACTCGGGAAAGGCTGCACAGCGCGGCTACGAGCTCTGGCAGAGCGTCGCGAACAAGGCGGGAGGCGTACTCGGCCGGAAGGTGCAGCTCTCGATCGTCGATGACGCGTCGAACCCCGACCAGGTGGTGACGAACTACACCAACCTGATCACCCAGCAGAAGGTCGACCTCGTCTTCGGCCCGTACTCGAGCCTGCTCACCGTTCCGGCGTCCCGCGTGGCCAGCCGGTACCACTACAGCTTCATCGAGCCGGCCGGCGGCGGCCCCTCGGTGTTCGCGCAGAAGCTGACGAACCTGTTCTTCGTGCAGCCGGCCGCGACGACGAAGGGCGGTGACGTCTTCGCGAACTACATCCTGTCCCTGCCCGCCTCGCAGCGGCCGAAGACCGCCGCGTACGCGAAGCTCGACGACCCCTTCTCCGCGCCGATCGCCGACAACATCCGCAAGCGCTTCGAAGCGGCGGGCATCAAGACCGTCTACGACCAGACCTATCCGTCGGAGACCGCGGACATGACGCCGATCATCTCCGGCATCGCGGCGAAGAACCCGGACGTGGTCGTCGGTGGCTCGCAGGAGGGTGACGCCTTCGCGCAGATCAAGGCGATGATCCAGCTGAAGTTCGACCCGAAGTACCTGTTCGAGTCGAACGGGGCGAACTCCCCTGGCGACTTCCCGGCCGCCGTAGGGCTGCCGAACACGAACGGCGTGTTCTCCAGCGCCGACTGGTACGCCGATTCCACGATCGCGGGCAGCAAGCAGTTCATCGCCGACTACATCGCGAAGTACGGCGGAACGGCCAACAAGATCGACCCGACCTCCGCGGAGGCGTACTCGGCCGGGATGCTGCTGCAGGAGGTGGCGAAGAAGACCGGCAAGGTCGACAACGCGACGATCATCAGCACGCTCCACTCCGGCACCTGGCCGACCCTCGTCGGGAACCTGAAGTGGAACCAGTACGGCGAGCCGCAGGGCGACTACGTGCTCGTGCAGTGGATCGACGGCAAGCTGCAGACGGTGTTCCCGGCCAACGGCGCGCAGCACACGCCGCTCGCCCCGAAGCCTGCCTGGGCCGGGTGACCGGGACGTGCACGCACTGATCCAGGCGATCATCCTCGGCATCCTCACCGGCGGCGTCTACGCGTTGATGGCGAGCGGCCAGACGCTGATCTTCGGAATCATGAAGATCGTCAACCTCGCTCAGGGTGCGCTCGTCGTTCTGGGCGCGTATCTGACGTACACGCTCTTCACGACGTTCGGACTCGATCCGTTCCTCTCGATCGTCATCACCACGCCGCTGCTGTTCCTGGTGGGCGTCGTCGTGCAGCGGGTGCTCATCCGCCCGCTGCGCGGCAGCGACGTCGCGGAGCTGTCGCTGCTCGTCACGTTCGCGGTGGCGTTGGCGATCGAGGGAGCCCTGTCGTTCGCGTACGGCTCCACCCTGACCAACGTGCAGCCGGCGTACGCCAACTCGAGCTGGACGGTGCTCGGCTTCCAGGTCAGCGTCGTGCGGTTCGTCGCGTTCGTGCTGTCGCTCGTCCTGCTGGCGGCCCTGTACTTCATCCTGCAGCGCACGAAGTTCGGCCGGTCGGTCCGGGCGACGGTGCAGAACCCCGCCTCCGCGGAGCTGCTCGGCGTGAACGCGTCACGGGTGTCCGCCATCGGGTTCGGACTGGGGGCCGCGACCGCCGCGGCCGCCGGTTCGGTGTTCGGCATGCTGAACGCCTTCAACCCGGGCAGCCACTACGACCTCATCAGCCGCCTCCTCACGGTCGTCGTGCTCGGCGGCCTCGGCAGCATCGGCGGATCGGTCATCGCAGCCCTGGTGATGGGCGTCGCCTCCTCCATCGTCTCGGCCGAAGCGGCGCCCATCTGGGGCGACTTCACGTTCTTCGTGGTGCTGCTGCTCGTGCTGCTGCTGCGCCCTCGCGGCCTGTTCGGCGCCCGGGTCCGGGGAGCGCTGTGAAGCCCGTCGGCCGAGCTGGCCTCCTCCGCGCCGGGATCTTCTTCCTCCTGCTCGCCCTGATCCCCGTGCTCGGGGCCCCCGGATGGCTGCTGACGACCCTGATCTTCACGGTCATGTACGCGGGCCTCGCGAGCTCCTGGAACCTCGTCGGCGGCTACGCCGGCTACCCGTCGCTCGGCCACGTGGCGTTCTTCGGCATCGGTGCCTATGCGATCGGACTCGTGTTCACGAACAGCGTCGGGAGCGGTTTCGAGCCGTTCCTCCTGCTGCCGGTGATCGGCGTCGCGGTCGGCCTGCTCAGCATCCCCGTCGGCTGGATCGCGATGCGCACCCGTGCGGACGTGTTCGCGATCGTCACGATCACGCTGCTGTTCATCACCCAGACCCTGGCCTTCAACCTCAAGGACCTCACCGGTGGTGCGCAGGGGAAGAGCGTCGCTCCCCCGCCCTTCCCGGTCGAGACCTTCGACTGGCCGTTCTACTACGCGATGGTCGTCATGCTGGCGATCGCCATGGCGATCTCGCTCTACTTCCGGCGGAGCAAGATCGGTCTGTCGCTCGCGACCGTCCGCGCCGACGAGGACAAGGCGCACGGCATCGGCGTCCGGGTCACCGCGGTCAAGCTGCTGGCATTCGCGGTCAGCTGCGGCCTGGTGGCGATGATCGGCGGCGTGTGGGCCTACTACGTCGGCTTCATCTATCCGCAGTTCGCGGTCGATCCGCTGATCACCATCGGGATGGTGCTGATGGCGTTCCTCGGCGGACGCGGAACGCTCTGGGGTCCCGTGCTCGGAGCCTTCATCCTCGTTCCTGCGCAGGAGTACTTCGCCCAGACGTTCGGCGCCAGCGAGCTCTACCTGCTCGCCTACGCGGCCGTGTTCATCGTGATCATGCTGTTCCTTCCCCGCGGCATCCTGCCCTCCGTGTCCGAGAGGCTGGCCCGCCGACGTCTGGCGGCACGCGGCCCCGGCGAGTCGCCCGGCACCGACGCGGCCCGACCTGTCGATCCGGCCGTGCGGATGGAGGCGGCCCGATGACTGCACTGCTCGAGGTCGAAGGGCTGACCAAGCGGTTCGGCGGCGTGGCCGCCGTCGACGACTGCAGCTTCAGCGTCGAGGCCGGCACCATCACCGCCCTGATCGGACCGAACGGATCCGGCAAGACGACCGCCTTCAACATGATCACCGGATACCTGAAGCAGGACTCCGGAACGGTCCGGTTCGACGGCGGCGCGGTCGAGCGCGCGCGTCCCGCCCAGCTCTACCGACGCGGCTTGTCGAGGACGTTCCAGCAGGCGCGGATCTTCCCGGAGCTCACCGCCATCGAGAACCTCGTGGTTGCAGCGGGCTTCAGCTGGCGAGACCTCTTCGGACGCCGGGTCTCGAAGCGGGACGAGGAACGGGCACGCCGGATGCTCGACGAGTTCCGGCTCAGCCACCTCGCCGACCTGCCTGCGGGAGACCTGTCCTACGGCCAGCGCAAGCTGCTCGAGTTCGCCGCCGTGCTGATGAGCTCGCCGAAGCTCGTCCTCCTCGACGAGCCGACCGCCGGCGTGAACCCGGTGATGATCGACGCGATGGAGCGACACATCCGTGAGCGCAACGCGGCGGGCGTCACCTTCCTGATCGTCGAGCACGACATGCAGCTCGTGATGAGGCTGTGCGATCCCGTCATCGTGCTCGACCAGGGCGCCCCGATCGCGTTCGGGCCGCCCGCAGCGATCCAGACGGATGAACGAGTCCTGGAGGCGTACCTCGGTGGCTGAGATCACGACGACCGTCGCCCTGCCCGCGCAGGGTGAAGCGCTGCTGGAGCTCGGCGGGGTCACGGCCGGATACGGTGCAGGCCTGATCCTCCGGGGTGTCGACCTGACCGTCAACCGCGGTGAGATCGTCTGCCTCATCGGCCCGAACGGCGCCGGGAAGTCGACCGTGCTGAAGACGGTGAGCGGTCTGCTCACCGCGAAGGACGGCTTCGTCCGCTTCGCCGGCAACGACCTGAACCGCCTCTCGCCGCGGGAGCGACTCGGTCTCGGCATCGTGCACGTTCCGCAGGACCGGAGCCTCTTCCCCGGCATGACGGTGTGGGAGAACGTCGAGATGGGCGCGTTCGTCCTGAACGACCGCGCACTCGTGCGCCGGCGGCTCGAGGAGGTCACCGAACGCTTCCCCATCGTCGGTCGGCGGCGCACCTCGCTGGCCGGGTCCCTGTCCGGCGGCGAGCAGAAGCAGGTCGAGCTGGCTCGGTCGCTCATGCTGGACCCCGCCCTGATCCTGCTCGACGAACCGTCGATCGGTCTCGACCCGAAATCCCGCACCGCCGTGTTCGCGAGCATCGCGCAGCTCACCGAAGACGGCAGGACCGTTCTGCTCGTGGAGCAGAACGCCCGATCCGGCCTGGCGGTCGCGCATCGGGGAGCGGTCCTCGAAGCCGGACGGGTCGCCCTGACCGGGGCCGGATCAGCCCTTCTGGAAGACCCCGAGGTGGGACGGCTGTACCTCGGTGCGAGCGCAGCGGGCAAGACGCCTCGACTCGACGCGGCCGCTCCTGCAGCCGCGGCGCCCTAGCCGGCGCTGGACCACCACCGGATCGGCGCAGCACTCGAAGGCGGAACCACGTCGGCTGGAGGGACGCGCGGGAGCGAGCTCAGAGGTTCGCCTTGTCGATGGCCGACTGGAGCGAGCTGAGATAGCCCTCGCAGGTGTACGTGGCGCCGCTGACGGTGTCGATCTTCGCGGACTGCGCGGAGAGCGCCTCCTGCCGGAGGACCGGCGCGGCGGACTCGCTGATCTGCACCGATCGGGGGTCCTGGTTCGTCAGCTGCAGGGCCTTGACGTCGGTGATCCTGCTGCGCCTCACGACGATCTCGACCTGCATCGGCCCGTACCGGGTCTGCTCCGTCGTTCCCACGAACGTGCCGCTGACGCCGCTGGCGGTGGCGGTCGGTGTCGCCGACGGGGTGGCCGAGGCCGAGGCGCTCGCCGACGACGTGGTGGCCGACGATGCGGCGGACGAGGAGGAGGACGATGTCGGGTCCGCCGCTGCAGCAGCGGCCTGGGCCGCGGGCTGGAGAATCGACTGCCCGATCTCGCCGCCGCCGACGAGGACGGCGGCGCAGCCGGCGAGGGACAGGGCGAGAGCGCGCGGTCTCATGAATCGAACCTCTCGAGGTGGATGCGGTAGGCCGGAACGCCCGCCTTGCGGCAGTCGGCGGCGACGAGATCGGCCCAGGACTGCGGGCCGCAGATGTAGACGTCGGAGTCGAGCAGGTGGGGGAAGATGCGGCGCAGGGTGACCTGGTGCTCGACGGCAGCCGCCGACATCCACGTCTTCACGCCACGCGGACGGTGGCCCGTCATCGACCACGCCTTGCCCCCGCCGGCCTGGACCAGGCCGGTCACCTCGTCCCAGAGGTAGGTCGCCCCGTCGTCCCCGGCCCGGAGCAGGACCGTCGCCTCGCCGGGTTCCAGAGCCGAGTCCTCGAGGAGCGCCCGAACGGGAGTGACCCCGATGCCCGCGGTGATCGCCGTGAGGTACGGCGCGGTGCGGGTCCGGTCGGAGAAGACGCCGTACGGTCCCTCGACGCTCACGAAGGCGCCCGTCGGCAGTCGGGTCAGACGATCCGTGCCGCCGCCGAGGACCCGGACCGTGAGCCGCAGCCGGTTCCGTGAGGGGGCGCTCGAGAAGGAGATCGGGTGGGCGTGCCACCAGGTGCGGGCGGTCCAGAACCGGAACACCGCGAACTGGCCGCCGCGCGCCCCGAACCGCTCGAGGTGCTTCCCGCGCAGGTGGATGGAGACGACGTCCGCTGCGATCACCTCGACCCCCTCGACCCGGAACGCGTGCTCCGCGCTCGTCAGCAGCGGCGTCACGAACCGGTGGATGAGCACCGCCCCGAAGGCGAGCACGTAGAGCGCGATCCAGAACACGCGCTCGGGCGTCCCGGACGCGAGCACGGCGCCCGCGGACAGCTCGTGCGGCACGGCCACGAGCACGCCCGCATAGCTGACCAGATGCACGAGATGCCAGATCTCGTACTGCAGCCGCTTCCGCACCGCGACGAGTGACGTCACGACCACCGCGATCAGCAGCACGAGGCCGAGGTAGGCGAGGGTCATGTCGAGGTTCGCGGTGAGCAGCTGCCACGTCTCACGGAGCGGGTTCGCCCCATCCGAGAGGCCGTAGCCGAGGGTGAGGAGCACGGCGTGCGCGAGGAGCAGGGAGAGCGCCGGCTTGCCGATCCGCCGATGCGCGGCGAGCGCCTTGTCATGCCCGAAGGTGCGGTCGATGAGCGGCACCCGCGCGACGAGCACGAGCATGACGAGCAGCAGGTCGGTCGCGGCGAGGCCCGCGACGATGCCCGCCGCGGTCACGATCCCGGAGGGGCCGGTGCTGGTCGCAGCGCCGCCTGAAGCGAAGAAGAGGGCGATCGCGGCCGCGACCGAGGTCCACGCGGCGGCGACGAGCAGGTCGGCGGAGCGCATCCGACGACGTCGGCGAACGGTGCGCTCCTCCTGCGCGAGCGAGTGCCAGGAAGGCGGCTGGGTGAAGGGTCTGACAGGCTGCGACTGTGGGGCCATCAGATCGGCGGTCGGGGCGGGCATGTCTGCTCCAGACGTCGGTCGGTGTTGTCTCCCATGGTCGAAGACCTCTCGATGCGGCCCCGGTGCCGATGCGATGAGCCTCCGATGAGGCGCCCCGCGTTCATTCGAGGTCTCACTTCTTCCGACCCTCCGTTGCCGGAGCCGGCCCACGTCCTAACGGAGCCCCAGCGGCGTCGCGGCCAGCCTCGACGCCTGCTCGGGCGTGAGCGACCCGGTCGCAGCGAGGCGGGACAGCACGTGTGCGCGCCGGCTGAGGGCGAGCGCCGGATGCGCCGTGGGGTCGTACGCGCTCGGCGCCTGCACCAGGCCGGCGAGGAGTGCCGCTTGCTGCCAGTCGAGGTGTTCGGGCGACGTGCCGAAGTAGCCCTCCGACGCCGCGGCCAGGCCGTAGTAGCCGTGCCCGAAGTAGGCGGTGTCGAGGTACATCCGGAGGATCTGCGCCTTCGAGAAGTCGGTGTCCAGCTTCAGCGCGAGCCCCACCTGCTCGAGCTGATCGACCGGCTGCCGCCGGCCGCCCGTGTAGAGCATCTTCGCCAGCTGCTGCTCGATCGTGGCACCACCGGTGTCCCCGGAGGCACCCGTGACGGTCCCCCGGGCCCACCGCAGCACTCCGGCCGGGTCGATGCCGATGTTCGTGCGGAACTGCGCATCCTCGGTGGCGATCAGGGCGTCGGCGACCTTCGGCGGAGTGGGGTCGCTGAACTGCACGACACCACGGCTCGCGGCGAGCTGCGCGGTTCGTGCCTCCGCGTCCGCCGCGCTCGGCACCACGAGCTCGAGGCCGGCCCAGGCCAGGGCGGCGATGACCACGACGCACAGCACCAGGCCGGCGATCGCGCGCGTTCCGCGCCGCCGGCGACGGGCTCTGCGGCGGCGCTCGGCGAGCGGACTCGCGGCGTTCCGCCGACCGGGGGCGACGTCGGCACGGACCGTGGACATCGGGCCGCTCCTCTCCACGTCGTTCCCCGGATCCGTTCTGCGGCCGGTCGGCGGCCGGGGCCGGGTTCGGCGAGACGGCCGCCGCCCGGATCCGCCTGCCCGTTCCGACGGACGACTATCGCGGGCGGGGCCCACCGAGCGATGGTGCCCTGCCGGATGAGCAGGATCTCGGGAGGCGGACAAGGATCGACTGAGGACGCGACCCCGAGCCGGGGCGACGTCCCCGCGCTGGGGCGTCGCATCCAGGCGCCCGGCTACCGCGCTTCGACGTCACGGCTTATCGTCGCCCTCATGTGCAGGAACATCCGCTGCCTCCACAACTTCGAACCGGCGACGACGGACGACGAGGTGCGCGAGGCCGCTCTCCAGTTCGTCCGCAAGGTCAGCGGGTCGACGCACCCGTCCCGCGCGAACACCCCGGCGTTCGACCAGGCGATCGAGGAGATCGCTCAGGCCACCCGCCGGATGCTCGACCAGCTGGTCACGAACGCGCCGCCCAGGACCCGCGAGGTCGAGGCGATCAAGGGCCGGCAGCGGCACGAGAAGCGCATGGAGCGCGAGGTCAGGATCCGCACCGCATCGGCGTAGCCCGGCACGGACGTTCGGTCAGGTGTCGATCCCCGCCCGTCGAGCCGCATCCAGGAGCACGGCGGCGGCGACCTCGATTCCCTCGATGCGCCCGAGCGAGACGTCCTCGTGCTCGATGTTCACCAGCATGTCGGGATCCACCGCGTGCAGCGCTGCGAGCCAGGTCGACCAGTACGCGACGTCGTGGCCGCGGCCGAGGGCGACGAAGTCCCACGCCGCGTCCGTGGGCCACTCGTTCACCCACTCGTCGCCGCCGAGGTTGGTCCTGGCTTCGTCCGGCCGCATCCGCCGGAAGCGGTTGTCGAGGACGCCGTGGACGGCCGCGGCGGGATTCACGCGGACGTCTTTCGCGGCCGCATGGAACACGAGCTGACCGAGGTCCTGCACGACGGCCGGGTCCATCTGCTGCCAGAACAGGTGTGATGCGTCGAGCTCGACCCCGATGCTGGTCGCGTCGGTGCGCTCGAGCAGCTCGCGGATGCCGGCCGGGTTGAACACGAGGTTCTGGGGGTGCAGCTCGAGGGCGACCTTGACGCCGAGATCGGCCGCCTCACGGTCGATCTCGCGCCAGAGCGACTCCGCGACGTGCCACTGGTAGTCCAGGACATCCAGTGCGGCCGAGTTCCAGGCGTTCACGATCCAGTTCGGCCGGCTCGCCCCGGGCTCCCCGCCCGGCAGGCCCGACATGGTCACGACGCGCTGCTGGCCGAGCCGGTTCGCGAGGCGGATCGACCGTCGCACGTCCTCCGCGTGCCGGTCGCCGATCGCCTGATCGGGGTGGAGCGGGTTGCCGTTGCAGTTGAGCCCGGCGATCTCGACGCCGGTGCCGTCGAAGAGCCCGAGGAAGTCGTCCCCGGCGGCGTCCGACTCCAGGATGTCGTCGAAGGTCGGGAGATGCACGGCCGGCAGGAAGCCGCCGGAGTTGAGCTCGATGCCGGTGAGGCCCAGCCCGCCGATGACCTCGAGGGCCTCGGGCAGCGGACGGTCGCGCAGGATCGCGTTGTAGAGGCCGAACTTCACCGGGACACCGCCAGTCGTCGAGAGGAACGGGATGGACCCGCGGCCGCACGCGGCGGCCGCGATCAGTGACCGACGAGCGTGATCTCGAACGAGTAGAGATCGGGCCGGTAGCAGTGGTGACCGAACTCCGCCGCCTTGCCGCTCGCGTCGTACGCCGTGCGGTCCATCGTGAGCAGCGGGCCGTTGCGATCGATCTCGAGCAGCTTGCTCTCGGCCGGCGTCGCACGACGGGCGCCGATCCGCTGGCGTGCGACCCGCATGGTCACGCCCCGCATCCGCAGCAGCTGATAGAGACCGTGCTGGCGGAGCTGCTCCTCGGTCAGATCCGTGAAGTCCTCCGGCAGGTAGTTCTCCAGGATCGAGACGGGAACGCCGTCCGCTCCACGCAGCCGCCGGAGGTGCAGCACGGGGCTGCCGAGCTCGACGCCGAGCGCGTCCACCATGCGCTGGTCCGCCTCGATCACCTCGCGCCGCAGCAGCGTGGTGGTGGGATGCTGCCCGGTGCGCTCGAGGTCCTCCCAGAGGCTCGTCAGCTCGACCTGCCGGGTCACGGATCCGTGCACGACCTGGGTGCCGATGCCCCTGCGCCGCACGATCAGGCCCTTGTCCACGAGCTCCTGGATCGCGCGCCGGATGGTGGGCCTCGAGAGCCCGAGCCGCTCGCTCAGGGCGATCTCGTTCTCGAGCCGGGCTCCGGCGGGCAGATCTCCGGAACGGATGGCCTGCTCGATGCCGGTGGCGATCTGGAAGTACAGGGGTACCGGGCCCGACCGGTCCGTGAGCAGGACCGAGTCCGGGAGCATCGTGATCTCCGTGTTCGGCACCGCACTCCTCAGCTTTATGTCTTAACAGGCTAGCAAAGTCGCGACTTTGTCCGCATCCCTGAGTGGACCTGAAAGCGCACGCGCGGTGTGCCGCGGCACGCGCCCTGCAGGCCTGACGCCCGTCATGCCGCTCCGCCCGCTCGACGGATCCGTTGCGTGATCTGCTCGAGCTGGAACCGGGAGACCTCGTCGGCGCGCTCGTCCTCCGCGAAGACGTTCGAGACGATCATCGAGTCGTCGCGGTCGTAGAAGCCGTTCGCGCCCAGAGCGGCGAAGAACACGTCCCAGTCGACGTCGCCGTCACCGAGCGGGAGGTGCTGGTGGACCCGGGCCGCGTTCCCCGGCGGGTTCGAGATGTAGCGCAGGCCGTGACTGCGGTGGTGGTCGAAGCTGTCGGCGACGTACGCCGCGCCGAGCCGGGCGCCGGCGGACGACATGATCCCGGCCGCGTCGCCGCCGTAGTGGAACGTGTGGGACCCCACGTAGACGAATCCGACCGCCGACGAGTTCAGTCCCCGGATGATTCGGACCGCCTCGAGACCGTCCTCGACGAAGTCGTCGGGATGCGGGTCGACGTTCACGCGGATGCCCTCGCGCTCGAAGATCGGCAGCAGCTCCTCCATCGAGCGGTAGAAGGCCCGCTCGGACTCCTCCGATCGCTCCGGCCGGCCGGAGAACTCCGTGTTGATCACCGGCACCTCGAGCTCCACGGCGATCTCGATGATGCGCGTCCAGTTCCGCACGGCGGCGAGCCGCGGCTCCTCGTCGGGCCATGACCAGCGCTGCACCGGCAGCAGGGAGGAGATGCCGATCCCGGCGTCCTTCGCCCGCTTCTTCACCGCCGCGAGGAGCTCGTCGTCGACGCGCGGATGGCGGAAGAACGGCAGGAAGTCCACGTGCGGTGTGAGCTGGTACCACTCGTACCCGAGCTCCGCCGCCTTGTCCGCGAAGTCGAGCAGCCCGTGGGTCGCGTGGTACGGGGTGGGGTCGAGCGCGATCCTGACCATGCGTGCCTCAGGCGTAGAAGTCGGGCTTGGCGGCGGTGGCGACGTCGACCGGGCCGGTGGTGTGCTGAGCCGCGACGCCCGCCTCGCAGGCGAGCGCGACGCGGTAGCCGTCCCAGGCCGAGGGCCCGTCGATCGTGCCCCGCGCGGCCGCGTCGACCCAGCGCTGGATCTGCTCGTCGTACGCGGGGGCGAATCGCGTCGTGAAGGACATGTGCTCGGCGGTGACGACATGGCCGTCGCGCCAGGCGGTCAAGCCGGCCGTGCGGCCGATCTCGGCGATGCCGTGTTCGAACACCGCCTCGGTCTTCACCTGGTAGCCGAACCCCACGTTCACGTTGATCTCGACGTCGGCGAGCACCCCGTTCTCGAGCTGCAGCAGCACGAGCGCCGGATCGGCGAAGGCCGACACCGAGTTGCGACGCAGCGGCTTCACCTCGACGGACGCGATGTCCGACCCGGCGAGCCAGGGGACGACGTCGAACTCGTGCACCACCGAGTCGGTGATCAGCATGGCCTCCGTGTACGACGACGCGACCGACGGGTTGCGGTGGACGCAGTGCAGCCCGAGGAGCGCGCCGAGATCGGACGTCTCGACGAGGTTCCGGAGCTCCCGGTACTGCGGGTCGAAGCGGCGCATGAAGCCCACCTGGATGTGCGGCCGATCGAGCCGCTGCTCCACCTCGAGGATGCGGGCGGACGAGTCGCTGTCCTGCGTCAGGGGCTTCTCGCAGAGGATCTCGAGGCCCGCCTCGAGTGCGGGGAGCAGGACCGGCTCGTGCAGGAAGCCCGGTGTGGCGATCAGCACGGCATCGAGGTCGTCCCGGTCGATGGCCTCCTCGATCCGCGTCCGCGCGACGGATCCGGGCGCGGCGGCGACCCCGGCAGCCGCTCGGCCCTCGTCGGGCTCGACGACCGCGACGACCGCTGCGCCCCGGATGCGGTTCGTGATCCGGTTGATGTGGTCGGCGCCCATCATCCCGGCGCCGACGACGGCGACCCGGAGGTCGCGGGCGTCCGCGTCACGGCGGGCGGCGCCGGCGGGCGTCACGGTGGTGCTGCTCATGTCGAGGTCCTCGTGTTCGTCGGGGAGGTGTCGGTCACGCGATCCGCGCGTGACGGGTGCACGAGAAGATGTGCTCCCGGGTACGGGTCGCGATCGGTAGCGGCTGATCGAGACGTGCGACCGGGTACATGTCCTGCTCGACGATCGCGAAGATCTCCGGATCGATCGCGCTGACCGCGTCGATGATCGGGCCGAGCGCGGGCACGCCGGCGGGGGGCTCGACCATGATCCCCTGCGGGACGGCCTCGGCGAACGGGACGTCGTTCTTCAGCACCTCGAACAGCAGCTCCGGGTCCACCTGCTTGAGGTGCAGGTACCCGATCCGATCCGGCCGCTCCCGGATGAGGCGCAGGTTGTCGCCGCCGTAGTAGGCGAAGTGTCCGGTGTCGAGGCAGAGGTTCGTGTACCGCACGTCCGTCTCGTCGAGGAGGCGCGTCACCTCCCGGTAGGTGCCGACGTGGCTGTCCGCGTGGGAGTGGAACTGCTGACGGACGCCGAACTCGTCGAGGAGGGCCTTGCCGAGCCGGTCGTGACCGGCCGCGAGGCGGCTCCACTGCTCGTCGGTCAGGGTGCGGGACTCCAGGACCTCCGCGGTCGCGTCGCTGCGCCACAGGTCGGGGATGACCACGAGGTGGTCGGCGCCGAGCTTCGAGGCGAGACCGGCGACGTCGAGCGCCTGGTCCCATGCCCGCTGCCACTGGTCGTCCCCCTTGTGGAACCCGGTGAAGACGGTTCCGGCCGAGAGCCGGAGTCCTCGCGCGCCGAGCTCGTCCTCCAGGTGGTGGGGGTCCGTCGGCAGGTAGCCGTACGGGCCGAGCTCGATCCAGGTGTATCCGGCGGCCTGCACCTCGTCGAGGAAGCGGGCCCACGGGATCTGGCGCGGGTCGCTCGGGAACCAGACACCCCAGGAGTCGGGAGCGGTGCCGATGCGGAGCGCGGGCTCCGCGGCTCGTTCGGTCGCGGTCGGATCGGTCACAGCGTCGTTCCCCTCATGGTCGGCCCGGTTCTTCTCAGCCGAGCAGCGGCTTCTGGGCGGCCCGCTGCTCCTCGTACTCGGCCCTCGCGCGGATGGTCGTGTCGAGCGTGGAGACGCCGGCCACGGGCACGTCCCACCAGCCGCCGCCGTCGGGGGCGTAGAGCAGCGGATCGCTGTTGATGTGCACGACGGTCGTGCGGGCCGAGGCCTTGGCCGCGAGCACCGCCGTCTTCAGGTCGTCGATCGCGTCGGGGCCCGGCTCGACCTCGATCACGTCGACGCCGTAGCTGCGCGCGTTGGCGGCGAGGTCGACGGGCAGCCGCTGCTCCCCCTGGAAGTCGAGCGAGTCGGGATCCTGGAACCGGTACTGCGTTCCGTAGCGCTCGGACCCGACCGTCTCGGACAGGTGCCCGATCGAGGCGTAGCCGTGGTTCTGGATCAGGACGACGATGATCTTGAGGCCTTCCGCGACGGCGGTGACGAGCTCGGTGTGCAGCATCAGGTACGAGCCGTCGCCGACCATCACGAGCACGTCCCGGTCCGGCGCGGCCCTGCGCACCCCCAGGCCGCCCGCGATCTCGTACCCCATGCAGGAGAAGGCGTACTCGACGTGGTACCCGAGCGGATCCCGCACCCGCCACAACTTGTGCAGGTCGCCGGGCAGCGACCCGGCGGCCTGCACGACGACGTCGCGCGGATCGGAGACGGACTGCACCGCACCGATGATCTCCGGCTGGCCGGGCAGGGTGCGACCGGACGGCTCGAAAGCCGCATCGACCAGCCGATCCCACTCCGCCTTGCCGGCCGCGATCTCCTCCGCGTACGCCGGAGCGACCCGGTGGCCGTCGAGTGCTGCTGCGAGCGCGGTGACGGCCTCCCGGGCGTCGGCGATCACCGGGAGCTGGGTGCCGTGCTTGTAGGCGTCGAACCCCGCGATGTTGATGTTCACGAAGATCACGCCGTCGCGCTGGAACACGGTCCGGCTCGCGGTGGTGAAGTCGCTGTACCGGGTGCCGATGCCGATCACCACGTCGGCGGTCTCGGCGACGCGGTTCGCGGCCGCGGTTCCTGTCGCGCCCACCCCGCCGAGGTACTGGGCGGAGTCCCAGGGCAGCGCTCCGCCGCCGGCCTGCGAAGTGCCGACGGGGATGCCGGTCGCCTCGACGAATGCGGCGAGCGCTGCTTCCGCCTCGGAGTAGAGCACGCCCCCGCCCGCGATGATCATCGGCCGGTCGGCACGACGGATCGCGGCCGCGGCACGGTCCAGCGGGCCCCGCTCGGGCAGCGGTCGCCGGATGTGCCAGTCGCGGGGCGCGAGGAACTCGACCGGCACCTCGATGGTCTCCGCCTGGACGTCCTCCGGGAGCGCGATCGTCACCGCACCGGTCTCGGCGGGGTCCGTCAGCACGCGGAGTGCGGCGAGGGCGATCGAGAAGAGCTGCTCGGGCCGCTGCACCCGGTCGAAGAACCGAGACACGGGCCGGAAGGCGTCGGTGACCTGGATGCCGGGGTCGTGCGGGTGCTCGAGCTGCTGCAGCACGGGGTCCGAGACGCGGGTCGCGAACGTGTCGCTCGGCAGCAGCAGGGCGGGCAGCCGGTTCGCGGTCGCGAGCGCCGCGCCGGTCAGCATGTTCGCGGCGCCCGGACCCACGGAGGCCGCCGCTGCATAGGTGGCGCGGCGCCGGCGCATGCGGGCGTAGCCCACCGCCTGGTGCACCATCGCCTGCTCGTTGCGGGCCTGGTGGTAGGGCATGAGCCCCGGGCGGTCGTGGTGCAGCTGCTGGAGGGCCTGGCCGATCCCGGCCACGTTGCCGTGGCCGAAGATGCCGAAGGTGCCGGCGATCGTGCGCTCGCGCACGTCGCCGTCGACCGTCCACTGGTTCGCGAGGAACTCCACGAGCGCCTGCGCGACCGTCATGGTGCGGGAGCGCCGAGGCGTGTGGACGGTGCGGGTCTCGGGCTCGACGTCGATGCTCATCGGTGGTCCCTCCTCATGGGGCGTAGGGCAGTCGGGGATCAGGGAACCGGCCGTCCCAGGTCGAGCGGATCCAAGCGTGCGCGGGGTCGTCGCTGATGCGCCAGGCCCGGTCGGGCCCGGGACCCGCCATGACGTTCAGGTAGTAGAGGTCGTAGCCGGGAGCCGCGGCGGCCGGCCCGTGGTAGCCGTACGGCACCAGTGCGACGTCCCCCGTCCGCACCATCGCGGCGGTGTCGATCGCGCCCGCCGGCGAGGAGTAGGTGGCGAAGAAGCCGAACGGATCGCCTCCCTCCGGCGCGGTGGAGCCGCGGGTAGGGGCGGCCTCGAAGTAGTAGATCTCCTCGAGCCGGCTCTCCGTCGGTCCCGCCTCGTCGTGCTTGTGGGGCGGATACGAGGACCAGTTCTCCGCGGGCGTGATCACCTCGCACACGATGAGCTTCGCCGCGTCGAGCCCGTCGGGCGTGCCGAAGTTGTGGACCTGCCGGGTGGAGCGGCCGGCGCCGCGGATCTCGAGCGGCACCTCGGCCGCGGGCAGGTGGGCGTCCGGCAGCACCTGGTCGGTCGGCGCCTCGGCGACGGCGACCCGGCCGGAGCCGGAGATCGTCGCGGCGGAGCCGGCTCCGAGGTAGACGACGTCCGTGGGGCCGTCGAACACCCCGGCCCTGCCGGTGAGCTCGAAGACGCGCAGCGGGGTGGCGACCCGGAAGGCGCCGCTGAGCGGCACGACCATCCGCTCGACCTCATCGGCCGGCAGCTCGACCGTCCCGCCGTCGAGGCTCGCCACGCGGAGACCCGTGTGCTGCCAGCCGTCGAGATCCGGCCCCACCACCGTCTCCCAGTCCTCCTGGGCGAGGCGGTGCCTCGGGAAGAACCAGTCGTTCATCGTCACGTCGTCGTGTTCCTCATGCAGGGGCGTCCCGCAGGCCCGGACGGGTGCGGGACGCCGGGGCGGTCAGTTCTGCGGGAAGCCCAGGTCGACCCCGCCGTGGCTCGGGTCCAGCCAGCGGGACGTCACCGCCTTCTGCTGGGTGAAGAACTTCACGCCTTCGACGCCGTGCGCCTTGGTGTCGCCGAACAGGGATTGCTTCCAGCCGCCGAACGAGAACGTGGCGACGGGGACGGGGATCGGCACGTTGATGCCGATCATGCCGACCTCGATCTCGTTCTGGAACCGGCGAGCGGCTCCCCCGTCGTTGGTGAAGATCGCGGTGCCGTTGCCGAACGCCCCCGAGTTGATGAGCTCGACGCCGTCCTCGTAGGTGGCGACGCGGACGACCGAGAGCACCGGGCCGAAGATCTCCTCCGTGTAGGCCTTCGACGTCGTCGGCACCTTGTCGAGCAGGGTCGGTCCCAGCCAGAACCCGTTGCTGTCGCCGTCGACCTGGACGCCGCGGCCGTCGACGACGACCTCCGCGCCGTCCTCGGCCGCGATGTCGATGTAGGACGCGACCTTGTCACGATGCGCCTCGGTGACGAGCGGGCCCATGTCGCAGTTGCGGCGGCCGTCGCCGATCTTCAGGCCGGACATCCGGTCGGTGATCTTCGAGATGAGGTCGTCCGCCACCGGCTCCACCGCGACGACGACGGAGATGGCCATGCACCGCTCCCCCGCGGAACCGAAGCCCGCGTTGATCGCCGAATCGGCGACGAGGTCGAGATCCGCGTCGGGCAGCACGAGCATGTGGTTCTTCGCCCCGCCGAGGGCCTGCACCCGCTTGCCGTGCTTCGTGCCGGTCTCGTACACGTACTGGGCGATCGGCGTCGAACCCACGAACGAGATCGACCGCACGTCGTCGTGGGTGAGAAGGCCGTCGACCGCGACCTTGTCCCCGTTCAGCACGTTGTAGACCCCGTCGGGCAGCCCGGCCTCCTGCCACAGCTTCGCGATCCACAGCGACGCGGACGGGTCCTTCTCGCTCGGCTTGATCACCACCGTGTTCCCCGCCGCGATCGCGATGGGGAAGAACCACATCGGGACCATGGCCGGGAAGTTGAACGGGGAGATGATCCCGACGACGCCCAGCGGCTGCCGCAGGGAGTAGACGTCGACGCCCGTGGAGACCTGCTCCGAGAACTCACCCTTCAGGTGGTGCGCCATCCCGGTCGCGAACTCCACGACCTCCTGCCCGCGGCTGATCTCGCCGAGCGCGTCGGACAGCACCTTGCCGTGCTCGCTCGTGATGATCTCGGCGAGCTCGCCCTTGCGGGCGTTGAGCAGCTCGCGGAAGGCGAAGAGGATGGCCTGCTTCCGGGCGAGGGAGAGGTCCCGCCACGCCGGATAGGCGGCCTTCGCCGCGGCGACGGCCGCGTCCACGTCCGCCTCGTCGGCGAGGGCGACCTGCTTCGTGGCGATGCCGAGTGCGGGATCGAACACCGGCGCCCTGCGGGTGCCGGTGCCGGGCACCTCGGCGCCGGCGATCCAGTGCGGGACGACCGGCACGGTGTCGGACTCGGCGCGATCGGTGGTGGGGGCGGTGGTGGTCATGCGGGTCCTCGATCGATGTGGTGGAGGGATGCCGTCCGGTCAGCGGACGGGCGAGGTCGAGTGGACGAGCGACGCGGCCGTGTCGACGGCGGCGGCCACGTCGTCGTCGTCCGGGTAGAGCAGGGTGCGGCCCGCGACGATGCCGCGGACGCCGGGAAGGGCGAGGGCGTCGGCCCACGCCCCGAAGAGCTGTTCCTGCTCCGTCGCGGAGTCGCCGCCGAGCAGGAGGGTGGGCAGGGTCGTCGCGGCCATGACCTCCTCCATCCTGTCGACCACCGGCAGCTTCAGCCAGGAGTAGGCCGAGCTGGCCCCGAGGCCGGAGGCGATCGCGACGGATCGCACGACGGCGTCCGTCGACAGGTCGTTCACGATACGGCCGTCGTGCCATCCGGTGAGGAACGGTTCGAGCATGATCGGCAGGTGCGCCTCGGCTGCGGCCGTCACGGCACGAGCGGTCGCTTCGAGGGTGGCGGCGGTGCCCAGGTCCTCGAGGTTGATGCGGATCAGCAGCTTCGCGAAGTCGATCCCGTCGCGGACCATGGTCGGCACGTCGTACCCGGTGAAGCGGTCGTCCATCTCGAAGGCCGCACCGCGCAGGCCGCCTCGGTTCATGGAGCCGACGACCACGCGCCCGTCGAGCGCGCCCAGGATCGCGAGATCCTCGATGATGTCGGGCGTGCCGAGGACGCCGTCGACGCCCGGTCGGCGGAGCGCGGTCACGAGTCGCACCAGGAGGTCGTAGCGATCCGCCATCGCGGTCTCCCGACCGCCGGCGGCCAGTGCACCGCGGGCCGGGTGGTCGGCGGCGACGATGAAGAGCCGGCCGTCGCCCGTCAGCAGGTCTCGGCGGGGTCGTGCCCGGAGCAGCTCGCCGACGAGGGCGGGCTGCTCGGCGCGGAGCCGGCGCAGCCGGTCGAAGTCGATCGCGTCAGAGGACATCGACCGGCTCCTGCAGCACCGCTTCGACCTCGTCCGTGGTCGGCATGGCGGTCGAGCATTCGAGGCGACCGGCGACGATGGCACCGGCGATGTTGGCGAACCGGAGCACGCGCTCAAGCGGCCAGTCCTGCAGCAGCCCGTAGCAGAGCGCCCCGCCGAATCCGTCGCCGGCCCCGAGGCCGTTGACGACATCGATCAGGTAGGCCGCCACCTCCACGCGTTCGGTCCGCGTCTTCGCGAGCACGCCACGCGGTCCCTGCTTGACCACGGCCAGCTCCACTCCCCGTTCGAGCAGCGCGTCGGCCGCGCGGTCGGGATCGGTCTCGCCGACGGCGATCGCGCACTCCTCCCGGTTGCCGACGGCGACGGTCACATGGTCGAGGGCGGCGCCGACCGCGCGCCGGGCATGGTCGGGGCTGCGCCAGAACATCGGCCGGTAGTCGAGGTCCAGGATCGTCAGCGGGCTGCGCCCCCGGGCCTCCCAAGCGGTGTGGTGCGCGGTGCGGCTCGGTTCGTGGCTGAGCCCGGTGACGGTCGACCAGTAGATGCGGGCTCGGGTGATGGCGTCGAGGTCGAGCTCCGACGCGCTGATCGCCAGGTCGGGCGCGATCGGGTCGCGGTAGAAGTACAGCGGGAAGTCGTCCGGCGGGAAGATCTCGCAGAACGTGACGGGCGTGTGCAAGCGGTCGACCGCGCTGACGAAGCGGTCGTCCACCCCCAGGCGCTGGAGCTCCTTGTGCACGAACCGGCCGAACGGGTCGGCGCCGGTGCGCGTGATGACCGCGGTCCGCAGGCCGTGTCGAGCGCCGGCGATCGCGACGTTGGTCGCGCTGCCGCCGAGGTACTTCCCGAACGTCTCGACGTCCTCCAGGCCCACGCCGGCCTGGAGGGGATACATGTCGACGCCGACCCGGCCGATGGTGACCAGGTCGAACCGCGAGCCGGCGCGTCCGGTCATGCGGCGATGCGCTTCCGGTCGTGGACTGCCGTCGGAGCGGGACGAGCCGGGAGGCCGCGACGCCACCCGCCCATTTGTCCTGACATATCCGGAAGCGTACGCCCGGGATGCCTCGCGCCGCAAACTTTGTACTGACATTGTCAGCGGGGGTGATTACCCTGGGCCGGGCCGCTCACCGCCACGGCTCGCGCGCCGATCGACCGGAGGAATCATGACGATCACTGCTCAGACGCCACAGCCGGCGGGAGCGGGATCACCGCTCCCGCTCCGCCTGGCGGCGGACACGACGCCCACCGCCCTCTGGAACGACTCGGCGGACCCGATCGAGCTCGCCCGCTCGATCGAGTTCGGCGCGGTCGGCGCCACCTGCAACCCGGTGATCGCGTACACGGTCATCAAGTCGCACCTCGCAGAATGGGCTCCGAGGATCACGGCGATGGCGGAGGAGCACCCGACCGCCGGCGAATCCGAGCTGGGGTGGATGGTCGTCAAGGAGCTGTCCGTCGACGCAGCGAAGCTGCTCGAGCCGGCGTTCGACGCGTCCGACGGCGTCAACGGGCGACTGTCGATCCAGACCGACCCGCGCCTGCATCGCGACGCGAAGGCGCTCGCCGACCAGGCGGTCGAGTTCTCGCAGCTCGCCCGGAACATCATCGTGAAGATCCCGGCGACGAGGACCGGAATCGAGGCGATCGAGGACGCGACCTATCGAGGCGTCAGCATCAACGCGACGGTGTCGTTCACGGTCCCTCAGGCGATCGCGGTCGCGGAGGCGATCGAGCGGGGATTCAGCCGCCGGGAGGCGGAGGGGCTGCCCACGGAGCACTTCGGCTCCGTCTGCACCATCATGGGCGGCCGGCTCGACGACTGGTTGAGGGCCTGGACCGCGCAGCACCGGGTCCTGGTCGATCCCGGCCACCTCGAGTGGGCGGGCGTCGCAGCCTTGAAGAAGGCGTACCGGCTCTACAAGGACCGCGGCTATCGCGTCCGCATCCTCTCGGCGGCCTTCCGGAACTCCATGCAGTGGAGCGAGCTGATCGGGGGCGACCTCGTCGTGTCACCGCCGTTCGACTGGCAGGCACGGATCAATGAGAACCGCATCCCGGTCCGGCCGCACGCGATCGACGAGCCGGTCGACCCGGAGATCATCGCCACCCTTCGGTCGAAGGTCCCGGAGTTCGTCCGCGCGTACGACGAGGGCGGCATGCGCATCGACGAGTTCGAGCGATTCGGCGCAACGGTGCGCACGCTGCGGCAGTTCCTCGAGGCCGACGCGCAGCTCGACGCCCTCGTCCGGGACATCCTGCTGCCGGCCGTCTGAGCGAGTCACCCGAGAGTTCCGGTCGACCCGGATCGTGGCCGACACGGCCGCGGCGCAGGACCGTGGAGGTCGTCGTAGGACGACTGCCCCACGCCCAGGCAACCCGACAACCCCGCCCCGAACTTTGTTAGGACATTCGGACCACCTGCGATACGCTCACCGCGCCGATCGACGTCCCACGAGCGAGAGGGGCGCCGTATCCGGCTTGAGGAAGAGCCGAGCGCGGCCCGCGCAGAACCGAGGGAGACATCGATGTCCAATTCGCCCGCACCGACCCGCCCCGGCGCCGGGGTCGCGCCGGTTCCCCGCAGCGGCTTCTTCGCGCTGCTGACCGTCATCGCCACCCTGGGCGGCCTGCTCTTCGGGTACGACACGGGCGTCATCTCGGGCGCGCTGCTCTACCTGCACCAGTCCTCGCTGCACCTCACCGCGGCGGAGCAGGGAACGGTCGTCAGCGTGCTGCTCTTCCCCGGCGCCGCGCTCGGCGCGCTCGGCGGGGGGCCCGTCGCCGACCGGCTCGGTCGCAGGGCGGCGCTGTTCGTCTGCGCCGTGCTGTTCCTGGTCGGTGCAGCGGGTAGCGCCCTCGCCCCCACGTTCGCCTTCATGGTCGTCGCGCGTGTGCTGCTCGGCCTGGGCGTCGGCGCCGCGTCGGTCATCTGCCCCGTCTATCTCGCGGAGATGGCACCCGCCGGCCGCCGCGGCCGCATGGTCACGATCAACGAGCTCATGATCGTGTCCGGCCAGCTGCTCGCCTTCGTCATCAACGCGATCCTGTCCGCGACCATCCATTCGGACGAGGTCTGGCGCGTCATGCTCGGCGTCGCCGCAGTCCCGGCGGTCGCCCTGCTCATCGGTCTCTTCCTGCTCCCCGAGTCGCCGCGCTGGCACGCCGTCCGCGGCGACGTCGACAAGGCGAGGGCGGTGCTCGCACTGGGCCGCCCCCAGTCGGAGGTGGAGGCCGAGCTGAACGAGATCTCGTACACCGCGGAGATCGCCAGCCGTGAGAAGGGTCACACGATCCGGGACCTCGTCGACAACCCGTGGATGCGTCGACTCCTGTTCATCGGCATGGGTCTCGCCGCCGTGCAGCAGGCGACCGGCATCAACACCGTCAACTACTACGCACCGACCATCCTCGAGAGCGCGGGCCTCGGCACCAACGCGGCCCTGGTCGACACCATCGCCGTCGGCGTGACGAGCGTCACGATGACCCTCCTCGGCATCTGGCTGCTCGGCTTCGTCGGCCGCAAGAAGATGATGGTCATCGGGTTCACCGGGGTCGCATCGTCCCAGGCGGTGCTCGCACTGGCGTTCCTGCTCCCCGAGTCGGGGTTCCGGGTCGTGCTGATCCTCGCGGCGATGCTGCTCTTCGTCGCGTTCGTGCAGTGCTTCATCGGCACGGGCGTCTGGCTGCTGCTGTCGGAGATCTTCCCGCTGGCGATCCGCGGCTTCGCGATGGGCGTCTCGGTGTTCGTGCTGTGGCTCGTGAACGCGCTGATCTCGTTCCTGTTCCCGATCGTGAACGGAGCGCTCGGATCCACCGGCACGTTCGCGATCTTCGTGCTGATCAACCTCGTCTCGATCCTGTTCGTGTCCCGGGCGGTGCCGGAGACCAACAAGCGCTCCCTCGAGTCGCTCGAGGCCGAGTTCCGTGGCGTCTCGACGGGCGCGATCACGACCGTCTACCGCTGACCCCGTCACGGAGAGGCCCTCGCAGGCGCTCCGCTGCGCTCAGCCGGTTTCCGGTGCCGAGCGCAGCGGAGCCCTCGCCGCGGCTCCGATCGATCCGCGCGGCCCCTCGGATCACCGCGAGTCGACGAGCCGTGCGCTGCCGTCGAAGCGGAGCCAGTGGCCGCTCGAGACGACCTCCGGATCGGCCGCAGGGTCGCGCACGATCAGCGCGGACGCGTCGTCGAGGAACCAGATCGGGCCGCCGAGCCGGGCCGCGCTCCCCGCCGCCCATTCGTCCGTCGTGTGCGGGAAGAACGGGGCGCCGAGGTGCGGCAGCAGGAACCAGTCGAAGAGCGGCACCGCCGGGGCGACGGACCCGAGCTGGAACAGCTCGACCTCCTCCTGATCGTCGAACGCCTCGACCGCGGCAGCCTGCAGCCGGGAGAAGATCATCGAGCCGGCGCTCTGCCCGACATAGACCTTCTCGTCGAGCAGGTCTCGAAGCACCGGCGCGAGCCCCGTCGCCGTCCAGGCGTGCGCGAGCCAGTGGTTGCTGCCGCCGTAGCCGAAGACGGCATCGGCCGACCGGAGCCGGGACTCGACCAGTGAGGGCGGTCCGGAGAACAGGGACATGACGTCGAACTCCGCCCACCCGAGCGAGCGATGCTGCTGCAGGTGCTCGAGCATCTTCGACTTGTCGCCCGGGAAGGGGAGCATCGCATCGAGCACGACGACCATCCGCGCTTCCGACAGCGGCTTGTCCAGCAGGTCGACCAACGCGTCGTGAACCGGACCGGGTCGCACCCCGTTGGACGTGAGCAGCATGCGCATGCCCGCATCCTGACACCGCCGGCCGACTCCGCGACGGCGCCGGGATCCTCCGGGTCACCCGGATCCGCGTCCGCCCCGTCGCTGCGATCATCGGGCTGTGCCCCACGCCGTCCTGATCGCGTCGGTCCTGCTCCTCGCAGGCGTCGCTGCCGGCATCGTCGGCACCGCGGGCGGCATCACGAGCCTCGTCGCCTATCCGGCACTGCTCGCCACCGGCATCCCCCCGCTCGCCGCGAACATCACCAACTCGGTCGCACTGCTGGGCAGCGGGATCGGTTCCGCGAGCAGAGCGGCGCCCGACGTCGCCGGGCACGGGGCGACGATCCGCCGATGGGCTGCGGTCGGCGCGCTGTGCTCGTCGGCCGGCGCGGTCCTGCTCGTCGTCACGCCCGGGCGGGTGTTCGACCGGGTCGTGCCGTTCCTGGTGCTCGCGGGAGCGGCGATCCTCCTCCTGCAGCCCGCGATCACCCGGTGGCAGCACCGCAGGCAGCGCCGCTGGAGCCGCACCGCGATCGCCGCGGGCCTCGGAGGCATCACGCTCTACAACGGCTACTTCGGCGCCGGCTCGGGGATCCTGCTGATCGCCCTGCTGCTGCTCACCAGGGAGCCGGTGCTGCACCGCGCGAACGCCATGAAGAACGTGATCCTGATCGCATCCGATCTCCTGCCCGCCGTGCTGTTCGCCGCCGTCGGCACCGTCGTGTGGTCGGCGGCGGTCCCCTTGGGCGCCGGCGCGGCGATCGGTGGCCTGATCGGGCCCTCCGTCGCGAGGCGCGTGCCCGCGCGCGCCATGCGGTGGCTCATCGCAGCGTGCGGCGTCGTCCTCGCCGGGTGGCTGTTCCTGCGCGGATGATCAGCCACCAGGCGCTCCGCTCGGTGCCGGGCGCCCGACCCTCAGCGCACGAACGCGACGAGGGCCTCGGCAGCGGGACCCGGCGCGATGTCGTGGGTCTGGCCCGCGAGCTGCTCGAAGCGACCGCCCGACGCCTCCGCCACCGCCCGGGCACCGTACTGCAGGAAGCCGGGCGACGCGCCGCCCGCGAGGGCGAGCACCTCGGCGTCGAGCCCGTCGAGCGCCGGCACCCTGCTGTCGCCCATGGCCGCGTCGTCGTAGGCGAGGGTCGGCGCGAGCGCCTCCATGCCTGCCCAGCCGGGCGAGTGGCGCATGCCCGCGACGGCCTCGGGCGGCATGCCGACGCGGCGCAGGAACGCCTCGACGGCCGCACCCCTGTCGCCCCGGTCGAGCGTCTCACCCAGCTCGGCGGTGTAGGCGAGGGCGCCCGGGAGCGCCGGCTCAGGCATGAACGGCGGCTCGTAGACGGCGACGCGGTTCACCGCGTCCAGGGCGGCAGCGGCCCGGAGAGCGAGTGCTCCCCCGGAGGACATGCCGAAGAGCGCCACCGGTCCGCCGGCCGCGGCCGCGATCGCGGCGAGGTCCTCGACCTCGCGCTCGACCGCGAAGGGCGCGGTGTCGCCCGAGGCTCCACGCCCCCGGCGGTCGTACAGCACGACCCGCAGCGCGTCGCCGATCGCATCCGCGATGCCGCGCATGGGGCCGCTGCCGCGGAAGCACATGGCGCCGTCGACGAGCACGACGGTCGGCCCGGTGCCGTGCACCTCGTAGGCGATCGCGGTGCCGTCGGCGGACTGGACGAACTCGGTCACTGGTGCTCCTTCTGGTGGAGGTCGCGGCGCAGCAGGGCCTCGAGGGTGTCGAGGGCGCGGCCGAGACCGGACTCGATCCCGAAGCCGATGGCACGGTCCCGGTCGAGGGTGGACTGGTGGCGGATGCGGATCACGAGCTCGGTCGCATCGGCCTCGCCGGCCGGGAGCAGCTCGATGCGGACGTTGGCGGCCGGTCGCGCCTCGGTGACCGCGCCGGTCGCATCCGACGAGGTCTCGAGGTAGGTGAGCGCGGTGGGCGGCGTGATCTCGCCGTACACGGCCCTGGCCCAGAACTCCTCGCCCGTGCGGACGCCGCGGAGGAGGTAGTGCCACACGCCGCCGGGGCGGAAGTCGACGGTGCACCAGGCGACCGGGTAGTCGGGCGGCCCCCACCAGAGGGCGAGCTCCTCGGGCTCGGAGAGGGCGCGGAAGACCCGCGGCACCGGTGCGGGCAGCGTCCGCACGACGTCCAGCCCGTGGCGGAGGCGCGTGACCTGGGCGGCGCTCACGGCCGCTCGTCCCGCAGGCGGGCCTCGAGGCGGTCGAGGCTCCCGGTCCAGAGCGACTCGTAGTGGTCGACCCAGTCGCGCAGCCGGGCGAACGCGGCGCCCTCGAGCCGGCAGCGGCGCCACTGCGCCTCGCGCTGCCGCGAGACCAGGCCGGCCCGCTCGAGCACGGTGAGGTGCTTCGAGACCGACGGGGTGGCGACGCCGAGGCGTTCCGCGAGCTGGCCGACGGTCGCGTCCCCGGCCAGCAGCTCGTCCACGAGGCGCCGGCGGGTGCCGTCGGCGAGCGCGAGGAAGACGGCGTCCATGCCGTCGGACTTTCCTGCTGTCGCAATTGCCACAAGGGGAAACTACTGGACAGCGCGCCATCCTGTCAACGGGACCGCCCCCGGCGAGGGCTCGATCCGCGTCCAGCGCTCGGTGATCCCGCTTCGGGAGGGGCCTCCCGCCGGGACCGCCGCAGCTCCGGGAGGCGCCGCCTGGCGGCTCCCGTCGGAGCCGCGGGGATCAGTGGGTGCGGAGCGCGTCCTCGAGGTCCTGCTGCAGGTCGGCCAGGTCCTCGACGCCGACCGAGAGCCGCACGACGTTCTCCGGCACCGCGAGCGGGGTCCCGCGAACTGACGCGTGCGTCATCAGGCTCGGGTATCCGATGAGGGACTCCACGCCGCCGAGCGACTCGGCGAGCGCGAAGAGGCGGGTGCGCTCCGCGAGACTCCGCGCGGCCGCCTCACCGCCGGCGAGCGCCACCGAGAGCATCCCGCCGGATCCGCTCATCTGCCGCGCCGCGATGTCGTGACCCGGATGATCCGGGAGGCCCGGGTAGTAGACCCGCTCGACCGCCGGGTGCGCCGCGAGCTGCGCCGCGATCGCGCCGGCGCTCTCCGTGTGGCGCCGCATGCGGAGGTCGAGGGTCTTGATCCCGCGGGTGAGCAGCCACGCCTCGAACGGCGCGAGCACGGCCCCTGCCGCGAACTGCAGGAAGCGCACCCGCTCGGCGAGGGCCTCGTCGGAGGTGACGACCACGCCGCCGAGGGCGTCGGAGTGGCCGCCGAGGTACTTCGTGGCGGAGTGCACGACGACGTCGGCGCCGAGCGCGAGGGGCTGCTGGAGCGCGGGCGACGCGAAGGTGTTGTCGACGACCACGAGCGCCCCGTTGGCGTGCCCCGCCGCCGCGAGCGCGACGATGTCGACCACCTTCATCAGCGGATTGGTCGGCGTCTCGATCCAGAGCACCCGGACGGGCTCCGCGAACGCGGCCTCGACGGCAGCCGCATCGGTGAGGTCGACCGTCTCGAGCCGCACCCCGGCCGGCTCATGGATCCGCTTCAGCAGGCGGTACGTGCCGCCGTACGCGTCGTCGCCGAGCAGCACACGATCCCCCGCAGCGAGCACCGCCCGCAGCAGCCCGTCCTCGGCGGCGAGCCCGGACGCGAACGCGACGGCGTTCGTCCCCTGCTCGAGCGCGGCGACCTGCTGCTCGAACGCGGTGCGGGTGGGGTTGCCGCTTCGGCCGTACTCGTAGCCCTCCCGGAGTCCGCCGATGCCGTCCTGGACGAAGGTCGACGTCTGATGGATCGCCGGGGTGATGGATCCGGTGGTGCGGTCGGGCTCCTGGCCGGCATGCACGGCGCGGGTGGCGAAGCCGGGGAGGCGCTGGTCGGGCATCGGGCTCCTTCTGGTCACTCGCTGACGAACGCGAGCAGGTCGGATCGGGTGAGCAGGCCCATGGGGCGGCCGCCGGCGGTCACGAGGAGGGCATCCGCGTGGACGAGCGACGCCCGGGCGGCGGCGATGGAGTCGTGCGCGCCGATCAGGGGCGGCGGCGGCCCGACGAGGGACTCGATCGGGTCGCGGAGGTCGCCCGTCTCGGAGTAGATGTGGTCGAGCAGCCGGCGCTCGTCGACCGCGCCGACGACCTCGCCCATCGCCAGGGGCGGGTCGGCCGTGAGGACGAGGAGCTGCGAGACGTCGTAGCGGCGCATCGTGACGATCGCGTCGCGCACCGTGTCGGTGGGCCGGACGGCGAGGAGGTCGGGCAGGCCGTCGTGCTTCGAGCGGAGCACCTGCTCGACGGTGGTGCCCTCGCTGGGCTCCTCGAACCCGTAGGAGCGCATCCACCCGTCGTTGAAGATCTTGCCGAGGTAGCCACGACCGCCGTCGGGCAGCAGCACGACGACCACGTCCTCCGGCCCGAGCCCCTCCGCGACGCGGAGCGCGGCGACCACCGCCATGCCGCTGGAGCCGCCCACGAGCAGGCCCTCCTCCCTGGCGAGACGCAGCGTCATCCGGAAGGCGTCCGCGTCGGACACGGCGATGACCTCGTCGGCGACCTCCTGGTCGTACGCGGCGGGCCAGAAGTCCTCGCCGACCCCCTCGAGCAGATAGGGCCGCCCGGTACCGCCCGAGTAGACGGATCCCTCCGGGTCGGCGCCGATGACCCGGACCCGGCCGGACGAGGCGTCCTTCAGGTACCGGCCGGTGCCGCTGATCGTGCCGCCGGTGCCCACGCCCGTCACGAAGTGCGTCAGGCGGCCGTCGGTGTCGCGCCAGATCTCGGGCCCCGTCGTGGCGTAGTGGCTCAGCGGGCCGTTGGGGTTGGCGTACTGGTTCGGCTTGTAGGCGCCGGGGATCTCCCTCGCGAGGCGGTCCGACACGCTGTAGTACGACTCCGGGTCGTCGGGTGCCACCGCGGTCGGCGTGACGACGATCTCGGCGCCGTAGGCGGTGAGCACCGCCCGCTTGTCCTCGCCGACCTTGTCGGGCAGCACGAACAGGCAGCGGTAGCCCCGCTGCTGGGCGACGAGCGCCAGACCCACGCCGGTGTTGCCGCTCGTGGGCTCGACGATCGTGCCGCCGGGCCGCAGCAGGCCGGCGCGCTCGGCCTCGTCGATGATCCGAACAGCGATGCGGTCCTTCACGGATCCGCCCGGGTTCAGGTACTCGACCTTCGCGAGCACGGTGGCCGCGGTGCCTGCCGCGACACGGTTGAGCCGGACGAGCGGGGTGTCGCCGATCAGTTCGACGACGGACTGGGCGTAACGCACCTGACTTCTCCTGCACCGGTCATGCGCCGAGCCCGTGCGCCGGACGGGACCAGGTCGAACCCGACGACACGCGCGCAGGAGCGCGCCTCGACCCTACCCGTCCCCGGCGCGGCGCCTCGATGCGGCGCCGCAGTCGGTCAGTCGAACCCGATGGGCCGGCCGCGCGACTCCCGTGATCGCGATGCCGGACGCGTCGATCGGCGGTCGGCCAGCCGGATGGTGCGCCCCACCGCCATGGCGACGGCCCCGGCGCCACCGAGCCACAGCAGACCGCATGCCGGCACCAGGACGGCAGGACCGAGCGCGAGCAGGTGATGCATCCGTCCTGGCTACCCCTCCCGGCACTGAGCCGGCACGGAGAATCCGCCGGGGAGCGGCGCCGGGCTGCGCAGAACATGACCGTCTCGGCGGCGGGTGACCCGATCGGCGTGGCATCAGGGCCGTCTCAGTCCCGGCCGCGGACGTTGAGAGCGTGACCACGCTGTCCGCCGACCGTGCCACCGTTCGCCCGGCGCGTGCCGCGGACCGGGCGGCGACGTCCCCGCCCGGGTGGGTGTGGGGCCTCGTGCTGCTCGCGATCGGCCTGCTGGCGGTCGTCGTTCGTGTGCGCCTCCTCGTCCAGTCCGGTGGATTCGACGGCTCGGACGGCTACGACGACGGCGTCTACTACGCGGCGGCGGACGCGCTCGTGCACGGCCGCCTCCCCTACCGCGACGTCCTGCTGCTCCAGCCGCCGGGAACGATCCTCGCGCTCGCTCCGTTCGCCTGGTTCGGCTCGCTCACGCACGACCCCTACGGCGTCATCGCCGCCAGGCTCGCCTTCATCGCCGTCGGAGGGGTGAACGCGGCGCTCATCATGCGCATCGCGCACCGGTTCGGCGTCGTCGCGGCCCTCACCGCCGGCGTCGGCTACGCGGTCTTCTTCCCCGCGGCCTACAGCGAACGCAGCACCCTGCTCGAACCGCTCGGCACCTGCGGACTGCTGCTCGCGGTGCTGCTCGCCGACCGGGCGGCGCGCCACCCGCGCACCGGCATGCTGCTCGCGGGCGCCGCCGCGGGCGCGGCCATCGGCATGCGGATCTGGTACGTCGTCCCGGCTGCGTTGATCGCCGCGGTCCACTGGCGATCCGCCGCCCGGTTCGTGATCGGCGCGGGAACCGCCGCAGCCGCGATCTACGGCCCGTTCCTGCTCGTGAGCCCGGCGGCCCTTCTGCAGCAGGTCGTCCTCGACCAGCTGGGGCGGCAGCGGACGACGACCGTTCCGGTGCAGGAACGGCTCTCGACGCTGCTCGGCGCGATGCCGCTGCACCTGTCCCAACCGTGGTCGGCGCTGCTCAGCCCGACCAAGGTCGGCCCCCTGCTGCTGATCGGCCTGCTCGCGTGCTGCATCGTCACGCTCGGCGTCCGCGGCGCTCGCCTCCACCCCCTCGCAGCACTCGCCGGGATCGCCGTGCTGCTCGCGAGCCCCTCCTACTTCCTGCACTACGGCGCGCTCACCGCACCCTGGATCGTCCTCACGGTCGCGATCGGGTCCGCGCGGATCCTCGCCCGCCTGCGCTCGGTACCCCTGCGCGGGCTGCTCGCCGGGCTGCTGCTCGTCGCCGTCGCAGCGCTGAACCTGCGCGCCGTCGGCATCGCGCAGCCGAGCGCGCCCATCCCCGTCTCGGTGCTCCGGCCCGCGGCGCTGCGGGTGCCGGGCTGCGTGATGGCCGACGACCAGCAGATCCTCGCCGCGCTGGACGTGCTGAGCCGCGACCTCGCCCGCGGCTGCCGACTCTGGCCCGATGTCACGGGCTACACCATGGACCGCGACGCGGTCCGTGTGCGCGGCACGCCCCTGCCGCGACGTGAGGACGAGGTGTGGCAGCAGGACGTCACCCGCTACCTGCTCTCCGGAGATGCGGTCGTCGTGCATCGCGCGGCGACCGACCTCGACCCCGACTCGAGTCGCCTCGTCCGGGCCGGTCGTGTGCTCGCGCACGCAGGCACCTGGACGCTCCACGCCGTCGGCCGCTGACCGACCCGTCCGAGGAACTCCGTGGAGCGCGAGCAGCGCAGGAGCACACGCGGTCCGGATCAGCGCAGGGAGCCCGCCAGCCGGGCGACGTCGGGCAAGGACATGTCGGGGAGGTAGGCGCGGGCGATCGCGATCCCGATCCCGGGGAGCGCAAGGGGGTCGGGGAACGCGAGCACCACCGGTCGCACCGCCGGCTGGAACTTCTCCTTGAATGCGGCGAGGGACCGGAACCCGTAGGCGGGCTCGAGGACTCGGGCGAGGGCCTCGAGCGCCCGCGGCAGCTCGTCCTCCCCCTCGCTCGACGCGGCGAGGGGCGCGACCGAAAGGCTGAGGAACTCCACGCCCTCCTCCCTCGCCTGCAGCGCCATCGACGCGATGAGGAACTCCATGACGCCGTTCATGCCGTCGGTGCGGCGTCGCATGAAGTCGAGCGTCCAGCCGATCAGCGCGCTTTCGTGGTACGTCGGCAGCCAGCTGGTGACGCCCTCGACGCGCTCACCGGGCCCGACCGCGAGGAGCAGTCGGACCTCCGGATCCTTCAGCTCGTCGATGCCGCCGAGCGTGAACTCGAGCTCGGGCAGCCTGCGGTCGGCGACCCACTCCTCCGAGATGGCCGTGATCTGCGACCGGAGCCCCAGGGAGCACTGGTCCCAGCTCATCCGCATCGCCCTGACACCGGCGCGCTCGGCCCGGTTGATCGAGGAGCGCACGTCCTGCCAGCGCTTGCCCTTCATCGAGAAGGCCTGCGGATCGATGACCGTGTCCTCGCCGATACGGATCCACGGCCACGACGGGCCGCCGCCCAGGTCAGCGGCGAACTCGGGTCGTACGGCGTAGAAGACGGGGGTGAGACCGGCGTCGTCGCAGAACAGGGCGAACTCGCCGGCCGCCCGTCCGCGGCCGTCCTCGGGTCCCACCGGCTCACCGACGGTGATCGCGACACCGTTCACCTCCCGATAGGCGACCGCGTGGGTGCCGTCGGCGGCGAACCACAGGCGGTTGCCCCGCCACAGCGCCATGTGCCCGAGGGACCCGGCGGATCCTCGCCGAAGGATCGCCCGAAGCCGGTCGAGCTCACCGGCGGCGGGCGCCGACCGGCGGGACAGCGCCGCCACCGCCAGCGCGCCGAGGAGCACGAGCCAGGCGAGAGGTCCCGGCAGGTCGAAGACGCGCTCGGCGGCGTCGGTCGCCGGCACGAAGTCGAGGCGCCGGAACCGCAGGAAGCCCACCGGCACGTATCGCTCCGGGAGATCGCCGAGCAGGTCGGGCAGGCCGACGTGCGGGGTGAACTGCTGCCGCAGCAGCAGGCCGATCCCCACGTAGAGCACTGCCGTCGCGAGCAGGCCGCCCGTGACGGCGACGGCGAACCCGATGGCCGCGCGCCGCGACGGCCTCACGTCGAAGTGCCGGAGCATCGTGAGCACGGCGATCGCGACGCCCGCGGGCACCCCGACGGCGAGGATCGTCTGCAGGTTCGGCCCCGCGGCACCGCTTCGCGAGATGAGCTCGTCCGGGTCGAGCACCGCGGGCAGGAATCCGAAGTAGATGCCCGCGAGCACGGCGAGCAGCCCGTTGACGCCGACGGCGACGAGAGCGGCGATCCGCCTGCCCCGCCACATCGCGAACGACGCCATGAGCAGCACCACCAGAGGGAGCACGGTGAGCAGCACGGCGCCCGGTCCGTTCAGTCGCGCGAACGCGATGTCCCGCACGCAGCCCGCGGCCGGGTGGGGCACTCGGCAGGCGGCCCGCAGGCTGCCGAGCGGCGGCAACGTGTCGCGGAAGAGGAGCCCGAGCGGCCGCAGCAGACCGTAGCCACGCGGCACGACGAGGGCGACCACGGGACCGACCGCGCTCACGGCGACGAGGGACGCCATGAGGCTCCGCGCCTCGTGGTGGGAGCTGCGCGGCCACGTGAGCGCCGGACGCCTGCGGGCGAGCAGGAGCCCGAGCGCCAGCCCGGTCACCGCGGCGAGCAGTCGGTAGAGGTCGCCGGGCTGGCCGGAGTAGAGCAGCACGACGACCGCGCCGAAGAGCCCGATCAGCCGGATCCGCCGTCGCCAGAGGGGGCCGCTGACCGCGCTGGCCGTGAGCAGCGCGCCGAGCACCGGGGTGAGCGGCCCGGCGGCGGGCGCCCCCTCCACCGGAGTCGTCCAGAGGGCGTGCGTCATGACGCCGAGGGATTGGAGGGCCACGCCGGCGATCACGCCGACCGACGAGGTGAGCACGTACGCGAGGACGGTCCAGGCCGTGCCGAGGACCCGTTCGACCGGTACCAGCACGACGAGCGCCGCGGCGACGCCCACGGCCAGTCCAGCGACGGTCCTCGGCACGAAGATCCCGGACCAGAGCGCGATCAGCTCGAGCGGATGGGCGCCTGCGGCCCGCGGGGGCACCTGCGCCAGCAGGGGCGCCCGCACCAGGGAGCCGTCGGCGATCCCGACGACGATCAGCAGCACGGCGAGACCGCACGCCGCGGGACTCCTACGGACGGTGCGCACCAGGCGGCGGGCGATGCCGTCGCGGCCGGGGACGGAGGGAACCGCGGCCGGCGCGCTCATGAGATCCCCCACCAGGGCAGCAGCCTCGGCAGGCCCCAGGCGAATCCTGCGGAGCCGGTGTTCCAGTTGTGGGCGACGCCGGGCAGCACCGTCGTCTCGGTGCGCATCCCGGCCGCTCGCGAGGCGGCGGCCAGGCGCGGCGTCACCGGCCCGTACCGGGTGTCCGCGGCGCCCACGGAGTAGAGCGCGAAGGTCTGCCGGTACGGCGCCTTGCGGCGCATGATCGCGATCGGCTGCGCCGCCTTCCATGCCGCTGTGCTGCCGCGGAACGCCACGTGGACGGTGTGGGCTCGGGTGCCGTCGATCGGACCGATCTCGGACGAGATCGCGAGGTAGGAACCGAACACCGCCGGGAAGCCGGAACCGAACTGGACGGCGCAGGTGGCCCCTTCGGAGAAACCGGCGACGGTCCACTCGCGCCGGTCCGAGGAGACGGGCAGGTGCTGGAGCACCCAGCCGCGCACGTCGTCGAGCACGTAGTCCTGCACGTTGCCCAGCCGCGAGTTCACGCACATCGGATTCGCACGGAACGCGCCGAGCTGGTCGGGCACGACCACGACAGGCGCGAGCCCGTGATGGGCGCGGGCGATCCCGTCGAGCGTCGCCTGCAGGCCGCCGGCGAGGAAGACGTCGGAGGGCCCCCCGGGCTCGCCGGAGAACGCGATCACGACCGGCAGCTTCGGCGGATGGGCCGTCTGCGCCGCGGGCGGGAGGTAGATCCAGGCGGGGCGGGCGTGCCAGTGCGATTCGGCGCCGGGGATCGTCACCGTGCCGACGGTGCCGGTCGACGGCATGGAGGCAGGCGCGCGCCAGCCGCGCAGGGCTGCCCGGGCCTCGGCGCCCCCCGTCACCGACAGAGCCCGGACTCCGGTGATCCCGACCACGTCGCCGAGCTTCGGGAAGTAGGCGACGTCGCGGTTGATCATCAGACCGCCCGCCGCAAGGGCGAGCGGGATCGCCAGCACCGCGACGACCTTGCGCCACCAGCGGGTGTGGACGAGGTTCGCGATCGCGAGCCCGACGCCGGCGCCCGCGGCCGCTGCGGCCGCCCGGATGACGGGGGATGCCGGCACGCCGAACAGGTCGTCGACGTCGACGACGACGACCACGACGACGGAGGCGGCGAGCGCCCCCACCCCGGCCGCGAGCATCGCGCCGGGCCACCAGACCCGCAGGCGTGCGCGCACCCCGGGGACGGGCACCAGGAGCACCAGCGCCGCCGCCGCAGCGACCGCGTAGACGGCCACGAGCACCCGCACGGACTCGATGGGCAGCCCCGTCAGCCAGCCGGGCACCGTCGACCCCGTGTCGCGCGGGCGCAGCCGGACGTCGAGCGCTTCATGAGCGACCACCTCCGTGGGGCCATCCTCACCGCCTCCCGCTGAGGTGGCGCGAAGGATCAGGACGAGGGCGCTGCCCGATCGGTTCGGGCGCTCGTAGCCGCCGTCCCGCGGACTCCAAGGAGGCGTCCGGGTCGACGCGGGACGATCCCGATCGATCAGAGGGAGGACCTCCATGCCCGACGAGCCCGGCAACCAGACCCCGAACACCCCCGACGTGAGCGAGACGGAGCTGCGCGCGGAGAAGGTCGACCAGCTCCGTCGGGAGGCGCGGAACGAGGGTGTCGGCGGCGCCTCCTCGATGCGGAAGGAGGAGCTGGTGCACGCGGTCGCCGAAGCGCGGTCCGGGAAGGGCGGCTCCGCCGGCGGCGACCAGGACGACTCGTCGCGCGGCGCGGGTCCCGACGGGGGCCGCATCCGCACCGGCCCCGACACCTCCAAGTCGCTGAAGTACTCGCAGGAGGTCACGTCGACGGACGAGGACCCCGAGCGGCCGGGCCGCAGCCTCGTCACCACCCACCACGACGTCATCCGCAAGTGGGCCGAGTCGCGGAACGGCACGCCGGCGACCGTGCCGGGCACCGAGCACGGGGACCACCTCGGCGTGCTGCGCATCGACTTCGGTGACGACGACGACCGGCTCCGCCACGTCTCCTGGGACGAGTGGTTCCGGACGTTCGACGACCGCCGGCTCAACTTCATCTACCAGGAGGAGCGCTCCGACGGGCACACGTCCACGTTCTTCCGCTTGGAGAGCCCGGACCGCGAGGACGCCTGACCGGCTTCCCTGGCGCGGACCGGCGCTCCGGCGTCAGAGTGGGTCCGTGATCGACCGGTTCGCGCGGGACGCGTGGGAGCAGCACTGGCGCGAGGCGCAGCGCGACGGGTCGGCCGATGCGGACGCGCCGAACCCCTACCTCGACGACGAGACGCTCGGACTCCCGCCGGGGACCGCCCTCGACGCGGGCTGCGGCACCGGCGCCGACGCGGTCCGGCTCGCCGCGTCCGGGTGGGCGGTCACCGGCGTCGACATCGCTCCCAGCGCCCTGAACGCGGCGGCGCGGCGCGCCGGACGGGCGGCGGTGCCGGTGACGTGGATCGAGGCGGACCTCACCACGTGGGAGCCGTCGATCCCCTTCGACCTCGTGACCACGGCGTACGCCCACGCGTCGATCCCGCAGCTGCGGCTCTACCACCGGATCGCCGAGTGGGTCGCGCCGGGCGGCACGCTGCTGATCGTCGGGCACGGCGCTCAGCCGGCCGGCTCGGCTGACGACCACGGGCCGCCGGAGGGGTCGACGGCGACGACCGCCGACATCACCGGGCTGCTCGAGGCGGCCGGATGGCGCATCCGGACCGCGAGGGAGGGCACCTCGGCCGTACCCGGCCACCCGGTGCGGCATCACGACGTGGTCGTGCGCGCGGAGCGCCCGGTCGCCTGAACGCCGTTCAGACCCTCACGTCGAGCGTCCGAGGTCGGTGGTCCCGTGGGCACGGTCGCGGTGGCGGGCCTGCCGCAGGTCGAGGACCACCGCCTCGTCGTGGGCGTGATCCGCGCTCATCTCGGACAGGCGGCCGCCGCGTCCTGACAGCGGCATCGTCGATACGGCCACCGGGAGCGAACCGCGCGCTCGAGGACCTCGGGGTCAGCCGCGTTCGCTCGAGAAGGCCGCGTCGAAGGCGGTCGCCGACGGGGTGAGCGCGTTCGCGCGCACGAACTCGAGCGCCTGCGGGGCGCCGACGAGCCGGTCCATGCCCGCGTCCTCCCACTCGACCGAGAGGGGGCCGTCGTAGCCGATCGCGTTCAGGGCGCGGAAGCACTGCTGCCAGGGCACGTCACCGAGCCCGACGGAGACGAAGTCCCAGCCGCGCCGCGGATCCGCCCAGGGGAGGTGCGACGAGAGCCGCCCGTTGCGGCCGTTGCCCGTCTGCACCTTCGAGTCCTTGCAGTGCACGTGGTAGATCCGGTCGGCGAAGTCGAGGATGAACCCCACCGGGTCGATCTGCTGCCAGACCATGTGGCTCGGATCCCAGTTCAGCCCGAAGGCCGGCCGGTTGCCGATCGCGTCGAGCATGCGCTTCGCCGTCCAGTAGTCGTACGCGATCTCGCTCGGGTGCACCTCGAACGCGAAGCGCACGCCGAGCTGGTCGAACACGTCCAGAATCGGGTTGAACCGGTCGGCGAAGTCCTGGAACCCCGCTTCGACCATCTCGTCGGGGACGGGCGGGAACATCGCGACGGTCTTCCAGATCGATGAGCCGGTGAAGCCCGTGACCGTGGAGACGCCGAGGGCCTTCGCCATGCGTGCGGTGTCCTTCAGCTCCTCCGCCGCGCGCTGCCGCACGCCCTCGGGCTCGCCGTCACCCCACACGCGGTCGGGGACGATCCCCCGGTGGCGTGCGTCGATCGGGTCGTCGCAGACGGCCTGGCCGACGAGGTGGTTCGAGATCGTGAAGACCTGGAGGCCGTTCTTCTCGAGGATCGCCTTCCGCCCGGCGACGTAGTCGGCGTCGTCGTGGCGGGCGACGTCGAGGTGGTCGCCCCACGAGGCGATCTCGAGGCCGTCGTAGCCCCACTCCCCCGCGAGGCGGGCCACCTCCTCGAACGGCAGGTCGGCCCACTGGCCGGTGAACAGGGTGACGGGGCGGGTCATGGAGTCTCCTTCGCGAGCAGGGTGCGGATCAGGACACCGCCGGCGTACCGACCGGCATCCGTCCCGCTACCACCTTCGTACTCGCTGCTGGGGGTTCCGCTCCACTCCGGGTGAGGTGCCTCCCCGAAACCGGGGCGCGGCCCCTCGACCGAGCCGCCCATTCCCCGGGGCCGTCAGCCGCGGCCCTTCTGCCCGCAAGGGTTCAGGAGCGCATCCATGATCCGGTCCGGCACGCCCACCTCGGTGGCCGAGGGCCGTCTGCCGGTGGGAACGGTTCCGTCATCGACATCGGCATCGCGCCGTTGCGGTGGAAGGCGTTCGGCGGCCTGCAGCAGGTCCCGACGCTGGTCGACCCGGAACGCGCAGCCTCGCGGACGCGATCCGGGTCACCGCCGACCGACCGGTTCCGGAGCACCGAGGTGCCGGGCGAAGAACCGCGTGTCGAAGCGGTCGGCAGGGACGCGGAAGTGCGATCCGGGGAAGGCGTGGAGCGTCTTGTCCTCGGACGCGAGCGCATCGAAGAGGGCGAACCCCGACGCCCGATCGAGCTCGGGGTCGTCCCACGGCACCAGGACCTCCACGGGCACCGTCACCCGGCGGGCGGCCTCGAGCAGCCACGGATACGCGAGCGAGCCGCCGACGATCAAGGCGCGGATCCGCCGATCCGCCGCGGCGAGCGGGATGCCGATCGCCGTCGCGAGGGTCATGCCCGAGTAGCCGATCCGCGCATCCGCACCGATCTCGGGCAGGCCCTGGAGGGCGTCGATCACCGCCCGCCACTCCGGCACCGCCCGATCGGCGAGGGACCGGTTGAAGGGACCGAGCACGGGGCCGAGCGGCCGACCCGTCTCGCGGACCCGCCGCATCTCGGCGATCCAGCGCCGGTCCTCGTCCGATCGGTCCCGGTCGCCGTGACCGGGGGCGTCGATGGCGACCGCGGAGAAGCCGTCGCGCTGCACCGCCTCCCGGGCGCGGGCGACGAGGCCCGGGGCGCCCTTGTGGAGGCCACCGCCGTGGCCGAGCAGGAGGAGGGGGGAGCCGGGGGTCGGCGACACGGGCGACCAGAGCACGCCGGGCACGCCGCCGACCGTGAGGTCCCGTTCGACGACGCCCTCCGACGTCGTCCCCGTGGAGAGGTGGAGCTGCATGTGATGCCTTTCGGGAACGCCTCGATCGGGCGCTTCCTGCGGCAGCTACTGCGGTCGCCCCGTCGCGGCGACGGGAGGGAGCACCCGGATGGGGATGCTGGTCACGGGGTCTCACCTCCTCCGATCGGTCACGAGCGGTCCGACGGTAGCGGCGGGGCGATCCGAGGCACAAGAGCCCGCGCGGGCGGCGCGGTCCCGTGACCGGCCGACGTCGTCGGGATGGGCCAGAGTGGACGGGTGCTGAAGGCTGCCCCGTGACCCGCCGCGGCTGGCTGCTGTTCGCCGCTCTCGGCCTGATCTGGGGCGTGCCGTACCTCTTCATCCGCATCGCCGTCGCCGAGCTCGACCCCGTGGTCGTCGCCTTCGCCCGCACGACGATCGGTGCGCTCCTGCTGCTGCCGCTCGCCATCCGCGCGAAAGCGCTCCGCCCGCTCGTCACGCACTGGAAGGCGCTGCTCGTCTACACGGTCGTGGAGATCGTCGGCCCGTGGGTGCTGCTCGGGCACGCGGAGACGAGCCTGAACAGCTCGACGACCGGCCTGCTCATCGCGACGGTGCCGATCGTGACGGCGGTGCTCGTCACGACGCTCGGGCAGGACAGGCTCACCCCGCGACGGGTGCTCGGGCTGCTCGTCGGGTTCTGCGGCGTCGCGCTGCTCGTCGGCCTCGACTTCCGGCCGAGCGACGGCGTCGCCGTGCTCGAGGTGCTCGCGGTCGTGATCGGGTACGCGATCGGCCCGATCGTGATCACCCGCTTCCTCGCGGGCCTGCCGTCGATCGGCGTGGTCACCGGATCGCTGATCGTCGCGACGGTCGTCTACGCCCCGTTCGCCCTCCCGCGCTGGCCGGGCGCGCCCTCCACGGGCGTGATCGTGGCGGTGCTCGTGCTCGCCGTGCTCTGCACCGCGACGGCGTTCCTCGTGATGTTCGCCCTCATCGCGGAAGCGGGACCGGCGCGGATGAGCCTCATCACCTACGTCAACCCGGTCGTCGCGGTGTCGCTCGGCGCCCTCGTGCTGCACGAGCCGATCACGATCGGTCTGGCCGTCGGCTTCCCGCTGATCCTCGTGGGCTCCGTCCTCGGCACGTGGCGGAACCGGCGGCCGACCGCCGTGGCGGAGGGCGCCGCGTCCGCCGCCGCCCAGGCGCCCTCGGACGCCCGCTGAGCGCAGCCGCTGTCCGGGGCGCCGCCGGTCAGCGTCGCAGCGCTCTGCGCGCCAGGGCGTTGCCCGCGAACTGGCCGACCTGCACGAGCACGATGATCGTCGCGACGGTGAGGTAGACGATCGGCCAGTTGTACCGCTGAGCGCCGTAGGTGATCGCGAAGTCACCGAGGCCGCCGCCGCCGATCGCGCCCACCTGCGCGGTCATGTCGACGATGCCCACGAACAGGAACGTGTAGCCGAGCACGAGCGGGCCGAGGCCCTCGGGGATCAGCACCGTCGCGATGATGCGCAGCGGACCCGCGCCCGCGGCGCGCGCCGCCTCGAGCACGCCCGGTTCCACGCCGACGAGGCTCTGCTCGACGATGCGCGAGACCGCGAACGCCGCGGCGACGGACAGCGCGAAGGCACCGGCGGTCGGACCGATCGTGGTGCCGACCACGAGGATCGTCAGGGGATCGATCGCGGTGACGAAGATGATGAAGGGGATCGGCCGCACGATGTTCACGACGACGTTGAGCACCGTGTAGACGGCGCGGTTCGCGAGCAGGCCGCCCGATCTCGTCGTGGCGAGCGCGACACCGAGCACGAGCCCGACCACGCCCGAGGCCACGAGCGAGATGACGACGATGTAGAGGGTGTCCCAGATCGCCTGCACGTACTGGGGCAGGTCCGCGATCAGCTCGTCCATCTCAGTCCTCCTCGACGACGTCGACGTCCGTGCGCCGGAGCGCCTCGAGCAGGTCGCGGACGGCGGCCTCCTGCCCCTCGAGGGCGTAGGTGAGTGCGCCGACCGGCCGCTCGGCGATCTCGCTGATGCCCCCGAACACGAGCTGCTCGGCGATGCCGTGCGCAGCGAAGGCGCGCGAGAGCTCCGCGGTGAAGCCTTTGCGGTCCGGCACGCGGACGGTGATGAGCCGGCCGGGATGGGACGCCCGCAGCCGGGCGACCGTGTCGGGGGACGGCCGGTCGTGCAGCACGGTGCGGACGAAGCGGGCAGCGGCCGGCGTCGTCGGCGTCGCGAAGACGTCGTACAGGTCGCCGTTCTCGATGACCCGGCCGCCCTCCATGACCGCCACCCGGTCCGCGATCGAGCGGATCGCCTCCATCTCGTGGGTGATCAGCACGATCGTGAGGCCGAGTTCCCGGTTCACCCGGTCGAGCAGGGCGAGCACGTCGGCGGTCGTCTCCGGATCGAGGGCGCTGGTCGCCTCGTCGGCGAGCAGCAGCCTGGGGTCGCGTGCGAGCGCCCGGGCGATGCCGACGCGCTGCTTCTGGCCCCCGGAGAGCTGCTCCGGATGGTGGTGCGCCCGATCGAGGAGCCCGACGAAGTCGAGCAGCCGGGCGACCCGCCGGTCGCGCTCCTCGCGCGGCACGCCCGCGACCGTGAGCGGGTAGGCGACGTTGCCCGCGACGGTCCGGGAGCGGAACAGGTTGAACTGCTGGAAGATCATCCCGATGCCGCCTCGGAGCTCGCGCAGCCGTCGCTCCGGCAGCGCACTGATCTCGTGCTCGCCGACGAACACCCGTCCCGAGGTCGGCCGCTCGAGTCCGTTGATCAGCCGCACGAGAGTGCTCTTGCCCGCGCCGGAGTAGCCGATCACGCCCTGGACCGTGCCCTCCTCGACGTCGAGCGTGACGCCGTCGAGCGCCACGGCGTCCCCGTAGCGCTTCGACACCTCCTGGATGCGCACGAGCGCGCTCATCCCGACCCCCGTTCCGTCGTTCCGCCGCCGAGACGGGCCCGCCCTCGTCGAGGCCGGGCCCGTCGATCCGGGCCGATCAGCCGTTCGCCGCCTGGTCGTCGGCCTGCAGCTTCGCCAGCTCCGCCTGCAGCGCGGACGGGCTCGTCGTCCGGAACACCGCCGTGCCGCCCTCGTCCTTGGTCACGGCCGCCTCCACGGACGGGTCGTGGTACAGCGCCGCGAGCTTCCGGTAGAGCGGCTTCGCCGCATCCGACTTCCTCGCGACGAACGCGTTCACGTAGGGCGCGGCGATGGCGCTGGAGGGGTCGTCCTTGCCGATCACGTCGGCGGCGGGCAGGTTCGCGGCGGTCGCGTAGTTGACGTTCACGACCGCTGCGGCGACCGACCCGCTCTTCAGGGCCGTCGCCGTCTGCGACGCGTCGAGCGGCGTCACCGTCACCGTCGAGGCCGTGACGTCCTTCGCGGTCGAGTACGCGGTGCCGCCGTTCTTCAGGGTGACGAGGCCGGCGCCCTGAAGCACGAGGAGCGCCCGCGCCTCGTTGATCGCGTCGTTCGGGATGGCGATCTTCGCCTTCGCCGGCAGGGCGGAGGCGGACCGGAACTTCAGCGAGTAGAGCGGAAGCGGGTAGACCGCGGTGGCTCCGATCGGCTGCAGCGAGTCGTGGTTCGTCACGTTGTAGGACGCGAGGAACTGGAGGTGCTGGAACTCGTTGAGGTCCGTCTGGCCCTGGCTGAGCGCCGGATTCGGCCGGCTGTAGTCGGAGAAGTTGACCAGCTTGACGGTGACGTTCAGCTTCTTCCTCGCCAACGAGGAGAAGACGCGCCAGTGCGATTCGGACTCGTCGGCGACGCCGATCGTGACGGTGGTCGGCTTCGCGCCGCCGGCGGAGGCCGCGGACGGGTCGGGCCGCACGGCGACGGCGATCGCGACGACGACGGCGGCGACGACGACCGCCGCGACGACGATCAGGCCGACCAGCCGTCCGGTGCGGCGCGGCTTCGGCGGCAGCTGCGGCGCCGCGTCCTGGTCTCTGGGTGTGCTCATGAAGGGGTCCCCCTGCTGCTCGTGCGTGGTGCTGGGACGGCCTTCTCCTTCGGGCGGCCGTCGCGCGATCCGCCGATCGCCCACGTCGATGGTGCTCGGCGCTCGAGGCGATGTCGAAACGTGGCGGTAACACTCGGTCATGCACGCGGGGCCGCCCGGCCGGACGCCTCCGCGCGGTCAGTAGGGTCGGTGCGGCCGGGAGGAGGGGCGATGGTCGAGGAGGTCGAGGTCGACGGCACCGTCGTCGTGGGGCTCGGCGGCATCGGCGCCGCGGCCGCGCTCGCGCTGGCGGATCGTGGCGAGACCGTGGTCGGCCTGGACCCCCGGCCGGCCGGTCACGCCGAGGGCTCCTCGCACGGGCACACCCGCCTGGTCCGCCTGGCCTACTTCGAGGACCCTGCGTACGTGCCGATGACGGTCCGCGCCTGGCGGCTCTGGCAGGAGCTCGAGCGGCGATCGGGCGAGCACCTGCTCACGGCGTGCGGCGTGCTCGCGCTCGCGCCGACCGGCGACCCGGCCCGGCTCGTTCCGGCGACGATCGAGGCTGCCCACCGATACGGGCTGCAGGTCGACCGGCTCGGTGCGGCGGCGATCCGGGAGCGGTACCCCGCGGTGACGGTGCCGAACGACTGGGAAGGGGCGCTCGAGCGGGAGGCCGGCTTCGTGGATCCGGAGGCGACTGTCAGGACGCTGCACCGACTCGCCCGCGAGGCGGGCGCGGATCTGCGCGCGGAGACGGCGCTGGCGATCGAGTACGGCGAGCGGCCGGTCGTCGTCACCGGCGGAACCCGCTACCACCCGCGCAGGGTCGTGATCACCGCCGGTCCGTGGGCGCCCGAGCTGCTCGGCGAGCGGCTGCCGCTCACCGTGACCCGCAAGGTCGTCGCCCACTTCTCACCCCTGGACCCGGACGGCCTCGGGCCGGACCGGCTGCCGGGCTTCGTGGCCGGCGCAGGCGGCGCCCTGCACTACGGCTTCCCGCTGCTCCCCGGCGACGGGGTGAAGATCGCCCGGCACGACGGTGGCGCGCCGACGACGCCGGCGAGCGTCGACCGCACCGTGCATCCGGAGGAGGTCGACGCGCTCCGCGCGGCGCTCGCCCGCCTGATCCCTTCGGCGGCCGGAGATCTCCTCACCGCCTACACGTGCCTCTACACGATGAGCCCGGACGGCGACTTCCTGCTCGGCCCTCTGCCCTGGGCCCCGTCCTGCATCGTCGCGACCGGATGCTCGGGGCACGCCTTCAAGTTCGTCCCGCTGCTCGGCGAGGTGCTCGCCGATCTCGCCCTCGGCACCCGGCCCCCGGTCGACATCGACTTCCTGTCCCCCGCGCGCTTCGCCTGACCCCGCGCCGCGATCTGCGGCCGCTGCGGACATCGGCGGCAGGTGTTCCGGCGGGGACGTCCCTGGTGGCCGCAGACCCGGGTCAGGACGATCCGAGCGCCGCGGCGAGCCCGCGGAGGGCGGGAACCGGGTCGGTCGCCGCGGGCTGCACCTGCACGCAGACGTGGTCCGCGCCCGCGTCGAGGTGCGCCCGGACCGCGGCGGCCAGCGCCTCGGCGTCGCCGTGCACGACGATCCGGTCGACGAGCTCGTCGCTGCCGTTCCCCGCCACGTCCTCGGGCGAGAACCCGCCGCGCAGCATCGTGCGGGTGTAGTTCTCCATGCCCAGGTACCGGGCGAGGAAGGCACGGGCGCTCCGCCGCGCCGAGACCGGATCCGCATCCAGCACGACGGTCTGCTCCGGAGCGACGAGCGCGGCGGCGCCGACCGCTGCCCGCTCCTCGGCCGTCTGCGCCGGGATCGTGAGGTACGGGTGGGTCCCAGCGCTCCGCTCGGCGGCGAGCCGCAGCATCCGCGGGCCGAGCGCGGAGAGCACCCGCGCCGCGACGGGCACGCCGCCCTCGTCGAGCACGTCGAGGTACCGGGTCATCGCCTCGACGGGCCGCACGCGCTCCGGCGTCGCCTCGCGGTGGCCGGAACCGACTCCGAGCAGCAGCCGGCCGGGATGCCGGGCCTCGATCCGCGCGAACGAGCGCGCCAGCTCGGCGGCGTCGGACCGCCATATGTTCACGATCCCCGTCGCGACCTGCAGCCGCTCCGTCGCCTCGAGCAGCGCCTCCGCCTGCCGCAGGTCCGAGGACGGGGAGCCGCCGATCCACACCGTGCCGTAGCCGAGCCCCTCGATCGTGCGCACGAGCGTCGCGTCGAGATCGGGGCCCCCGCGCCACACCCCGACCTCGCCGAGCCGTCGCCGCCAGTCCGTACCGGTGTCCATGCCGATCAGCGTATGCAGCGGTCGTCGATCCGGGGGCTCGCGCGACGACGGATCCGCGCCGAGCCACCTGGCGAGCAGGTCGACCCGCTGGACGAGGCCGTCGCGGCGCTCCCTGCGGCGGGCTTCGACGCCGGTCCGGCGGATCGCCCAGGTGGGGACGCCGGCCCTCGGACGGCGGGGGCGGCGGATCCGTGCCGCCACCGGATCGAGCTCACCGGGTGGGCCGCCTGGGCACCCGGCCGGCATCGGCGCGGCCGGCTTCGTCCGACGCCGGAGTGCTGCGTCCTCAGCCCTCCGTCGCCGCGCTCCCCGCCGTCGCCCAGGTTGTCGGCGAAGCATCGCGCGGGTCGCGGGGAGGAGCACCGATGCGGGCGATGGTGTACCGAGGGCCCTACAGGATCCGGGTCGAGGAGAAGGACGTCCCCCGGATCGAGCATCCGAACGATGCGATCGTGCGGGTGACGCTCGCGGCGATCTGCGGATCCGATCTGCACCTGTACCACGGGATGATGCCGGACACCCGGATCGGGACGACCTTCGGCCACGAGTTCATCGGGGTCGTCGAGGAGGTCGGCTCCTCGGTGCAGCGCCTCAAGCGGGGCGACCGCGTGATGGTGCCGTTCAACGTCTACTGCGGCTCCTGCTACTTCTGCGCTCGGGGCCTCTACTCGAACTGCCACAACGTCAACCCGAATGCGACGGCGGTGGGCGGCATCTACGGCTACTCGCACACGACGGGCGGCTACGACGGCGGGCAGGCCGAGTACGTGCGCGTGCCGTTCGCGGACGTCGGGCCGCAGATCATCCCCGACTGGATGGCCGACGACGACGCGGTGCTCCTGACCGATGCCCTCGCGACGGGCTACTTCGCCGCGCAGCTCGGCGACATCGTCGAGAGCGACACGGTGGTCGTGTTCGGGGCGGGCCCCGTGGGCCTCTACGCCGCCCGGTCGGCGTGGCTCATGGGCGCGGGCCGAGTGATCGTGATCGATCACCTCGAGTACCGCCTGGCGAAGGCGCGGGAGTTCGCCTACGCCGAGACCGTGAACTTCGCCGAGCTCGACGACGTCGTGCTGGAGATGAAGCGGCAGACCGACTACCTCGGTGCCGACGTCGTCATCGACGCGGCGGGCGCGGAGGCGGACGGGAGCCTGCTCCAGCAGGTGACGAGTGCGAAGCTGAAGCTGCAGGGCGGGTCGCCGACGGCGCTGAACTGGGCGATCGACTCGGTTCGGAAGGGCGGCACGGTGTCGGTCGCCGGCGCGTACGGCCCGGTGTTCAGCGCGGTGAAGTTCGGCGACGCGATGAACAAGGGCCTCACGCTGCGGATGAACCAGACGCCGGTGAAGCGGCAGTGGCCCCGGCTCTTCGAGCACATCCAGCAGGGCTACTTCCGGCCGAGCGACATCGTGACGCATCGCATCCCGCTCGAGCACATCGCGGACGGCTACCACATCTTCTCCGCGAAGCTCGACGACTGCATCAAGGTGCTCGTCCAACCGGGCGCGTGAGGAGATTCGGATGACCGACGTGAACCGGCCCTACGTGGCCGACAAGCCGCCTCTGGTGCCGACGCGCGAGGAGCTGCGGGCGCGCATCCCCGGCTGGGGCGCGGACCTCGATCCGAAGGACCGGCCCTCCTACCCGCGCGAGCGCTTCGATCCTGCCGGCACGGGTGCGCACTGGGACTTCCCGGACCGGCAGGAGGAGACGTACCCCCGCGAGCGGTCGATCGAGCACGGGATCCTGCCGCCGGTCTTCGGCACGGTGGCGCCCCTGCACGGGGTCTCCGGCCTGATCCGCCGAGCGGCGTACAAGCGGTTCAGCGAGGCGCGCCTCGCGCACTGGTTGCTCCTGATCGCAGGGGACCGCGTGGAGGCGGCCGGCGCGCACCTCCGGTCAGCGATCTCGCTGCATCCGGACGACCTGGTGACCGAGACGGGCGTGCGCACCGAGAGCGTGGGCCGCGAGGCGGGCGCCCTTCGGTCGGACCGGGCCGACACGAACCACCGCTGGATCGACCCCCTGCTCGTCGCGGGGCCGTGGGTGGTCACGGGTTGGATCGGGTGGCGGATCCTGCGGTCGGTGCTCCGCCGCTGACGGGCGTGGACCCCCGGCGCCGCGAAGATATGTCTACGCGCCGCAGCGCGCTGCGGTGTCCGCAGGGCGCTGAGGAAGCGCGAGGACGCCGCCCGGCCGGTGCTCCGGTTGCGGGCCTAGCCTGACGGCTCCGGATGAGGCGAGCCCTCGGAGGTGCAGATGATCCCGGTCCGTGTGCTCGGGCTCGTGGTCGACGCCCGGATGCAGCCGGTCGTGCTCCTCACGCCGCTCGACGGCGACGACGGGCACCGCACGCTCGTGCCGATCTGGGTCGGCAACCAGGAGGCCGCCTCCATCTCGATCGCGGTGAACGGGGAGGACGCACCCCGTCCCCTGGCCCACGACCTCATGCAGCGCCTGCTGCGCGCGGTCGGCGCGACGCTCGACCGGGTCGACGTGACGCGCATCGAGGAGGGCACCTTCTACGCGGAGCTCAGCCTCACCACGCCGAACGGCCACCTGCGGATCGACTGCCGTCCCTCCGACGGCATCGCCCTCGCCTGCCGCGTCGGGGCACCGCTCTTCGTCGCTGAGGCGGTGCTCGCGGACGCGGGCGTGCTCGAGGACGACGGAGAAGGCGCGGAGCCCGAGGAGGAGGCGGAGGAGAAGGTGGCGGAGTTCCGCCGCTTCCTCGACGAGGTCGACCCGGAGGACTTCCAGGGCTGAGCGGCGCCTCGTCGGTTCGGCGACGGATCCCGCCCGGGACGAGCGCCGGCGTCGGGCGCTGTCATCGGAGGTCTGTAGCGTCTCCGGGTGACCCTGACCGAGGCGACCGCGCGTCGCAGCCGCCGTGCGTGGCGGCTGTCGATGGCGGGCACCCTCGTCTCCTCGCTCGGCGGCGGGCTCACCCTGCCCTTCCTGCTCGTCTACCTGCACGCGGTGCGGCAGGTGCCGCTCGCGCTCGCCGGCGTCCTGGTCGCGGCGTCCGCGGTGGCCGGCATGGTGGCGACGGCCGCGGGGGGCCCGCTCGGCGACCGGTACGGCCTCGGTCGGATGCTCGTCGTGGGGCTCGTCGCCCAGGCGCTCGGCACGGCGTTGCTGGCGATCGGTGGCGGCGTGCTCGAAGCGGCCGTCGCGGTCGCGGTGATCGCCGCCGGGAACGGCGTCGCGTGGCCCGCGCTGAACGGCCTGATCGCGGGTCAGGTGCCGCTCTCCGAGCAGCCGCGGGCGTTCGCGCTGCGGTTCGGGGTCATGAACGCGGGGCTCGGCATCGGCGGCCTGGCGTCCGGCTGGATCGTGTCCCTGGACGACCCCGCCAGCTTCCAGCTCATCTACGGCATCGACGCGACGACGACCGCGATCTTCGCCGCGATCGTCGTGCTGGGGATGCGGGGCACACCGGGGTACCTGCCCGACCCCGCGGCCCGGCGGCGGCCCGGATCCGACCGGCCGCGCGGCGGCGGCTATCGCGCTGTGCTCGCCGACCGGCCGTTCACGGCCTACCTGGCGCTCGCGCTCCTGCTCGGCGTCTTCGGCTACGCGCAGCTGGACGGCCCCTGGGCCGCCTTCGCCACCCTCGTCGGGCACGCGACGCCGCGGATCGTCGGCATCGGGTTCGCGGCGAACACCGCCGCGATCGTCGTCTCGCAGCTCGCCGTCGTGCGCCTCACCCGCCGCTGGCGACGCACGCGGCTGCTCGCGCTCACCGCCACACTGTGGGCGGCGGCGTGGACCGCGACCGGCCTCGCGACCCTGCCCGCGCTGCACGGGCTCGCGGCGGACGTGGTGCTGGTCGCCGCCCTCGGCGTCTTCGGGCTCGGGGAGACGTTCCTCAGCCCCGTGTCCGGCGCGATGCCGAACGTCCTGGCGCCGCCGCACCTGCGGGCGCGCTACAACGCCCTCGCGTCGACGACCTGGCCGCTCGGCGGCCTGATCGGGCCGCCGATCGCGGGCGTCCTGCTCGGGGGCCCGGCGCCGCTCTCCTGGGTCGTGCTGATCGTGGCCGGCACCGCGCTCGCCGGCGTCGGCGCCCTCGGGCTCAGCCGCATCCTCCCCGCCCGGGCCGACCGGGCGCCCGTGGAGGAGCCGGCCGGCTGACCGGCCGCTCCAAGACGCCCGTCGTACCATCGCCTCACGGCCTACGACGGCCGCTTCTCGGCCCTTGAGGAGGACGCATGAGTGACACGACGACCCTCGAATCCCTGAGCATCGGGCGCCCGGATCCGCTGCCCGTCCCCGACGGGGCGAGCGACGAGGTCCGCGGGATCGTCGAGGGCATCTACGGCGACGGGATCGTCGCCGAGAAGGGCGCCTTCTCCCGTGAGTGGACCCGCGACATGGCGGAGGACATCTACCGGGCGTTCCATGAAGCGCTCGCGCGGCCGCGCGGTGCGGTCGGCCGCGGGCGCCGCCGCTACTACGTGGAGATCCACCCGGAGCAGCTGCGCGGCTTCGTCGAGCTGGTCGCTCACCCGTGGGTCCGGAAGGTGTGCGAGGCGATCCTCGGGTCCGAGTACCAGATCGTCGAGCTCGGCTTCGACATCCCGTTCCCCGGCGCGACCGACCAGCCGTGGCACCGCGACTTCCGGATGCCGGAGGCGACCAGGACCGAGAAGCGCCTCAGCTCGCTCGCGTTCAACCTGACGGCGATCGACACCGTGGAGGAGATGGGCCCGTTCGAGATCGCGCCCGGCACGCAGTTCGACCTCTCGCCGGAGTTCGACCACGAGATGTTCCCGCCGAAGTCGATGTGGTCGCGCTACGAGGGGCTGGCCGTGCGCAAGCACCCGAAGATGGGCGACATCTCGGCCCGCAGCGCCCTCACGATCCACCACGGCACGAAGAACGTCTCGGAGTCGCCGCGGCCGGTGCTCGTGCTCGGCGTGGATGCGCCCGGCGCGGGAAACGCGGAGCACCACGACATGGCCGTCACCCGCCCCTTCTACGACTCGCTCCCGGAGCGGGTCCAGCAGCACCTCGTCTGCCCGATCGTCGACGAGCTGATCCCGATCACGCAGAAGCACGACATCGAGGGCCTCATGATGGGCGAGGCCTGACCGCCGTCACATCCGGTCATCCTCGGGGTCATCGGCCGACCACGACGTAGCGTGACGCCGTGGTCGTGATCGCAGCACTGGTCGTGGCCGCCCTCGTGCTCGTCGCGTCCGTGCTCGGGCTGCTGTGGCGCACGACGACCGGGCGGGCGCGACGGGTGCGGGGACCCGTGGTGCGTCCCGAGGACCTCGGGACGGATGCCCTCGGTGCCCGGGCCACGCTGCTGCAGCTCTCGACGCCGATGTGCACGCAGTGCCCGCCGACTGCGCGGCTGCTCGGCGCCGAGGCCGCGCTCCGGCCCGGCGTCGTGCATCTCGAGGTGGACCTGAGCGAGCGGATCGCGCTCGCCGACCGCTTCCAGGTGCTGCAGACGCCGACCACCCTGCTGCTCGATGCCGACGGCCGCGTGCGCGGCCGCATCGGTGGCCGTCCCCGTCCCGAGACGCTCGCCCGCGAGCTCGACCTGCTGCTGGAGTCGCCCGCATGACCGCATCCGTCGCCACCCGTCCCACCAGCGTCGATCCGCGTGCTCCGCGGTTCGGGGCCGCGATCACCGCGGTCGTGCTGCTCGTCGACGTGTTCCTCGGCGTCGCCGGTGCCACGGTCGCGGCCGTCGTGCTGCTGGCCGCCGTGACGGCCCTGTTCGGCTGGGGGGCGTTCGCCGGCATCCGGCGCCACCCCTACGGCGTGCTGTTCCGCCGGTTCGTGCGCCCGCGCCTCGCGCCGCCCGCCGAGCTCGAGGATGCGGCCGCGCCGACCTTCGCGCAGCTCGTCGGCTTCGTCGTCACCGTCGTCGGGCTCGTGGTGGCGCTGTCCGGCGTGCCGCTCGCCGCGCCGATCGCGGCCGGGGTCGCGTTCGTCGCCGCGTTCCTGAACGCCGTGTTCGACTTCTGCCTCGGCTGCGAGCTCTACCTGCTGCTCGTGCGCGCCGGCCTGCTCGGCAGGCGACGCTGACCGCTCAGCGGACGGCGCGGAGCACGGCGGCGAGGTCGCCCGTTCGCGCCCGATCGCCCAGCCCGTTGCGCCGGACCCAGGCGTCGAAGCGCTGCCCGTCGTTGAGCGGCGCCGGCCGATCCACGGTCGCGCCGGTGGCGGCGAGGGCATCACGCACCGCGGTACCGGCCCTCCGGAGCGGCCGGACG
>NZ_JAODBE010000104.1 GCF_025463795.1 Amnibacterium sp.
CGGGCTGAGGAGCGGCGCGCCGGGCGGCGGCTTGACAGGGCTCCCAGACATCGGTCAGGATGCCGGGCATGTCTTCCGCCGCGCACAGCACGACCGCCCTCGAGGCTCGTCAGGCTCCGCAGGCGATGATGTGCGGCGCTCTCGGCCGTCGAATGTGTCGCTGAACCGTTCTCTGCCGCCCGGTCTCTGAACCCGGGCCCGTCGCCATTCGCGACGTTCCGCCCCTCGTGGGCATCGGTTCCGCCAGCGCTCCCGCGCACCACATCTCGAAGGACTCCTTCCCGTGTCGATCCCCTCGCTCTCCCCTGTCGTCCCTTCCCGCCCCGAGCTCCGCCTCGTGCCGGAGCTGCCCGCCGAGACGCCCGCTCCCGCACCGGAGGTCCGCGGCTTCGCGCTGTTCGTCGGCGTCGACGAGGCCTCGGCCCGTGCCGCGGGCGTCGACCTCGCCCACCTGGTCGAGACGCTCCGCCGCGTGACCGCCGATCTCGTACCGTCGGCCGAGACCTACGCCGCCGTCGCCTTCGCTCCCGCCGGCGCGGGTGGCCGCGACCTCGACATCGTGCGCCGCGCCCTCACCGAGCGCGCCGCCACCCCGAAGGCCGCACCGACCGCCACCCGGCGGCGCACCGGCATCGTGCTCGACCTCTCGCGCAAGCGCCTCACCATCGACGGCGACACCGCGCCGCTCACCTACCGGGAGTTCGAGCTGCTGCAGCACCTCGTGCTCCGCGAGGGCCGCACGGTGGCCCGCGCCGACATCATCGAGACGCTCTGGGGCGAGGGTGAGGTCGACATCCCGAACGAGCGGACCATCGACGTGCACATCCGCCGGCTGCGCGCCAAGCTGGGTGAGTACGGCGACATCGTGCGGACGATCCGGGGCAGCGGATACCGGTTCGACCGCCACGCGGACGTCGTGATCCGGTACGGCGCCGGGCCCAGCCCGGACCGCTTCTGAGCCGTACGGTTCACAGCGAAATCTTGGGCTCCGACACGCCGCAAGGACTAGCGCGCCGTTACCGAACCGTTATAGCTTCACAGCACATCGACCGTTTGCTGTGGCGGTCGGTGTGTGTGATTGCAGGACACTCTTGGTGCAAGGGAAGAGGGTCGGTCGCCGCCTCTGCGACCGGCCCTTACCTTTTTGTCGGTGCGCCGCCGTCCCCCGCCGGGAACACCCACGGTGGGCCCACCTGCGGCGCACGTCCTAGGCGCGCAGAGGCCGCCTCGACAAACCACCGGGTGGGGGACGGCGCCGATGAGAGCAACCCGCTCGACGATGCCCCGATGACGGGGCGGGCCGTCATCGGGACATCATCAGCAGAAGGTCGCACGGAGTGCGCCTGCCGTGGGTGCGGCATCCCCCCTGTCTGGGCGGTGAGCACCCGGCTGCCGTCCGGAGCGCGGGTTGTGCTCCGGACTCGGGTGGCTTCCGGGTTCCGACCAGAGCGCCGTGGGCGCAGCGCTCTGTGAGCGAGTTTACGAAGGCAGGCCTGATGGGCAAGGGATTGTCCCCCGAACAGGGACCAGAGGCGGCCGATTGTCCCCCATCCGCCAGGCCGATCGCGCGACGGCCCGGCGGCCCGGCCGGTGGTCCCCGTGCCCGCAGCGCAGCCGACCCCGCTTCCTGAACGCCCGGTGATGGTGCGCCGAGGCCGTCGTAGATTCCTCGGATGGCTGCTGCTGACGTCGCTCCCGGCCTCGTCTGGTTCCGCGACGACCTGCGCGTGTCCGACCATCCGGCGCTGCATGCAGCCGCCACCTCGGGCGCGCCGCTGGTGCTGCTGTACGTGCTCGACGACTCCGGCATCGCCGCCAGGCGGCTCGGGGCCGCGAGCCGCTGGTGGCTGCACCTCAGCCTCCAGGCCCTCGGCGCCTCGCTCGAGAAGCGGGGCGCTCGCCTCGTGCTCCGCACCGGCCGCGCGGAGGAGGTCGTGCCTGCCGTGCTGCGCGAGACGGGGGCCCGGCACCTCTACCTGAACCGCCGGTACGCGGTCGGCGAGCGCCGGCAGGACGAGGAGGTGGGCGCCGCCGCCGAGGGCGCCCGAGTCGCAGTCCATCTCTTCACGGGCTCGCTGCTGCACGAGCCCGGCGAGGTGCACACCGGTGAGGGCGAGCCCTTCGCCGTCTTCACCCCGTTCTTCCGGGCACTCACCCGCCAGGGCGAGCCGCGGTCCCCGTACCCTGCACCGTCGCAGCTGCACGGCGCCGACATGCCCGTCCGCAGCGAGCGCCTCGACGACCTCGGCCTGCTTCCCGTCTCCCCCGACTGGGCCGGGGGCCTGCGTGAGACGTGGACGGCCGGCGAGAAAGGCGCGCACCGACGCCTCGAGGAGTTCGTGCACGACCGCCTGCCCCGCTACGCGGAGGAGCGCGACCTGCCGGCCGCGGAGGCGTCGTCACGGCTGTCGCCCCACCTGAAGTTCGGGGAGCTGAGCCCCTACCAGGTGTGGCACCGGGTGCGTCGGTCGGAGGCGAGCGGCGCCGTGAAGGAGAAGTTCCTCACCGAGCTCGGGTGGCGGGAGTTCGACTACGACCTCCTCGCCACCCACGCACACCTCGACACCGAGAACGTGCACCGCGGCTTCGACCGCTTCCCGTGGGCGGACCCCGCCGACGCCCGCATCCGCGCCTGGCAGCGGGGCCGCACCGGCATCCCGCTCGTCGACGCCGGCATGCGGCAGCTCTGGCACACCGGCTGGATGCACAACCGGGTGCGCATGGTCACCGCGTCCTTCCTCATCAAGAACCTGCGGCTCGACTGGCGGATCGGCGAGCAGTGGTTCTGGGACACCCTCGTCGACGCGGATCCGGCGAACAACGCCGCGCAGTGGCAGTGGGTGGCCGGATCGGGTGCCGACGCGGCGCCGTTCTTCCGCATCGTCAACCCGGTGACCCAGGCGACGAAGTTCGACCCCACCGGCGAGTACATCCGCCGGTGGGTCCCCGAGCTGCGCGGCCGATCCGGCAAGGCGCTGCACGAGCCGTGGACCTCGGGAGAGGACCTGCTCGGGCAGGCCGACGGCGGCGGGAAACCGTACCCGCCGCCGATCGTGGACCTGAAGCACTCGCGTGCGGAGGCGCTCGAGGCCTTCGAGCGGATGCGCCGCTGACCACTACGGTGCGCCTCCGCCGCATCGGCGCGTCGTCCTCGTACGCTTCCCCGATTCCGGCCACATCCGCTCGATCGGTGGCCATCGCCGTTGGGGGCAACCGAGATGACCGACGAGGACCGCTTCGTGCCCAGGCACGCCGTCCACCACGGCCGTTCCGCCTGGGCGGCCGGCCTCAAGGTCGTCGCCATCGCCACCGCCGTCGTGCTCGCGAGCACCGCCTCCATCGCCGCCATCGGCGTGTGGTCGCTCGGCAAGACGGTCGCGGACAACGCCGTCGACATCTCGAACGGCGACGGCACGGTGCCGACCATCGGGGCGATGAACGGCAGCTTCAACGTGCTGCTCGTCGGCGCGGACAACGCCCCCGGTCAGAAGAGCTTCGGCGGGTCCCGCGACGCGACCCTGAACGACGTCAACATCCTCGTGCACATCTCTGCCGACCATCGCCGCGGGGTCGTCATGAGCCTCCCCCGCGACCTCGTGATCCCGCATCCGCAGTGCGAGGACCCGGTGACGCATCAGATCTACTCGGCGATGTCCGCCCAGCCGCTCAACACCGCTTACGCGCGCGGCGGCCTCGGTTGCGTCGTCGGCACCATCGAGAACCTCACGGGCATCAAGATCCCGTACGCCGCCCTGTTCTCGTTCCAGGGCACGGTGAAGATGGCGGACGCGGTCGGTGGCGTGCCGATCTGCGTCACCAAGGCGATCGACGACCCCGACTCGGGGCTGAAGCTGCCCGCAGGCCGGTCGGTCATCTCCGGGCGGACCGCCCTCGCCTACCTCCGCAGCCGTCATGGCGTCGGCGACGGCAGCGACCTCTCGCGGATCGGGTCGCAGCAGGCGTACATGTCGTCGCTGCTGCGCACGATGATGAGCCGCGACACGTTCACGAACCCGGGCAAGCTCTACGGCCTCGCCCAGGCAGCCGCGCAGAACGTGCGCCTGTCGCAGTCGCTGGCCGGCGTCGACACGATCGTCACGATGGCGCTCGCCCTCAAGAGCATGAACCTGAGCGACCTCGTGTTCGTGCAGTACCCGACGGGCGCGGATCCGGCGGACCCCAACAAGGTCGTGCCGAACGCCGAGCTCGCCGATCTGCTGCTGCGCCGGATCCGGGCGGACCTGCCGGTCGCGCTCGACAAGTCCGCGCTCGGCCTCAGCACCGAGCTCGCTCCTACGAAGGGCACGGCGACCGCGACGAAGGCGGCGACGAGCTCCGGCGCACCGACGCCGAAGCCGACGAAGGCCTCCACCGCGGTCATCCAGGGCCTGCGGGGGCAGACCGCGGCTCAGCAGACCTGCTCCATCGCCAAGAGCTGAGCCGATCCGCCCTCGCTGAGAGGTTCCCCACGGCCCGGGTCGGGCCGGATCCGGCGGGCGTACGGTCACGCCATGAGCAACACCGGCCCCGGCGACGACGACGTGCTCGCCGGCACCTTCGATCAGACGAACGGCTTGGCGCAGGGACTCGAGGGCGAGTCCGACGGCACCGCGGACGGCGACGTCGATCCGGGCGCGCTCCGCGACGGGACCATGGGCGTCGCACCGGTCGACGAGCAGGACGACGCCGACGCGGAGGCCCTCCAGGAGGAGGAGGTCACCGGACGTCGCGAAGGCGCGGCGGACTCCGACGAGGGCCGCGTTCCCTAGTCCCGCTCAGGAGCCGGACGCGGGCTCGTCGTCCGACGCCGCGTCGGTGACGCCCGTGAGCGAGTCGCCGTCTCCCGACAGCCCCTCCTCCGGCGGCACGTCGTCCGCCACGGTCTCACCGGCGTCGTCGAGGCCGCCGTTGCCCGGCATGTCCGGCCGCGCCGCGCCGTCGATCGCGCCGCCCGACGGCGCGGCGCCTGCCACGCTCGTGCCCGCCGTCGTGTCCTGACCCGCGACGTGCGACACCACGCCCGCCGCGCCGCTCCCGATCTCGGCATCACTCATGAGCCGACGGTAGGAAGCGCTCCTGGGATCCGACCGACCGGCGGCTCAGTCCTCGTCGCGCGGCTCGAGCACGAAGACCGGGATCTCGCGGTCCGTGCGGCGCGTGTACGCGTCGTAGTCGGGCCACGCCGCGACGGCGTGCGCCCACCACTCGTCGCGCTCGGCACCGTGCACGATCCGGGCCGTGTAGTCGCGCTTCACGGGCCCGTCCTGCAGCTCCACGTGCGGGTTCGCCACGAGGTTGTGGTACCAGAACGGATGCTGCGGGGCCCCGCCCTTCGAGGCCACGACGGCGTAGCGGCCGTCGTGCTCGACGCGCATCAGCGCGGTCTTGCGCAGCTTGCCGCTCTTCGCGCCGACGGACGTGATCACGATGATCGGCACCCCGCGGAGGGTGTTCTGCTCCTCGCCGCCGCTGCGCTCATAGGCCTCCGCCTGCTTCCTGGCGTGCCGATCGGCGCTCGGCTCGTACTCCCCCGTCAACGGCATCCGTGCTCCTCGTCTCCTGCTGCCCCTCGAGGCGCTGCTCCTCGAGGCTACGGCGCCGCCAGACCCTCTCCTGACCGTCCAAGGAACGCACCGAAGCGCTCCCCCACGCACCCGATCGGCCGCCTCCCAGGTGCCGTGGACCGCGGTTCGGTACGAATCCCTCATGGCAACGACCCTGACGTTCCCCGCGTGGCTGAAGGAGCAGGAGTACCGCACCGACGACATCGGTGCGTTCGCGAAGGAGGTGGGGCGGCTCGGCGACTTCCCCGACTCCGGCGGCAAGGCGATCTACGACGGCTACTTCGAGACGTCGAACGACGAGCAGCGGCAGGCGTACGAGCGCGCGTGGAGCGAGTTCGAGGCGAGCCCGGAGCCGTCACTGCCATGAGCGACGCGATGCGGTTCGGGATGTTCGTGCCCCAGGGCTGGCGGCACGACCTCATCGGCATCGACCCGGCCGAGCACTGGTCGACGATGCACGGGATCGCCGCCTTCGGGGACGAGGGCCCCTGGGAGTCGATCTGGGTCTACGACCACTTCCACACCGTCCCCGTGCCCTCGGACGAGGCGACCCATGAGGCGTGGACCCTGATGGCCGCCTTCGCGGCGTCGACGCAGCGCGTGCGGCTCGGCCAGATGTGCACGTGCATGAGCTACCGCAACCCCGCGTACCTCGCGAAGGTCGCCGCGACCGTCGACATCATCTCGGGCGGCCGGGTGGAGATGGGCATCGGCGCCGGCTGGTACGAGCACGAGTGGCGCGCCTACGGCTACGGCTTCCCCCGCGTCGGGGAACGGCTTGCGCGCCTCCGCGAGGGCGTCGAGATCATGCATCAGGCGTGGACCACCGGCACGGCGACCCTCGACGGCGAGCACTACCAGGTCGAGGGCGCCATCGTGCGGCCGCTGACGTTGCAGGAGGGCGGCATCCCGTTCTGGATCGCCGGCGGCGGGGAGCAGAAGACGTTGCGCATCGCCGCCGAGTACGCCTCGTACACGAACTTCTCCGGCGCGCCCGACGACTTCGCGGCGAAGAGCCGAGTGCTCGAAGAGCGCTGCCGCGAGGCGGGCACCGACTTCGGCCGCATCGTGCGCAGCGCCAACTACAACTGCGTCGTCGCTGCGACGGAGCAGGAGGTGGACGAGCGGATCCGCGCCCTCGAGGCGAGGGTGACGCCGTACCTGGGTGCCGAGAAGGCGGCGTCGTTCGTCGCCGAGTACCGCACGGAGGGCGCCCTCGCCGTGGGCACACCGGAGCAGATCGTCGAACGGCTGAGCCGCATGCGCGACGCCGGCCTCGGCTACGCGATCATCTACTTCCCTGAGATCGCCACCGACCGGGCGGGCGCCGAGCTGTTCACCCGCGAGGTGCTTCCGGCGCTGCAGTGAGCGGGGAGCGGGATCTCGCGGCGCTCCTCGCCGGGGCGCGACCGGTGCTCGTGCATCCGGCGGTCGTGCTCGTCTCCGTCGCTGATCCGACCGGGCTGCCTGCACTCGCGACGGTCGTCGAGGACGAGGGCGTCACCGTCGTGCTTCGGCAGGAGGACGCCGAGCGGCTCGGACTCCGGTTCGACTGGACCGGGGCGTGGATCACGCTCCGCGTGCACTCCGCGCTCGAGGCCGTCGGGCTCACGGCGGCATTCAGCGTCGCGCTGGCGGATGCGGGCATCAGCTGCAACGTGCTCGCCGGCCTCCACCACGACCACATCCTGGTGCCGACCGATCGGGTGAAGGAGGCGCTCGCGCTCCTCGCGTCGCTCAAGCCGCCCACCTGATACATCAGTGGCTTATATAGAGCGGTGATATAGTTGGAGCATGGCCCAAGCCACCACCCCGATCACCGAGGAGCAGCTCGCCCTCGGGCGGGCGTTCGAGCAGATCGTCACCTGGCTGCGGCGCTCCCGCCGGGCGAGCGACGTGTCCGCCACAGCGCTCAGCCTGCTCGACCGCCTCGACTCGACGGGCCCGCAACGCATCACCGACCTCGCCGTGCATGAGGGGATCACGCAGCCGGCGATGACCGCGCTCGTGAACCGTCTCGAGGAGCACGGCTGGGCCGAGCGTGCCTCCGACCCCGCTGACGGTCGCGCCACCCGCGTCGTGCTCACCGAGGCGGGCCACGAGCGGCTGGTCCGGCACCGCGCGGACCGCACCCGTCGCATCGCGGAGCGGCTCGCGGTGCTCGATCCGGGCGACCAGCGCGCCCTGCTCGCCGCGCTGCCCGCCCTCACCCGCCTGACGGCCGACATCGAGGCCGCCCCGTCCGTCCGATCCGGAGATCCTGTCCATGCATGACGCCCCCACCACCTCGCCCTTCCGTCAGCCACGCGCCGTCTGGGCGGTCGCGTTCGCCTGCGTCGTCTCGTTCATGGGGATCGGGCTCGTCGACCCCATCCTGAAGAGCCTCGCCGGCCAGCTGCACGCGACCCCGACGCAGGTGGAGCTGCTCTTCACCAGCTACCTCGTGATCACCGCGGTGGCGATGCTCGTCACCGGATGGGTGTCCAGCCGGCTCGGCGCCAAGCGGACGCTGATCGCGGGCCTCGTGATCATCGTGGTGTTCGCCGCGCTCGCGGGATCGACCGACTCGATCGGTGGGATCGTCGGCTTCCGCGCCGGTTGGGGCCTCGGCAACGCCCTCTTCATCGCGACGTCGCTCTCCGTGATCGTCGCGAGCGCGTCGGGCAGCTTCGCGGGCGCGATCATCCTCTACGAGACCGCCCTCGGCGTCGGGATCGCGCTCGGCCCGGTGATCGGCGGCCTCCTCGGCAACATCAGCTGGCGCGGCCCCTTCTACGGCGTGAGCGTGCTCATGGCGATCGCGCTGGTCGCGACCCTCACCCTGCTGCCGAAGACCCCGGCTCCCGCGCGGAAGCAGCGGCTCATCGAACCGCTCGCGGCCCTGAAGCACCGCTCGCTCGCGACGACCAGCGTCGTCGGCCTCCTCTACAACTGGGGCTTCTTCACGCTGCTCGGCTACTCCCCCTTCCTCATGGGGATCGACAGCCCGATCCTGCTCGGCCTCGTGTTCTGCGGCTGGGGCGTGCTCGTCGCGCTCTTCTCGGTGTTCGTGGCCCCGCGCCTGCAGCGCACCGTCGGCACCGCCCGCACGCTCTATGTGAACTTCGCGCTCATGGCCGTCGACCTCGCGGTCATCGGCATCTTCTCCACCACCCCGGTCGTCGTGATCGTCGGCGTGATCATCGCGGGCGCCTTCATCGGCGTGAACAACACGCTCGTCACGACCGCGGTGATGTCGATCGCCCCGGTGGAGCGGCCGGTCGCATCCGCCACCTACGGCTTCGTGCGGTTCATCGGCGGCGGGCTCGCGCCGTTCGCCGCCGGCCAGATGGTCGAATGGGTCGACCCGCAGGCGCACCTGCCCTTCCTGATCGGGGCGGGCGCCGTGCTCGTCGCCGCCATCGTGCTCAGCACGGTGCGGAAGGCGCTCGCTGCTGCGGACCGCGGCGAGGTCGCGCAGCCCGAGCTCGACGCGCTCGACGAGGTCGAGGGCCGCAACCCCGTGCTGGGAGGCCTCGCCGTCGGCAACGCCGACTGACCCCCGCCGTCCCGGATGCGCGGGGCGGTGCCCCCTGCATGCGGACCGGCGCGGACCCGGCCCCTGAAAAGGCGGAGGGCCGCCAGCGCTGCATACCCATTTGCAGTCCGGCGGCCCTCCTGGTCTCACCAGCGACGGCCCGAACGGTCGGATGATGAGACTCCGGGCCCGGATGGTGGGGGAAGGCCATCCGGAAGTCGTGTGTGCTGCCGTGCACGCGCCGTCAACCCTTCGGGTGGGTGACGCCGGTCAATCTATCGGCGCGGGAGAACAGGTCGCAATCGCCCGTCCCCCATTGGGGGACTTGCGTACCCCGACGCGCGCACCGTCTGCGGCGCGGAGCGGTCGAGCGGCTATGCTGTCGGGCGCCGGGAGACGTCGCATAGTCCGGTCGAGTGCACCACCCTGCTAAGGTGGAGAACCCTATTAGGGTTCCGTGGGTTCAAATCCCACCGTCTCCGCTCCGCTACGGCGC
>NZ_JAODBE010000106.1 GCF_025463795.1 Amnibacterium sp.
CTACCTGATCTGGGGCGGCGTGCTCTACCTGGTCCTGTGGATCTACGGGCTCATCGTCGAGGGCACGACGAGCGGGGCGAACTTCGTGCCGCTCAACGATCCCGACAACTGGCTCCACTTCGGGCTCGGCGTCATCATGGGCGGCATGGGCCTGTTCGTCGGCCGCTCCGCGCCGACCGACATCCCCGGACAGCCTCGGCCGTCGTCGCGGTGACGGGTCCTCCTCCCGCCTGACGCGGCGGTGTGCCGGCTCCGCGCCCTCGAACGGTGCGAGGGATCCGCCCTCACTACAGTGGCGGCGTGATCATCCGGGAGGAACGCGCAGCGGACTGGCCGCAGATCTTCCCGTTCTTCCGCGACATCGTCGACGGCGGCGAGACCTACGCGTATCCCGACGGCCTGCCGAGCCCTGACGCCGAGCGCCTGTGGACCGGCCAGGGGCGGGTGGTGGTCGCCGTGGACGGCGACACCGTGCTCGGCTCGGCGACGATGGGACCGAACCGGCCCGGCCGCGGGTCCCACGTCGCCACGGGCAGCGTCATGGTGGATCCGGCGGCGGCCGGGCGGGGTGTGGGGCGCGCCCTCGGCAGCCACCTGATCGAGTGGGCGACGACGGAGGGATTCGCGGCGATCCAGTTCAACGCGGTCGTCGAGACGAACGCTGCGGCCGTCCACCTCTGGCAGTCGTTGGGCTTCCGGGTGGTCGGTACGGTGCCGAAGGCGTTCCACAGCCGAGGCCACGGGCTCGTGGGCCTCCACGTCATGTGGCGGCCGCTGTCGCCGGTACCCGAGGAGCGCCGGCGGGCGCTCTGACGGCCTAGACCCTGGCAGGAAGGACGGCCTGCACCGCCGCAGCGACGCGACGGCCCATCCGGATCGCCCCGTCGACGTGCTGGTAGCCGTGGCCGGCCAGATCGCTCGAGGCGAAGTGGACGGGTCCGACGGGCTGCTGCGCGTCGGCGCCGAACCGCGTCAGGCCGCCCATGTCGAAGCTCGCCGCATAGGCGCCGCGGGTCCACTCCTGGCTCGCCCAGTCGCTCTCGACGTAGACGAGCGGATGCCGTGCGCCCTCGCCGTAGTAGTCGGCGAGCGAGTCGAGCACGGCGGCACGGCGCTGTTCCGGCCCCATCGCGAGCACCTGGTCCGCCTTCTCGTCGGACACGAAGCCGACCAGCACGCCCCGCGGGTCGCCGTGGTTCGAGTTGTCGTACGCCTCGTGCACGATCCGGTACGGGCTGAACGCCGTGCCCGAGAGGCCGTCCTCGCGCCAGAACGGCGTCCCGTAGACGGCGTGCACCTTGATGACGAGTCCGAGTGACAGGTGCTGGTGCAGCACCTGCCGGCGTGCGGGCAGGGCCGGCACGTAGTCGATCCGGTCGTAGAGGTTCGGCGGCACGGCGACGATCGCCTGGGCCGCGCGGACGGACATGCCGCCGTCGGCATGCACGATCACGCCGTCGTGCGACCACTCGATCGTGCGCACAGGACGGCCGAGCACCACGTCGTCGCCGAGCCCGTCGGCGAGGCGGAGCGGCACCTGCTGCAGGCCGCCGACGACGCGCTGGTCGAGGATGAAGTCCGCGTCGACGAGGTGGCTGAAGCTGCCGGCCGACGCCGCCATCAGCAGTGCCTGCAGGGCGGAGAAGGTGTGGGCGGGCTTGGTGATCATCGCCTCGGCGATGAAGAGCGCGACGTTGTCGCGGGCCTCGGCGTCGTCGGACTGCTGCTCGAGGAACGCCCGCCAGGTGACCGAGTCCAGCTCCCGCGCACGGGGATGGTCCCACGGGCGGTCCGGATCCATCTCGGCGACCAGCCCGTCGAGCAGCGCGATCAGACGCTCGATCTCGGTCTCGGTGCGGGGGCTGGTGGGGAAGATGTCGCCCGTGAAGCGGGTCCGGGTGCCGTCCCGGCCGATGTAGACGCTGTCGCCCTCGCGGTAGCGCGAGAAGAGCTCGAGGCCGAGCTCGGCCACGAGCTCCTTCAGCGCCGTCTGGTCGGGGGAGACCCACTGGCCACCGAGCTCGAGCAGGGCGCCGGTGCCGGTGTCGGTCTCCAGACGCCCCCCGACGCGGTCGCGGGCCTCCAGGACGACGACACTCGCACCGGCGCGGCGCAACGCGGTGGCCGCTGTGAGCCCGCAGGCGCCGGCGCCGACGATGACGACATCACGATCGAGGGTGACCATCGGGTCAGGATACGACGGAATCCGCCGTCCGCGCTGCCCATCGGTGCGGAATCGGTGGAATGAGGACCGGAAGGACACGGGATCCGCTGTCTCAGTGCACCGCGAGCAGGTCGACGTGGCCGGCCTGCATGGCCACCGCCACGAACGCGTAGACGCAGTAGAGGGCGAGGCCGACGCCGAGCACATGCTCCCGCACCGAGCCGGCATGCCCGAGCACGGGCACGGAGAGGTAGCCGTTCCGCTTCCAGACGGCACGGAGGCCGGGCGTCTTCGACCAGCCGCGCGGCGGCTTCACCTGGATGGGCCAGATCAGGCTCGGCACGCCCTCCACGGTGAGCAGATCCCCGGCGATGTGCGTCACGAACCCGAGCCCGACGGCCACGGGGAACCAGACCGGGTTGTCCGGGGAGAACACGAGCACGGCCACCGCAGACAGGAGGCCGAGCAGCCAGGCCGTCGACCAGCGCTTCACCACGTCACGGGCCTTGAGCGCGAAGCAGACGAGCGCGATCGTGGCGATGGCAGGGCCGATCGGTACGCGGCCGAGCAGGGGGACCACTGTGGTGAACCGGCCGAGCAGCACGGCGAGCAGGGTCACGATCACCCCGGCGAAGAGGGTGTGGGCACCGTGGCGATGGCCCCCGCTCGCGTCCTCGACGGTGCGCGCCGCGAGGCGTCCGAGCACCGGGACGGAGTGGGCGATCGTGGCGCTGTGGTGGTCCGCATCCGGCAGCAGCGCCGCCCCGGCGCAGACGAGAGCGCCGGCGAGCACCCCCATCGGAGCGAGCGGGTAGAGGTCGGTGCTGAGCGCGGGCAGCGTGGCGGTCGCCGCGAACCAGACGGCGGCACCGCTCGTCGCGTGGTTGATGCCCATCACGCTTCCGCATGGTCGTCGCACGACGCGCGAGCGCGTGCGCGGCGCGCCGCGTTCGGGTGAGCGCTGTCAGGCGAGCGCTTCGCGGACCGCGGCGACGAACGCGTCGACGTCGGCCTCCGTGGTGTCCCAGGCGCACATCCAGCGCACCTGGCGGCGGGCGCGATCCCAGTCGTAGAACCGGAAGCGCCGGCGGACACGGTCGGCCGCGTCGAGGTCGAGCTCCGCGAAGATCGCGTTCGCCTCGGTGGGGTGGCTGAACTCGACGCCCGGGACGTCCTCGAGCGCGGAGCGCAGCCGGGCCGCCATCGCGTTCGCATGCGCCGCGGTGCGCACGCCGAGGTCGTTCTCGAACAGGGCGAGCAGCTGGGCGCTCGCGAACCGCATCTTGCTCGCCAGCTGCATGCTGAGCTTGCGCAGGTAGATCAGCCCGTCGACGCGCGCCGGGTCGAGGACGACGATCGCCTCGGCGCCCAGCAGGCCGTTCTTCGTGCCGCCGAGGCTGAGCACGTCCACGCCGGCGTCGGCCGTGAAGGCCCGAAGCGGCAGGCCGAGCGCTGCGGCGGCGTTCCAGATCCGGGCACCGTCCATGTGCACCGCCATGCCTCGCTCGTGCGCGAAGTCGGCCACCGCGCGGATCTCGTCGGGCGTGTAGACCGTGCCGAGCTCACTGCTCTGGGTGATCGAGACCGCGAGGGGCTGCGCCCGGTGCTCGTCGCCCCAGCCCCACGCCTCGGTCTCGACCGCCGCCGGTGTGAGCTTGCCCTCGACCCCGGGCACGACGAGCAGCTTCAGCCCGCTGACCCGCTCGGGTGCGCCCGCCTCGTCGGTGTGGATGTGGGCGCTGCCGGTCGCGATCACCGCGCCCCACCGCGGCAGCAGGGCGGTGAGCCCGACGACGTTGGCGCCGGTGCCGTTGAACACCGGGAACACCTCGGCCTGCTCACCGAACTCGGCCCGCACCACCTCGCCGAGGCGGGCGGTATAGGCGTCCTCCCCGTAGGCGATCTGGTGGCCACCGTTCGCGTCGGCGATCGCGGCGAGCACCTCGGGCAGCGCGCCGGCGTAGTTGTCGGAGGCGAAGGTGCGGGATTCCGGGTCGTGCAGTCTCACCGTCCCATCCTTCCCGATGCGGATGGCGCCGCCGACCGCTCGCTGCGCCCGCGGAGGCGAGCGTGCCGGGTGTAGGGGATCGTGCCGGGTGTAGGGCCGGAACCCGCGTGTCGGCCTACGGTCGGGACGTCGGCCTACGGCCGGGACGGAGGCAGAGGGCGCGGATGCGGCGGTGCCGTCGCGATCGCGCTGCCTGCTTCCGTCCATGCCTGTTGGGCTGGCATGGAGATCCGTGGGCCGTCGCGGACGGAGGATCCGGTCGCGGACGGAGGACAGAACCCGGCTCTTGGCCCTCCCTTCCGGACGGGATCCTCCGCCGGCCACTGGCGGTGCCGCGCGGAGGGGATCGTGCCGGGTGTAGGCCGCAATCCCCCCTGTGGGCCTACGGCCGGGACGTCGGCCTACGCGCGGGACGCAGGCAGAGGGCGCGGATGCGGTGCGCCCTCCCGATCGCGCTGCCGCTTCGGTCCATGCCTGCTGGACGGGGCTGGACATCTGTGGGCCGTCCCGGACGGAGGATCCGGTCGCGGACGGAGAACAGCACCCGGCTCTTGGTCCTCCGTTCCCGACGAGGTCCTCCGCCGGCCACCGGCGGGCGGTGCCGGGCGGAGGGGATCGTGCCTGGGGTAGGCCGGAATCCCGCGTGTCGGCCTACGGCCGGGACGTCGGCCTACACGCGGGACGTCGGCAGAGGCGGGTTCAGCCGGCGGCGGTGATGCCCGCGGTCGACTCGATCACGCCGCGGAGCTTCTTGCCGAGCGCCTCGTAGAACATCGAGAGGGGGAACTCGTCGTCGAGCACGGCGTCGGTGAAGCCCTTCGGCGCTCCCGCGAGGATCTCGTCGGGCAGCCCCCGCGCCCACCTCGACGCCGGATTCGGCGTGACGGTGCTGCGGACGAGGTCGTACGCGGCCAGCCAGTGGGCCGTCTTCGGCCGGTCGATCGAGGCCCAGTAGAGGTCGTTGATGGCGTCCGAGAGCGCGACGACGACGTCGGCCACCTGGTCCCAGTCGATGGCGAGGCGGGTGTCGGTCCAGTGCAGCACGTGGTGCTGGTGCAGCCACGCGAACAGCAGCTGGCCGCCCAGGCCGTCGTAGTTGCGCACGCGGCCGCCCGTGAGCGGGAACCGGAAGATCCGGTCGAACAGGATCACGTACTGCGCGAGCCGGGCGTGATCACGCGTGCCCTCGTCGGTGGTCTCGTCGCGCACGAGTCGGACGGCCTCGCGGTAGGCGGTCAGGTCGCAGCGCAGCTCCTCGAGCGAGTAGAGGAAGTACGGCATCCGCTGCTTGATCATGAACGGGTCGAACGGCAGGTCCCCGCGCATGTGCGTGCGGTCGTGCACGAGGTCCCAGAGCACGAACGTGCGCTCGGTGAGGGCCTGGTCGTCGAGCAGGCGCCGGGCGTCGGCGGGCAGCTCGAGCTTCGTGATGTCCGCGGCCGCGGCGACGACCCTGCGGAAGCGGGCGGCCTCGCGGTCGGCGAAGATCGCGCCCCAGGCGAAGGGGATGAGCTCCTTCATCGCGACGGTCTCCGGGAAGAGCACGGCCGAGTTGGTGTCGTACCCGCCGGTGAAGTCCACGAAGCGGATCGGCACGAACAGCGCGTTCGAGTAGCGCTCGCGCTCCAGCTCGTCGATGAAGTCGGGCCAGATCACATCGATGAGCAGCGCCTCGAGCAGCCGGTCGGGGCTGCCGTTCTGCGTGACCATCGGGAACACGACGAGGTGCCGCAGGCCGTCCGCCCGGTGCAGCTGCGGGTTGAAGGCCGCGAGCGAGGGCCGGAAGTCGGGGACGTCGAAGCCCGCCTCGGACCAGGCGGTGAGGTCGGCGACGAGCGCGTCGAGGTACTCGGCGTCCGTGGGGAACGCCGGGGCGAGCTCGCGCACCCGTGTCACCACGACGTCGATCAGCCGGCGGGCCTCATCGAGGTCGGCGTCCTCATGGAGCGAGCCGTCATGCTGCTGCAGCACTCGGAAACCGGCGACGGCGTCCTTCAGGCCGAGCCACGCGGCGGAGTCCGCGCCGACGGCGGCGGTCGGGGTCTCGAGCATCGACATGGTCGCCTCCCAGGGTCTCCTCGACGGTATCGTGCGC
>NZ_JAODBE010000107.1 GCF_025463795.1 Amnibacterium sp.
AGGGCCGCCTCGGTCAGCCCCTGCGTCGCCGCCGAGGAGACGTACTCGAAGTGCGGGGTGCCGCCGCGGATGATGACGCCGAGCGCGACCGCCGCGTCCGCACCCGCTTCCAGCGCGGCCTGGGCGACGACCGGCAGCTCGAAGCTGCCGGGCACCGGGTACTCGACGACGGTCGCGCCGGCCGCCTCGAGTGCCCGGCGGGCGCCCGCGAGCAGCCCGTCCGCGATGCGCGGATGCCAGGTGCCGTGCACGACGGCGACCGTGAGCCCGCGACCGTCGACCGGCGTCTCGTCGGGTCTGCCCTCCGCGCTCATCGGGCGCTGCCCTCGGTCAGCTTCAGGTCCGCATCGTCGATGAGGTGACCCATCCGTGCGCGCTTCGCCTCGAGGTAGCCCTCGTTGACGGCGCCGACCCCGACGACGAGCGGCACGCGCTCGGTCACCCGCACGCCGTGGGCCTCGAGCTGCGTGATCTTGTTCGGGTTGTTGGTGAGGAGCCGTACGGAGGGGACGCCCAGGTCCTCGAGGATGACCGCCGCGGCGATGTACTCGCGCGCGTCGGCCGGCAGCCCGAGCGCGAGATTCGCGTCGAGGGTGTCCAACCCGTCCTCCTGCAGGCGGTACGCGCGCAGCTTGTTGACCAGTCCGATGCCGCGGCCCTCGTGCCCGCGGAGGTAGACGACGACGCCGCCCTCGGCCTGGATCGCGTCGAGCGCCGCGTCGAGCTGAGGGCCGCACTCGCACTTCAGCGAGCCGAACGCCTCACCCGTCAGGCACTCGGAGTGCACCCGGACGAGCGCATCCGGGCCCGGCGTGCCGACGATGAGGGCGACGTGCTCGTCGCCGGTCATCGCGTCGCGGTAGGCCCGCACGCGGAACAGCCCGTGGGTGGTCGGCAGCGCCGTCTCGACCTCGAAGCGGATCCGCGGAGGCGGGGGAGGGGTGCTGATCCCCACGCGCGTGCACAGCCCGGGGTTCGCGTCCAGGTGGTCGATGATCGCCGCGACGGTCGTGACCGGCACCGACTCGGCCTCGCCGAGGTCGAGCAGGCCGGGCATCCGGGTCATCGTGCCGTCGGGCGAGGTGATCTCCGCGATCGCGGCGACGGGGGTGAGCCCTGCGAGCCGGAGCAGGTCGACGGCCGCCTCGGTGTGGCCCCCACGGACTCGGACGCCGCCGTCGACGGCCCGGAGCGGCACGATGTGCCCGGGCCGGGTGACGCTCGCCGGGGTGGACGACGGATCGGCGAGCACGTTGAGCGTGTGCGCGCGGTCGGCGGCGCTGATGCCCGTGCTGTACCGGTCGGCGGCGTCGACCGTCACCGTGTACGCGGTGCCGCGCGGGTCCTCGTTCAACCGGACCATGGCGGTGAGCTCGAGCCGGTCCGCGATCGCGTTCGTCATCGGCGCGCAGATGAAGCCCGACGAGTGGTTCACCATCCACGCGACCGTCCCGGGCGTGGCGAGCTCCGCCGCGATGATGGCGTCGCCCTCGTTCTCCCGCCCCTCGTCGTCCGCGACGATCACGGGGCGCCCAGCGCGCAGCGCGTCGAGCACCTCCTCCATCGGTGCGAGCGCCATCAGGCCACCGCCGCCGGGACGAAGGCGAGCATCCGCTGCACGTGGCGCGCCAGCACGTCGGTCTCGAGGTTGACACGGCCGCCCGAGGTGATCGCGCCGAGGGTCGTCGCCTCGAGCGTCTCGGGGATGAGGCTCACCTCGAACCAGTGCCCGGCGTCGTCCCGGCCCACCGCCGAGACGGTGAGCGAGACGCCCGCGACGGCGATCGAGCCCTTGTCGACGACGAGTGGGGCGAGACCGTCGGGCAGCCGGAACCGCAGCACCCGCCAGGAGCCCTCGTCGCGCACCTCGAGCACGGCGCCGGTGCCGTCGACGTGACCCTGCACGATGTGGCCGCCGAGCCGGTCGCCGACCTTGGCGGCCCGCTCGAGGTTGACGTCGTCGCCGGGCTGCAGGTCGGCGATCGCGCTGACCGCGAGGGTCTGACCCATCACGTCGGCGGTGAACCGGTCGTCGCCGAACGCGACGACGGTGAGGCAGACGCCGGAGACGGCGATGGAGTCGCCATGGGCGGCGTCGGATGCGGCGAGCGGGGCTGCGACGGTGAGGCGCGCGCCGCCGTCGGGCGTCGTCTCCCACCCGAGCACGCGGCCGCGCTCCTCGATGATGCCGGTGAACATGTCAGTCCTCTCTGGGGACGGCGGGCGCCGTCCCGAAGGGATCGGGGGTGCCCGCGGGATGCGGGCGGGCGACGACCAGCAGGTCGGCGCCGAGCGTGCGCACCTCGCGCACGTCGAGCCGGAGCTGGTCGGAGATGGTGGCGACGCCGAGGCCGCCCGTCGCGACGCGGGGGCCGCCGAGCAGGGTCGGAGCGAGGTAGACCAGCACCTCGTCGACGAGCCCGGCGGCGAGGAACGCGCTGAGGAGCGTGGGGCCGCCTTCGAGGAACGCGGACGTGGCCCCGGCGCCGGCGATGGCCGCGAGCACGGCGTGCGGATCGTGGTCGCGCACGTGCAGGAGGGGGCGCGGATGGGCGCGGACGACCGCATCCGCCGGGAGATCCCGTGCGCCGACGACGACGGGCACCGGCTGGGCGGGCAGCAGGCCGCCGTCGGCCGCACGGGCGGTGAGGCTCGGGTCGTCGGCGAGTGCGGTGCCGGTGCCGACGACGATGGCGCCGTGGGCGGCCCGGCGGTGGTGCACGTCCTCGCGGGCCTCGGGACCGGTGATCCAGCGGCTCGAGCCGTCGGCCGCCGCGATGCGGCCATCGAGGCTCGAGGCCCACTTCGCGGTGACCCAGGGGCGGCCCGAGGCCACGGCGGCGAGCCAGTGCTCGTTCAGCGCCGCGGACTCGTCCGCGAGCAGGCCCTCCCTCACCTCCACGCCGGCGTCGCGCAGGCGCTCGGCGCCTCCGGCCGCCGGCCCGTGCGGGTCGCGGATGGCGAAGACGATGCCGGTGATCCCGGCCTCGATGAGTGCGACGGCGCAGGGGCCGGTGCGGCCGTGGTGGTTGCAGGGCTCCAGGGTCACGACGGCGGTGGCACCGGCCGCCGCGCCCGGCGCGAGCCGCTGCAACGCG
>NZ_JAODBE010000128.1 GCF_025463795.1 Amnibacterium sp.
GAGGCCGCGAAGGCCCGTGAGGCGCGGCTCGCGAAGAGGGCGGCCAGGAAAAAAGACGTCGCCGGCGCCGACGCCGGCGCGACGAGTGAGGCCGAGGTCGTGCCGGCGCCGCGCACGAACACCCAGCGCAGCCAGCCCGTGAGCAAGGCCCGCGCGAAGCGGACAGGGGAGCGACGAGCAGGAGCACGACCGACGAGGGCGCGACCCCGGCGGAGGCCGACGTGGTGCAGGACCTCGAGGAGGCGACCGAGCGCGACGGCGCCGCCGAAGGATCGGCCGATGCGGACGCCGCGTCGGTCGACGGTGGGAACGCGACCGACGACGACGAGTCCATCGACGTCGGCGACCTGGCCGCCGACTACATCGAGGGGCTGCTCGACATCGCGGACCTCGACGGGGACATCGACATCGAGGACGAGCACGGCCGCACCACGCTCGTGGTGAGCGGGGGCGATCTGCGGCTGCTGTCCGGCGCGGAGACCGTCGGCGCCCTCCAGGAGCTCACCCGGCTCGCGGTGCAGACGCGAACCGGCGACTTCGCCCGACTGACGCTCGACATCGGCGGCAGCCGCGACCAGCGCTCGCGGGATCTCGCGACGCTCGTGCAGCGCGCGGCGGACGCGTTCGCGACCGGCGACGACCGATTCCCGCTCGAGCCGATGTCGTCCTACGAACGCAAGCTGGTGCACGACCTCGCCGCCGCCCAGGGCCTCGGCTCGCACTCCGAGGGCGAGGGACCGGGCCGGCACATCGTGCTCACCCCGGCGTGACCGAACCGGTCGAGCCGGAGCCCGAGGTCGCGCAGCGCGTCTTCGGCGCCGGTCTCCCGCTCGTGCGCCGCTACGCGGCGGACCTCGCGCAGCACGGCGTCGAGCTCGGGCTCATCGGCCCGCTCGAACCGGCGCGCCTGTGGACCCGGCACCTGCTGAACTGCGGCCTCGTCGCGCCGCTGATCCCCGAGGGATCGGCGGTGGCCGACGTCGGCAGCGGCGCGGGGCTGCCCGGCCTCGTGCTCGCCGCCGCCCGGCCGGACCTGCGGATGACCCTCATCGAACCGATGGAGCGTCGCGTGGTGTGGCTGCAGGACGAGATCGCCCGGCTCGGCCTCGAGCAGGTCCTCGTCCGCCGCGCCCGCGCCGAGGAGGTCGGCGAGCGGTTCGAGGTCGTGACCGCGCGTGCGGTCGGCGCGCTGAAGAAGCTGCTGCCCGTCGTCGTGCCGCTGGTGCGGCCGGGCGGTTCCATCGCGCTGATGAAGGGAGCCGGCGTCGAGGAGGAGATCCGCGCCGCCGACCGGGTGATCCGGCGGCTCCGACTGAGGGACCTGCGTGTGGAGATCGTCGGAACGGGCATGGCCTCCCTGGAAACGCGGGTCCTCACGGCTACAGTGCCCGATTGACCGTGGCCGCGTCCGGCCCGCTCCCCCACCACCAAGGACCGCTGTGAAACCCAGCTCAGCCCTCGAGGCACGAGGCTCCTCCGGCTTCGACGACTCGACTCCGCTCGCCCGCGAGCTCGCCGACATCACGCGCCGCCGCGCGCGCATCCAGTCGACCGCGCTGCCGAAGCCGAAGGCGACGCGCATCTTCACCGTCGCAAACCAGAAGGGCGGGGTGGGCAAGACGACCACCACGGTGAACCTGGCCGCCGCGCTCGCGAAGTCCGGCATGCGGGTCCTCGCCATCGACCTCGACCCGCAGGGCAACGCATCGACGGCCCTCGGCGTCGAGCACCGCCACGACACGGCCAGCGTCTACGACGTCATCATCGGCGAGACGCCGATGGAGGAGGTCGTCCAGTCGAGCCCCGAGTTCCCGACACTCGACTGCGTTCCCGCGACGATCCACCTCGCGGGCGCCGAGATCGAGCTCGTCTCGCTCGTCGCGCGTGAGCAGCGGCTGCGGACCGCCCTGAAGGCCTACCTCGAGTCGGTCGAGGACCCGTACGACTACGTCTTCATCGACTGCCCGCCGTCGATCGGCCTGCTCACGATCAACGCCTTCGTCGCCGCGACCGAGGTGCTGATCCCGATCCAGTGCGAGTACTACGCGCTCGAGGGCCTGAGCCAGCTGCTGCGGAACATCGATCTCATCGAGAAGCACCTGAACCCGAGCCTCGCCGTGTCGACGATCCTGCTCACGATGTTCGACGGCCGCACCAACCTGGCGAACCAGGTGGCGAACGACGTGCGGGAGCACTTCCCGCAGCAGGTGCTCGGGAGCGTGATCCCGCGGTCCGTCAGGATCTCGGAGGCGCCCAGCTACCAGCAGAGCGTCATCACCTACGACCCGAGCTCGCCCGGCTCGCTCTCCTACCTGGAGGCCGCCGCCGAGATCGCGCGCCGGGGGGCCGCCGCGTGAGCGCGCCCAAGCGGACAGGGCTCGGCCGGGGGATCGGCGCGCTGATCCCGATGAACGAGCACACCGTCGACACGTTCTTCACCCCGGGGATCGGGGGGACGGCCACCGCCACGGCGACCGACGACCTCGTCGCGGTGCCGGGAGCACGGCTCGCGGCACTCGACCCGGACGACATCCGCCCCAACCCGCAGCAGCCGCGCACGGACTTCGACGCGGAGGCGATGGAGGAGCTCGTCCACTCCATCCGCGAGAACGGCGTGCTGCAGCCCATCGTGGTGCGGCCCCTCCCGCCCGGCGAGGACGCCCGCTACGAGCTCGTCATGGGCGAGCGGCGGCTGCGCGCCACGAAGCAGGCGGGCCTGCGGACGATCCCCGCGGTCGTCAAGGACACCGCCGACGAGCAGATGCTGCACGAGGCGCTGCTGGAGAACCTGCACCGCTCCCAGCTGAACCCGCTGGAGGAGGCATCGGCCTACCAGCAGCTGATCGCCGACTTCGGCATCACGCACGAGCAGCTCGGGGCCCGGCTCGGCCGCTCCCGCCCGATGATCACCAACACGGTCCGCCTGCTCCGCCTGCCCGAGCACATCCAGCGGAAGGTCGCCGCCGGCGTGCTGTCCGCCGGGCACGCCCGCGCGGTGCTCTCGGTCGTGGACCCGGAGCTGATGGACCGTCTCGTCGACAAGATCGTCAACGAGGAGCTGAACGTGCGGCAGTCCGAGGCGGCCGCCATCCGCATGGCGGGACCGGGCAAGGCCAAGAAGTCGACCGGCCGGCGCAACGAGCACCTCGACGAGATCGCGGATCGGCTCGGCAGCCGGTTCGACACCCGCGTGCGGGTGAACCTCAACGCGAAGCACGGCCAGATCGTCATCGACTTCGGCTCGGTGGCCGACCTCAACCGCATCCTCGCCGACATCGGCGAGCAGGCGTGGGAAGAGGGCGAGGTCCGCGAGCGGATGCTCGAGCAGCGCAAGTCCTGACGTCTCATCGCGCCGTTCCGGAGAAATCGTGCGACACGCCGACTCGCCGACCGATCGAGCGGCGTGCCGCTCGAAAACTCCGGAAGGGCGCGAGGTCAGGGCTGCGCCAGCGCGAGGCGGGTCAACGCCGCGTAGGCGTCGCCCAGGTCGCGGCCCGTCGACTTGAGCGCCTGCGGCAGCAGGCTCGTCTCGGTGAGGCCGGGCATCACGTTGACCTCGAGGAACCACGGCCGGCCCTCGGCGTCGACGATCATGTCCGAGCGGGACAGGTGCCGCAGACCGAGTGCGGTGTGCGCCAGCACGGCCAGCTCCCCCGCCGCTGCGGCCGCAGCCGCCGGGATGCGGGCCGGGGTGTAGAACCGGGTCGCCCCCGCCGTGTAGCGCTCGTCGAAGCCGTAGACGCCGGAGCGGGGCACGATCTCGACGGCGGGCAGCGCCTGGGCGCCGTCCTCGTGCTCGATCACACCGACGGCGATCTCGGTGCCCGTGACCTTCGCTTCGATGAGCGCCTCGTCGGCGTAGGTGAAGGCGTCCATCATGGCGCGGGGGAGACGGTCGGGCTCCTCGACGACCGTGACGCCCTGGGCGGAACCGCCCCTGGCCGGCTTCACGACGGCGGGCTCGGGGAAGGCCGCCAGGATCGCGTCGATCGCGGCGTGCGCGCCGATCTCCCGGAACACCTCACGGGTGAGCGTGACCGATCGCGGCGTCGCGCCGCCCGCGGTGGCCACGATCCGCTTCGCGGTCGGCTTGTCCCACGCGAGCCGGGTCGCATCGCCGCGCGAGCCGATGTACGGCAGGCCCGCCGCGTCGAGGAGCGACCGGAGCGAGCCGTCCTCCCCGCTCGCGCCGTGCAGCACGGGCCAGATGATGCTCGGCCGCCGCTCGAGCAGGGCGGGCAGCAGGCGCGGATCGGAGTCGAGCATCCGCACGCCGAAGCCGACCCCCGTGAGGGCGTCGGCGACGCGCCTCCCGGAGCGCAGCGACACGTCCCGCTCGTGGGAGATCCCTCCGGAGAGCACCACGACGTCAGCGGTGTCGGCCATGGGCGCGTTCCTTCCTTCGCTACCGGAGGTCCGGTGGCGGACTGGTGACGGCCCTCTCGGGCCTCCGCGGCGCGAGGGTTCCGGTGCCTTCGAAGGCCCGGACGAGCTCGAGCTCGCCGCCGATCACGGACGCGAGCCGCTGGATGCCGATGCGGATGTCCTCCGGCGTCGGATAGCAGAAGGAGAGCCGCATCTGGCCGCCGCCCTGGCCATCGGCGTAGAAGCCGGTGCCGGGCGTGTAGGCCACGAGCTCCCGGACGGCGCGGGGCAGCATCTGCTTCGAGTGCAGCTCGGGCGGCAGCGTCACCCACACGTAGAAGCCGCCGTCGGGCACGGTCCAGGTGAGCTTCGGCAGGTAGGTGCGGAGGGCGTCCAGCATCGCGTCGCGGCGCTCCCGGTAGACGTCGCGGAAGCGGCCGATCTGGCTGCGCCAGTCCACCGTCTCGAAGTACTCGCTGATGAGGTAGTGCGCGAAGCTGCTCGGGGAGAGGATCGCGGACTCGGCCGCGAGCACGAGCTTCTCCCGGATGGCGTGCGGGGCGACCGCCCAGCCGACGCGGAACCCGGGCGCGAACGTCTTCGAGAACGACCCGAGGTAGACGACCCCGTCGGGGTTCAGGGTGTGGAGCGGCGGTGGCGGGGGCGCGTCGAACCAGAGCAGGCCGTACGGGTTGTCCTCGATGATCAGCAGCCCCGCGCGGCGGCAGATGTCGACGATCCGCGGCCGGCGCTCGGCGGACATCGTCACACCGGCCGGGTTGTGGAAGTTCGGCACCGTGTACAGGAACTTGAGCCGCTTGCCGGCCGCGCGCAGCGACGCGATCGTCGCTTCGAGCGCCTCCGGGACGAGCCCCGCGTCGTCGAGCGGCACGTGCACGATCTCGGCCTGGTAGGACCGGAAGACGCCGAGGGCACCGACGTAGCTCGGGCCCTCGGCGATCACGACGTCGCCCGGGTCGAGGAAGAGCTTCGAGACGAGGTCGATCGCCTGCTGCGACCCCGTGGTGGTGACCACGTCGTCCACCGAGGCGCTGACGCCCTCGAGCGCCATGATCTCGAGGATGTGCTCCCGCAGCCTCGGCAGGCCCTGGCCCGACCCGTACTGCAGCGCCGCCGCCGCATCCGTGAGCAGGAGCCGGTCGATCGCCGTGGCGAGCAGCTCCCGCGGAATGGCACGGACGTAGGGCATACCGCCGGCGAGCGAGACGACCTCCGGCCGCGAGGCGACGGCGAAGAGCGCACGCACCTCGCTGACCGACAGGCCGGAGGTGCGGTCCGCGTAGGCGCCGAGCCAGGGGTCGAGGTCGTCGCCCGGCACCTGCAGATCGGTCACGTGCTCGCCAGCCTCCTGCCGCCCGGGCTCCCGGACGGCGTCGAGCCTACGGCAGGCTGCCTGCTCGGCCTCCGCCGAGCGGGGGTGGCGTCAGGCCAGCACGCTCGCGAGGTCGGCCTCGATGGCCGGCTTCGGCTTCGCGCCGATGACGGTCTTCACGACCTCGCCGCCCGAGTAGAGCTTCATGGCCGGGATCGAGGTGACCTGGTACCGCATCGCGGTCTCCGGGTTCTCGTCGACGTTGAGCTTCACGATCTCGATCTTGTCCGCGTGCTCGGCGGCGATCTCCTCGAGCACCGGTGCGACCCGGCGACACGGGCCGCACCAGGCGGCCCAGAAATCCACGAGCACGGGCTTCTCCGCCTGCAGCACGTCCTTCTCGAACGTCGCGTCGGTCACTTCGCGCATCGCGCTTCTTCTCCTTGACTGGTACGGATCGATCGGTTCGGCAGCCTACGCGCGTCAGACCAGCTGGCCGGACGGCGTGAGCGGGGTGCCGGCTGCAGGCGCCTCGCCGGGAGCGGAGTCGCCGAGGGCCTGAGCGAGCAGGTCGGCGGGCAGGTCCGCGAGGTAGTGCTCGGCGTCGAGAGCCGCGACGGTCCCGGACGCGGCGGCGGTGACGGCCTGCCGGTAGGTGGGGTCGAGCACGTCGCCCGCGGCGAAGACGCCGGGGACGGAGGTGCGGGACGAGCGGCCGTCGACGGCGATGGTGCCGGCCGCGGTGAGCTCGAGGACGCCCTCGACCAGCTCGGTGCGCGGGTCGTTCCCGATCGCGATGAACAGCCCGTCGAGCGGCAGCTCGCGGTCGGGCTCGCCCACGGTCGACGTGAGGCGCACGCCGGAGACGAGGTCGCCGCCCAGCACCTCGGCGACCGTCGAGTTCCAGACGAACTCGATCTTCGGGTTCTCGAACGCGCGCTGCTGCATGATCTTGGACGCGCGGAGGCTGTCGCCGCGGTGGATCACGTACACCTTCTCGGCGAAGCGGGTGAGGAACGTCGCCTCCTCCATCGCGGAGTCACCGCCGCCCACGACCGCGATCGTCTTCTGCCGGAAGAAGAAGCCGTCGCACGTCGCGCACCACGAGACGCCGTGGCCCGAGAGCCGGTCCTCGCCGTCGATACCGAGCCGGCGGTACGCCGAACCCGTCGCGACGATCACGGTGAGGGCCTCGAAGGTCTTGCCGCTGCCCGTCCGCACGCGCTTCACGTCGCCCTCGAGCTCGACCTCGACCACGTCGTCGAGGAGGATCTCGGCGCCGAACCTCTTCGCCTGCTCCATCATCCGGTCCATGAGGTCCGGACCGAGCACGCCCTCGGGGAAGCCGGGGTAGTTCTCGACCTCGGTGGTGTTCATCAGCTCGCCGCCCGCCTCGACCGAGCTCGCGATGAGCAGCGGCTTCAGCTCGGCACGCGCGGCGTACAGCGCTGCGGTGTAGCCCGCGGGGCCGGAACCGATGATGAGGACCTGACGCATCGAACTGTCTCCTTCGTGAGCGGCCGAACCACTCTGCCGCTGAAACCTGCCACGTCGGTGCGCTATTCCGCGCGCGCCGGGCGGAACCGGTCGGTGACGAGGCGGATCGCCGTCCCCAGTTCGGGAGCCCTGAGGGCCGCGAGCACGCCCGTGTACACGGCGACCACCACGAGACCGATCAGGACGGTTCCCGAGAACCCGCCCCAGCGGCTCGCGACCGTCCAGCCGCCCGAGAAGCCGCCGGTCACCGTGAGGACGAGCAGTCCCGCGGCCAGGGCGGGAACCCCGGCGACGACGTAGCGGGTGAGCGCGCGACCGAGCTCCGGCCCGACGAACGGCCCGATCCGGCGGCGCAGCAGGCGTGCCGCCACCGCGAACTGCACGACGGTGCCGACGGACACCACCGCGGCGATGCCGGCCGCCGTCCAGCGGTAGGGCAGCAGCGCGCAGAGGAGGGTGCCCGTCACCACCACGACGAGCTGCACGAGGGTGAACCGGAACGGCGTCCGGGTGTCGGCGAGGGCGTAGAAGCAGCGCTGCACCACGAAGAGGGCCGTGAACGGCAGGAGGCCGAGCAGGTAGGCGACGAGCACGAGCGCCATCGCGTGCGCGTCGGCCGGCGACCGGCTGAAGAACGCGGAGAACGGGACCGCCGCGGCCAGGAGCGCGGCGTCCGCCATCACCATCACGAGCAGCACGATGCGCAGGGCCTGCCGCACGTCGTCCCGGAGGGCGCCGTGGTCCCCCGCCGCCGCGTGCTCGCTCATCCGCGGGTAGAAGACGGTGATCAGCGAGACCGTGACGATCGAGTGCGGGAGCATGAAGATCAGCCACGAGTACGACATGACCGTCACGGAGGCGTCGCCACCGCTCGCCGCGGTGGCGATCCGGGTCTCGATGAGGCCGGAGAGCTGGGTGAGCACGAGCATGCCGAAGGTCCAGCCGGCCGCCTTCCCGGTGGCGGACAGGTTCACGCCGCGCCAGCGGAAGTCAGGACGGTAGGTCAGCCCGGCGCGGCGCCACGCGAGGGTCAGCACGAGGGCCTGCGCGGCGATGCCGAGCGTCGCTCCGCCCGCCAGGAGGACGGTCCCTCCCGGCCCGAGCGGCCGGGCGGAGTCGGCGGCGCCGAAGAACACGAGGAACGCCGCGAGGGTCGCGATCGACACCACGTTGTTGAGGACCGGGGCCCACGTGTACGGGCCGAAGGAGCGCCTCGCGTTCAGCACCTCGCCGAGCACGCTGTAGAGGGCGAGGAAGAAGAGCTGGGGGAGGCTCCAGTAGGCGAACGTGATCGCGATCGCGAGCGTCGCCGCCTTCGAGACGAACAGCGGCATCAGCCACGGGGCGGCGGCCGTGACCACCACGGTGACGACGGCGAAGACGAGCACCGCGATGGTGACGAGCTTGTTGACGTACGCCTCGCCGCGATCCTCGCCGCTGCTCGCGCGGATGATCTGCGGCACGAGCACCGCGGTCAGCAGGCCGCCGCCGATGATCGCGTAGATGCTGTTCGGCACGTACGTCGCCGCGTTGTACGCGTCGGGCAGGAAGCCGCGGCTGCCGATCACGTACGACAGCAGGGCGGTGCGCGCGAACCCGAGGACGCGGGACACGATCGTCCCGGACGCGAGGATGGCACTCGCCCTGCCGATGCCGGTGGCGCTGCTCACGGGGTCCCCTTCAGCCGCCGCCGGGCCCGGCGGACGTTGCGGTAGACCCCGGTGCCGAACAGGGCGAGCATCGCGGCGACGAACACGACCGCCCCGACCGCCTCCCATCCGGCGTTCACCGCGATGTCCGCCGTGGCGGGCTTGCCGATGACGTGGCCGTCCTTCGTCCTGATGGTGAAGGTGACGGCGACCTGGCCGTTGCTGATCGACTTCACGGGCAGCTTGGCCTTCGCCCCGCCCTGGGCGGGGATGTCGACCACCTCGGTGCCCTGGATGTGCAGCCGCCCATTGCTCGCGGTGCCGGCCAGAACGACCTCCACGGGCTCGTCGAGCTGGTTGGTGAGGTAGACCGGCAGGCTGCCGCTGCCGCCGACGTAGGTGATCGAGCCGAGGTGGTCGAAGCGCACGTTGCGGACGAAGCGGCGGAGCTGCGAGTCGACCCCGCGCACGGCCTTGCTCCAGCCCCGCTGCGGGGACCGCCACGAGGTCGACATCACCCCGAGCAGGGCGAGCCGCTCCGGCCCGGTGAGCCTGGTCGCGCGGGTCCGGATCGCCGTGCCGAGCTCGCGGACGGCCGCCTCGTCGCGGACCGCGGCCTGGGCCGGCGCCAGCCGCGCCGCCGGCACCGTTCCGGCCCGCAGCCGCACGGCGGTGGGCGACGAGGTGCTGGCGAGGGTCGCCAGCGAGGTGCCGGTGATCCAGCTCTGCCCCGACAGGCTCGCGAGCACGCGGGTCAGCGCCGGTGCGTCGCCGGTGCGCGCCGGTACCGCCAGCACCGACGACGCCTCGTGGGTGAGGGCGACGGTGCCCAGCAGGCCGATCAGCTCCGCGAGAGCCGCGCTCTGCCGCACATCGGATCCCGCCGCCGCCGTCGCGAGCAGGCGGGACGCCGTGGCGTCGGCGATCAGCACCGAGTTCGAGCCGACGCGCGCGTGCGGGCCGCCGGCCACCCGGCGTGCGGTGTCGGCGATGTCGGCGGAGGAGAGGATGGCCACCGGGTAGCCGGACGCCGCGAGGAAGGGGAGGTCGGCGGCGCTGACGCTGCCGGGCACCGGCCATGCCACATCCGTCGACGAGTAGTCCCACTGCAGCAGCGCGGAGTCGCTCGGGGTCGCCGCCGCCGTCGGGGCGGGCGAGGGGGTCGGCGAGCCGGTCGTGGTGGGCCCCGTCGTGGCCCCCGGGACGGCTGCGGCGACCGTGCCGCCGGCGAACGAGGTGGGGGCGAGCACCTTCTGCGCGCCTGCGGCACGCTGCAGCGTCACGTCGCCGTCGGCGTAGGGCAGGCGGATCACCTCGTTGGGCAGCGCGCCCAGCCGGGCGAGCAGGCCCGTCGCGGAGTCGGGCGCGGCGCTGCCGGCGAGTCGGATCGAGGCCTGGACCTCGGGGTCGAGCAGGACCGTCGCCTGGGGATCGGCCTCGGCCGCGTCGACGGCGCGATGCCACTCGCCGCCCGGCTCGGTGAGCGTGGCGAGCTCGCCGGCGGGCACGATGCCGGTCGTGCCCGCCGGAGCGGTGACCGGGACGACCGTGCCGAGGCCCACGCGGCCGCCGAAGCCCTTCGGGATCCGGGTCACCGCCGAGTAGGCGAGGACCGGCGTCGCGCCGACGCGCAGGTCGGCCCCGACGAGGCGGGCACCGGCCGAGCCGTCGATCACGCTGTCCACCACCGCCTTCGAGAGGTGGACGTGCATCCGCGCCGTCGTGCCCGCCGGCACCGACGGCGACCGGGTCGTCGCCACGAGGTAGCCCTGCAGCACCGCTCCGGGGTGCTCGATCTGGTCGGTGAGCGTGCTGACGCCCAGCACCGGCGCCTGCTCGAGCGCGACGTGGATCTCCCCGCCCGCGAGGGTGCCTGTGCCCGGGTTCGTGATCGCGAGGTCGAGGTCGAGCGCCGATCCCGGGGCGAGGACGCCGGCGTTGCGCGGCGCGATCGTCATGGTGGGCGTCGACGTCGCCGCGTGCGCCGGTGCGACGCCGGCCGCGCTCAGCACCGCCGCGACGGCCGCGGCCGTGGCGAGCCGGATCCCGGTCCTCACCTGGCCGAGCCGGACGCGCGCCCCCCGGTCCCCAGCATGGCGGGAAGTCTACGGCGACCCCCCGTTGGGGGCCGGACGGCCCGCCGGGACCCGGATCGCGCGCCGGATGCGGCTCGTAGGCTGGGCGCCATGCATCCGGTCGCCGCCGCCATGCCGCGGCTGGCGGCGCTCGCCGAGCGTCCGGCAGTGCGGCGGGTCGCCGAGGCGTTCGAGGAGGCCGGCCACGAGCTCGCGCTGGTCGGCGGCCCGGTGCGCGACGCGCTGCTCGGCCGCGAGGTCACCGACCTGGATTTCACGACCGATGCGCGACCGGAGGTCGTCGACCGCCTCGTCGGACCGCTCGCCGCCGCGCGCTGGGACGCGGGTCGCGCCTTCGGCACCGTGGCTGCACGCGTGGCCGGGGAGACCGTCGAGATCACGACCTACCGGCGTGACGTCTACGAGCCGTCGTCGCGCAAGCCCGAGGTCGTCTTCGGAGACACCCTCGACGGCGACCTGCGGCGGCGGGATTTCACCGCCAACGCGATCGCCGTCCGGCTGCCCTCGCTCACGATCGTCGATCCGACCGACGGGATCACCGCGATCGGGCAGCGGCGGCTCGTGACCCCGTCGCCCCCGCACGAGTCGTTCGACGAGGATCCGCTGCGGATGATGCGGGCGGCGCGGTTCACGGCGCAACTGGGTTTCACGCTCGACGCCTCGGCGACCGCGGCGATGCGCGACCTGGTCGACCGGATCGAGGTGGTCTCGCAGGAGCGCGTGCGCGACGAGCTGATCAAGCTGCTCGCGACCGACATCGCCCGTCCGGGCCTCGAGCTGCTCGTGGACACCGGCCTCGCGGACCGCGTGCTGCCCGAGCTGCCGGCCCTGCGGCTCACCGTCGACGCGCTGCACCGCCACAAGGACGTGTACCAGCACAGCCTCACCGTGCTCGAGCAGGCGGTCGACCTCGAGCACCAGCGCCTCCCCGGGGCCGTGCCGGACCTGGTCCTCCGGCTGGCCGCGCTGCTGCACGACATCGGCAAGCCGGCGACGCGCCGGTTCGAAGGCGGGCAGGTCACCTTCCACCATCACGACGCGGTCGGCGCCAAGCTCGCCCGCAAGCGGCTGAAGGCGCTCCGCTTCCCCAACGAGCAGGTCGAGCAGGTCGCGACGCTCATCGAGCTCCACCAGCGGTTCTTCGGCTACGGGGAGGCGCAGTGGACGGACTCCGCGGTGCGCCGCTACGTGCGGGACGCCGGCGAGCTGCTCCCCCGGCTGCACATCCTGACCAGGGCCGACGTGACGACGCGCAACCCCCGCAAGGTGCGCCGCCTCGCCTCGGCCTACGACGACCTCGAACGGCGGATCGCCGAGCTGCGGGAGCAGGAGGAGCTCGGAGCGATCCGCCCCGACCTCGACGGGCAGGCGATCATGCGGGAGCTCGACGTGCCGCCGGGACCGGTGGTCGGCGAGGCGTACCGGTTCCTGCTCGAGCTGCGCCTCGACGAGGGCCCGGTCGGCGAGGAGGAGGCCGTCCGCCGGCTGCACGACTGGTGGCGCGCCCGCTCCTGAGCCGTCCCTCCCCCGCCTGCCCTGCCTACCGGCCCGCCCCATCCGCCGTCATCGGCTGAGAGGGATCCGCTCGCCGGGGTTCCGCCGAGCGACTAGGCTGCCGTGGTTGCCCTGACGGCCGTATCGGCCCTGGGCGACGTGTCAGACCCTCCTGCCGCGGAACGACCGCGGCCGTTCATGACCAGAGGAGGTGGGGTAGTGACGCACAAGTACGAGCTCATGGTCATCCTGGACCCGAGCATCGATGAGAGGACCGTCGCGCCCAGTCTGGACCGGTTCCTGGGTGTCATCCGTCAAGACGGTGGCACGGTCGACAAGGTCGACATCTGGGGACGGCGCCGGCTGGCCTACGAGATCGACAAGCACACCGAGGGCATCTACGCGGTGGTCAACCTGACCGCGACCGCGGCGGCCACCCAGGAGCTCGACCGCCAGCTGGGCCTGTCAGAGGCCGTGCTGCGCACCAAGGTGCTCCGCGCCGAGGAGGCCATCGCCCGGGCCGCGGAGGCCGAGGCGATCGCCAAGCGGCCGGCTCGCACGCCGCGTCCCGCCGCGGCGGCGAGGTAGTCGTGGCCGGCGAGACCATCATCACGGTCGTCGGGAACCTGACGAGCGACCCCGAGCTGCGGTACACGCAGAACGGGCTCGCCGTCGCGAACTTCACGATCGCCTCGACGCCGCGCAACTTCGACCGGCAGGCGAACGAGTGGAAGGACGGCGAAGCGCTGTTCCTCCGCGCGAGCGTCTGGCGCGACTTCGCCGAGCACGTGGCGGGTTCCCTCGCCAAGGGCTCGCGCGTCATCGCCACCGGCCGGCTCAAGCAGCGCTCCTACGAGACCCGTGAGGGCGAGAAGCGCACCGCGATCGAGCTCGAGGTCGACGAGATCGGCCCCTCGCTCCGCTACGCGACCGCGCAGGTCACGCGCGCGAGCGGTGGCGGCGGCGGCGGACAGGGCGGCGGTGCTCCCCGCGGCCAGGTCGGCGCCGGTGGCGGCGGCGGCGCCGCTCGGCAGAACGACGACCCGTGGGGCGCACCCGGCACCTCCTCGTCCTCCCCCTCCACCAGCGGCGCCGCCGATGGCTGGAGCGCACCCGGCGCATACGACGACGAGACGCCGTTCTGATGGTCTTCGATCCGTACACGGATCGAAGACGTCGTAGGTGGTCCGGCCGGCCGCGCGTGAGCGCCCGGCCTCCCGTCCACGAGATCGGCTCACCGTCTCGTGCACACAATCCAGGCACACGTACTGCGGTACGTGCAGACGTACTGACGTAAGGAATCCACTGCAATGGCAGGAAAGTCGCGCGGCGACAGCCGCAAGCCGACGCGGGGCAAGGGCGGCAAGCCCGCCGCCCCCGCGAAGCGCATCAAGGTCGGGGTGATCGACTACAAGGACGTCGCCACCCTGCGCAAGTTCATCTCGGAGCGCGGCAAGATCCGCGCACGCCGGATCACCGGTGTCTCCGTCCAGGAGCAGCGGCTCATCGCCCGCGCGGTCAAGAACGCGCGTGAGATGGCTCTGCTCCCCTACTCCGGCTCCGGCCGCTGATCGGGGGCCGACATGTCGAAGCTCATCCTCACCCACGAGGTCTCCGGCCTCGGTTCCGCCGGTGACATCGTCGAGGTGAAGGGCGGCTACGCCCGCAACTACCTCATCCCGAGCGGCTTCGCCGTGACGTGGAGCCGCGGCGCCCAGAAGCAGGTCGACACGATCCGCGCGGCGCGCAAGGCGCGGGAGGCGGCCTCGCTGGAGGACGCCCAAGCGCTGAAGGCGCGCCTCGAGGCCCAGCCCGTGCGTCTCGCCGTCCGCACCGGCCAGGCCGGCCGCCTGTTCGGCTCGGTCTCGCCGTCCGACGTGGCCGACGCGATCGAGGCCGCCGGCCTCGGCAGCGTGGACCGGCGCACGATCCAGTTCGCCTCGCCGATTCGCTCGACCGGCAGCCACGAGGCCTCCGTGCGACTCCGTGAGGACGTCACGGCCACCGTCACGGTGGAGGTCGTCGCGGCGCGCTGAGCGACTCCGCAGCACCCCGAGGGCGCCGCTTCCGATCCGTCGGGGGCGGCGCCCTCGTCGTCCTGCCCGACGCATCAGGGGGCCGGACGTGCCACCCGCAGGGACGTCCCGGATCGACGGCCGAGGGCTACCACGACCGGAAGCCGACACGCCATGCAGATACCTTCGATCATTGGTTGAAGGCAGTTATCCCCAGCGCTCCTGGGGAGAAGCAGAACCCCCGGTCGGCCCGGATTTCCAGGTGCTTCTCGAACTCGGTCGTCCCGAGTTGTCCACAGGTGTTCCACATGGGGACGAGCGTTCTCCGCGCGCGTCGTCCACACCCCTGTGCACAGCTCGTGGATTACCGTCGACGCTCGCCGAGGCGGTGGGGACCGGTGTCGGGACGGGGTGGTACTCCTGGCATCGCGGGGCGCGATCGGGGCGGTCCGCACCGGAGCGGACCGTACGGAGGGAGGGACGACAGCATGTCGATGACGGAGTGGGACGTCGCACCGGACGCCTGGGACAGCCCTGGCGCCGAACGGCGTGAACGCACGCCTCCGCACAACCTGCTCGCGGAGCAGAGCGCGCTGGGTGGCATGCTCCTGTCGACGGATGCGGTCGCCGACGTGCTCGAGGTCGTGGTCGGCGCGGACTTCTACGTGCCGAAGCACGAGGTCATCTTCAACGCCGTCCTCAGCCTCTACTCGCGCGGGGAGCCCACGGACGCGATCGCCGTGGGCGACGAGCTCGTGCGCACGGGTGACGTCCAGCGCGCGGGTGGCGAGTCCTACCTGCACACCCTCACGAACATCGTGCCGACGGCGGCCAACGCCGGCTACTACGCGTCGATCGTCGCCGAGCAGGCCGTGCTGCGCCGGCTCGTCCAGGCGGGCACCCACATCGCGCAGCTCGGCTACGGCGCCGAGGGCGACGCCATGGACCTGCTCAACCAGGCGCAGGCCGAGATCTTCGGCATCGCGCGCGAGTCGGCCACCGAGGACTACGTCCCGCTCACCGACGCCGTCACCGTCGCCATCGACGAGATGGAGGCGGCCGCCGGCCGCGACGGCGAGATGACGGGCGTTCCCACCGGCTTCAAGCAGCTCGACGAGCTCACGAACGGGCTGCATCCCGGGCAGCTGATCATCGTCGGCGCCCGTCCCGCCATGGGCAAGTCCACCCTCGCCCTCGACATGGCGCGGGCGGCGTCCGTGAAGCACCGGATGCCCACCATCTTCTTCTCCCTCGAGATGGGGCGCAGCGAGATCGCGATGCGCCTGATGGCCGCCGAGGCCACCATCTCGATGCAGGACATGCGCAAGGGTCGCCTGGGCGGCGACGACTGGACGAAGATCGCCGCCACACGCGGGCGGATCAACGACGCGCCCCTCTACATCGACGACAGCCCCAACATGAGCCTGGTCGAGATCCGCGCGAAGTGCCGCCGCCTGAAGCAGAAGGTCGGCCTGCAGCTCATCGTCATCGACTACCTGCAGCTCATGACGAGCGGCAAGCGGGTCGAGAGCCGCCAGCAGGAGATCAGCGAGTTCTCGCGGGCGCTCAAGCTGCTCGCCAAGGAGCTCGGCGTGCCCGTCATCGCGCTGTCCCAGCTGAACCGTGGTCCGGAGCAGCGCGCGGACAAGCGGCCGGCACTCTCGGACCTCCGTGAGTCCGGATCGATCGAGCAGGACGCCGACATGGTGATCCTGCTGCACCGCGAGAGCGCGTACGACCGGGACCAGCCGAACCCCGACGCCGACCTCATCGTGGCGAAGCACCGCAACGGCCCCACCGACACGATCACCGTCGCCTTCCACGGCCGCTACTCGCGCTTCGCCGACATCGCCGTGGCGTAATCTTGGCCGCCGTGCTCGCGCCGCGAGGCGTGAGCGGAGGAGGTCGCCCGGTGTCCACCGCGACCCCCGTCGCGCCCAGGCGCGCGTCCCTCACCGCCTTCACCGCGCTGCGGGCCGTGGTCGTCGCCGTGCTCGCGGTGGTCGTGACGTTCTCCGCCGACCACACGCCCGCATTCGGGCTCGCGGTGTTCGGCGTCTTCGCCGTCGCGCAGGGCGCGGTCATCGCCGCAGGCGTCCGCGGATTCGCGGTCTCGCGGGCCGGCCGGCTCCTCGTCGTGCTGCGGGGGGCCGTGCTCGTGGTCGTCGGCGTCCTGTCCGTCGCCATGGTCGGCGGCGCCACCGTCGGCGCGTTGCTGTCCGCCGAGATCGCGGGGTTCCTCGGCGCAGGCGTGCTGGAGGTGCTGTCAGGGCTGCGTCGGGCGGACGCGTCACCCGCGTCTCGCGATCTGATCACCGTGGGTGGCCTCGAGCTGCTCGTCGGGGTGATGCTCGCGATCCTGCTACCCGACTCGATCTTCGCCGTCGGTGTGCTGTCGGCCTGGGGCGCGGTCGTGGCGGTCTACCTCGGCATCGCGGCGGTCTCGATCGCCCGCCGGGAGGGAGCCGTCCGGTGACCTCCCCGACCCGCCGTCAGCGTCTCCGGCCGATCGAGCTCGTCGTCATGGCGGCGCTCGTCGGTGGCTTCGTCGGCGTGGTCGTGCTGATCACGACCCGGGACCTCTCGCTCGCGTCGATCTTCGCCGGCGTCGCGTTCATCGCCGCCCTGCTGCTGCTCGCGATGCTGGCGCTGATCGAGACGTCCGATCCGACGGATCCGTCCGACGGTCCGGTGCTGATGCGCGAGCGGAAGCGCCGCGACCGCAAGGACTGACCGCCCTCAGTCGCCGAGGTGGTCGACGAGTCGCTCCGCGAGGCCCGTGTAGGTGGCGGGCGTGAGTGCTGCGAGCCGGTCTCGCACCGCCGGCTCGAGGTCGAGACCCCGGACGAAGGCCGCCAGGTCGGCCGCGGACACACGGCGGCCCCTCGTGAGCTCCTTGACGAGCTCGTACGGGTTCGACAGACCGCTCCGGCCGGCGGCGATCTCCGCGCGGACCACCGTCTGGATCGCCTCGCCGATCACCTCCTGGTTCGCCTCCAGGTCGGCCGCGAGCCCGGCCACGTCCACGTCGACCTCGTCGAGGCCCCTGGCGAGGTTGGCCAGGGCGACGAGCGCGTGGCCGAGACCGGTGCCGATGTTCCGCTGCGTCGAGGAATCGGTCAGATCCCGCTGCAGCCGGCTGGTGACGAGGGTCCGCTCGAGGGTGCCGAGGATCCCGGTCGAGAGCTCGAGGTTCGCCTCCGCGTTCTCGAACCGGATGGGGTTGACCTTGTGGGGCATGGTCGACGAACCCGTCGCGCCCTCGACCGGCAGCTGCCTCAGCGCGCCGTCGGCGATGTAGAGCCAGACATCGGTGCAGAGGTTGTGGAGGACGCCGTTGACGTGCGTCAGCCGCCCGTACAGCTCGACCTGCCAGTCGTGGGACTCGATCTGGGTCGTCAGCGGGTTCCACGTGAGACCGAGACCCGTGACGAACCGCTGCGAGAGGTCCTCCCAGTCGACCTCGGGCGCCGCCACCACATGGGCGGCGTAGTCGCCGCTCGCACCGTTCGACTTGCCGAGGATCTCCACCGCGAGCACCCCTCGCCGCAGCCGCTGCAGGCGGTGGGCGAAGACGGCGAGCTCCTTGCCCATCGTGGTCGGGGTCGCCGGCTGCCCGTGGGTTCGGGCGAGCATCGGGACCGCGGCCCACGCGTGCGCCTTCTCGACGAGCCGGTCGAGCACCGCGTCGAACGCGGGCAGCCAGACGGTGAGCAGAGCCTCCTGCACGGTGAGCGCGACGGCCAGGTTGTTCACGTCCTCGCTGGTGAACGCGAAGTGCGTGAGCTCGGCGAGCCGGCCGAGCCCCAGTCGGTCGAGGCGGTCGCGGAGGAGGTACTCCACGGCCTTCACGTCGTGCCGCGTGCGCCCCTCGATCCGGGCCAGCTCGGCGACCTCGGCGTCGCCGAACGAGGAGACGAGTGCCCGGAGATCGGCCTGGTCGGTGTCGGCGAGTGGCGCGGTTCCGGCGACGCCGGCGTTCGTGAGGGCGATGAGCCACTCCACCTCGACCTTCAGGCGGGCCCGGTTGAGACCCGCCTCCGAGAGGTGCTCGGCGAGCGGTTCGGTGAGGGCGCGGTACCGGCCGTCGAGCGGCGACAGCGGCTGGGCGGACAGCGGGGGCATGGCTCTCCTCGGAGGCGGGGGCACCCCATTCTGCCGGTCGGCGCGGCGACGGCTCCTCCCCAGGGAGGGGGATCCCGGCGGACCCGCACCCCTGCGGGCGATCCTCGTCACCGTGCCTCCTGCGACGGCAGGCTGCGGGCGGGAGGATCCGATGCTCCAGCCGCCGTCCGGCGCGACCGCCGCGCTCGCCCTCCGCCTCGCCGCGCTGGCGGCCGAGGCCGACGAGCTCCCGTCGCCCGACCCGATGCTCGACGGCTGGGCGTCGGTCGCCGCCCTCGAGTACCAGGCGGCCGTCGCGCGCCTCACGGTCGGACTGCTGCGACTGCGGGCCGCGCTGCACGGCGCCGCGGCGGCGCTCGAGGACGTGCGGTGAGCACACCGGGGATCACGGTCGCAGGCGGCGGATCGATCGCGGTGGACACCCCCGCGATGCAGGCGGCGGCGCGGCGGCTCGACGCGCTCGGCGAGCGGCTGGCGCTGCTGCGCGGCCGGATCGAGGGATGCCTTGCGGATCCGGGCTGGCAGGGCCTGCCCGCGGCCCTGGCGTCGGCGCTGGAGGCCGCGGACCGCGCCAGGAGCACCGCGGCCGAGCTGGCGCAGACCCGTGCGGGCCTGTGGGCGGCGGCCGAGCGCTACGGCGTGGTCGAGCGGACTGTGGCCGGGCTGCAGCAGGGCGTCTGGGCGAGTGGTGCGGCCCTGGTCGGCGCGGGCACCCGGCTGGGCATGACCGTGCTCGGGCCGGGGTTCGTGCTCGTCCCGGCCACCGTCGGCGGACTCCTGCTCGGCTCGGCGGCGGTCGGCGCCGGTCTGCGGGAACTCCTCGCCACCGGCCGCATCGACCCTCAGCTCGATCCGCTGGTGCTCGCCGACCTGCGGCGCGCGCTCTCCTCGAGCGACGATCTCGTGCGCGGGTTCGCGCTGTCCGAGCGTCCGGAGGACCTCGTGCGCGACGACCCCGACTCCCCCTCCGGCACGGCGTCCACGGCGTCCGCGCTCGCCGCGCTGCTCCCGGTGGGGAGCCTGTCGATCGCGCTCAGGACGTCCCTGCTGCCGGGCGCTGTCGAGGGCCCCGGCTCGCTCGCGGGGCTCGGCGAGCGGACCCCCGAGGTCGATCCCGGCGGCACCCAGCTGCGGCTCGAGCGGTATCCCCTGCCGGGCGACCGGTCGCGGTGGATCGTCTACATCTGCGGCACCATCACCTTCTCCCCCGACTCCGGCGACGAGCCCTTCGACCTGCGCTCGGACGTCGTCGGCGTCGACGGCCGGCCCAGCGACTCGGAACGGGCCGTAGCGGCCGCCATGCAGCGAGCCGGTGTTCGCCCGGACGACCCGGTGCTGCTCGTCGGGCACTCCCAGGGCGCGCTCGACGCCGTGCGCCTCGCGCAACGCGGCGCCTTCGACGTGCGGGGCGTCGTGACGCTCGGTGGGCCGACCGGGCAGCTCGAGGTGCCCGCGCACGTGCCGGAGCTCGCCGTCGAGCACGACGAGGACCTCGTCCCCGTGCTCGGCGGGCTCGCCGCCGCGGGCGCGGGGGGCCTCCACCGCGTCGTGATCCGGCGCAGCCTCTACGGGGGCGGGGCCCCGCCCGGGCCGCCCCTCGTCCCCTTCGCGGCCGGGGTGAAGCCGCACGCGCTGACGGCCTACCGGGAGACGTTGGCGCTCGCCGATGCGAGCCGGGATCCCCGCATCACCGCGTTCGAGCGGGGGGTGCGGCCGTTCCTCACCGCGTCCGGCGGCCGGATCGTGCTCGTGCGGGCCGATCGGCGGGTCAGGCCTCCTCGCGACCGCTGAGGGGCCGCAGGAGGAGCCCGATCAGCCAGCTGAGCACGGCCAGCACGAGCGCGCCGACCACGCCCCACCCGAACCCGCCGACCACCAGTCCGAAGCCGATCAGGCCGCTGATCCACGCCACCAGCAGGAACAGGAGCCCGTTCACGACCAGCGAGATGAGCCCGAGCGTGAGCAGGTACAGCGGGAAGGCCACGATGCGGATCGCCGTGCCGAGCACGCCGTTCACGACGCCGAAGAGCAGTCCGAGCAGCAGGTAGGTGAGGACGAGGGCCACCGTGTCGGGGCCGTACGGCGAGACGTGGAGAGCGTCCCGGGCGCCGAACGCCGCGAACACCAGCGTCTCCAGCCAGAGCGCGATCGCGTTCCCGACCACTCGGACGACGAACCGGCGCATGGCACCAACTATGGCAGGGCGGGCCGTCCCGCGATCGACGAGGCTCCTAGGATCGTGGCCCATGAGCGACTCCCCGCCCGTGCGGCTGCGGCCGGAGATCGCCGCGCTCGCGGCGTACCGGCAGGGCCGGAACCCCCCTGAGGGCGGGTTCAAGCTGTCCTCGAACGAGAACCCCTTCCCGCCGCTGCCGCAGGTCGCGGAGCGCGTCGCCGCGGCGACCGCTCTGAACCGGTACCCGGACGGCGCGGCGGCAGCCCTCCGGCAGCGGCTCGCCGATCGGCACGGCGTCGACACCTCCTCCATCCACGTCGCCGCGGGGTCCGTCTCCTTGCTCGCCCAGTTCATCCAGGCCGCGGCAGGCCCCGGGGACGAGGTGCTCCACAGCTGGCGCAGCTTCGAGGCCTACCCCGGCCTCGTCACCGTCGCCGGAGCCACCGGCGTGCGGGTGCCGAACGACGCCGAGGGCGCGCACGACGTGGACGCGATGATCTCGGCCGTCAGCGATCGCACGAGGGTCGTCATCGTCTGCACCCCGAACAACCCCACCGGCGCCGTCGTGCCCCAAGCCGACTTCGACCGGCTGCTCGAGGCCCTGCCCGACGACGTGCTCGTCCTGCTCGACGAGGCCTACCGGGAGTTCTCCACCGGCAGCGGAGGCGCGGACGGCGACCTCGTCGTCGCCGCCCAGCGCGAGGGGCGGCTGCGCAACGTGGTCGTCCTGCGCACCTTCTCCAAGGCCTGGGGCCTCGCTGCCCTGCGGATCGGCTACGCGGTCGGCGACCCCGCCGTGCTCGCCGGCGCCCGATCGACCGCGATCCCCCTGTCGGTGACCGAACCGGCTCAGCTCGCCGCGCTCGTCTCGCTCGACCACGAGGACGCCCTGCTCGAGCGCGTCGACGCGATCGCCCGGCGCCGGGACACGGTCTGGCGTGCGCTCGTGGCGCAGGGCTGGCCCGTTCCGCGGCCCTGGGGCAACTTCGTCTGGCTCCCGGTCCCGGGTGACGCCGGAGAGGCGGCCGAGGTCTTCCACCGCCGGGGGCTGACCGTCCGGGAGTTCGCCGGCGAGGGCCTGCGGGTGAGCATCGGGGAGCAGGAGTCAGTGGACGATCTGCTGCGTGCGGCGCAGGAGGTTGTGGAGTTCCGACAGGCGGCACCTCCGGAGGCGTCGGTACTGTAGGCCCGGGCCGCTTGAGGCCGAGAGCGATTCCGAGCGGTCCTGCGCCCGGGGCGAGGAGTGGCGTGGCGTCGACCGATCCCACCGTCCGGATCATCGGGGACGACGGTGTCATCGCACCGACGGAGGCCGCCGAGCCGTACCTGGAGCGCGCCGCCGCCCTCGACGAGGAACGCCTCGTCGGCTTCCTGACCGACATGGTGCACACGCGTGCCGTCGACGTGGAGGCCGCCAACCTGCAGCGGCAGGGCCACCTGGCGCTCTGGGCCCCGAGCTACGGCCAGGAGGCCGCGCAGATCGGCTCGTCCCGTGCCGCACGCGCCCAGGACGCGATCTTCCCCGCCTACCGGGAGCACGGCGTCGCGCTCGTCCGCGGCGTCGACCCCGTCGACATCGTGCGGATGATGCGCGGCGTCACGCACGGCGGCTGGGATCCGGCCGCGCACGGCAACTTCCGGCCGTACACGCTCGTCATCGGCTCGCAGACGCTGCACGCCACCGGCTACGCCATGGGCATCCGGCTCGACGCGCCGGTCTCCGGGGATCCCGAACGCGACGAGGCCGTCCTCGTCTACTTCGGGGACGGCGCCACGGCGCAGGGCGACACCAACGAGGCGTTCGTCTTCGCCGCGAGCTACCAGACCCCGCAGGTGTTCTTCCTGCAGAACAACCACTGGGCGATCTCCGTGCCGGTCACGCGGCAGTCCCGTACCCCGCTCTACAAGCGCGCGTCCGGCTTCGGCATGCCCGGCGTCCAGGTCGACGGCAACGACGTGCTGGCCGTCTTCGCGGTCACCGGTGCCCTGCTCGACGACGCGCGCGCCGGCCGGGGGCCGGCACTCATCGAGGCGCTCACGTACCGCATCGGCGCCCACACCACGGCCGACGACCCCACCAAGTACCGCACCGACGAGGAGCTCGCGGAGTGGACGGCCCGCGACCCGCTGCTGCGCCTCCGGCGTCACCTCGAGCAGCGCAGCGTCGGCGCGGAGGTCTTCGAGCGGATCGACGCGGAGGCCGCCGACATCGCATCGGACCTTCGGCGCAAGGTCCTCGCGGTCCAGGATCCGCCCCGCTCGCTGCTGTTCGAGCACGTCTATCACGAGCCGCACCCCCTGATCGCGGCCGAGCAGGCGTGGCTGACCGACTACGAGGCGTCCTACGGGGAGTCGTCATGACCCAGCTGCCGCTCGCGAAGGCGCTGAACGCCGGGCTCAGGCGCGCGATGGAGGACGACCCGAAGGTCCTGCTCATGGGCGAGGACATCGGCCGGCTCGGCGGCGTCTTCCGCGTGACCGACGGCCTGCTCGCCACCTTCGGCGAGAACCGGGTGCTCGACACCCCGCTCGCCGAGTCCGGCATCGTGGGCACCGCGATCGGCCTCGCCATCCGCGGCTACCGGCCGGTGTGCGAGATCCAGTTCGACGGCTTCATCTGGCCGGGGTTCGACCAGATCACCTCGCATCTCGCGAAGCTCACCAACCGCCTCGAGGGCCGGGAGCGCTTCCCGATCGTGATCCGGGTGCCCTACGGCGGCCACATCGGGTCCATCGAGCACCACTCCGAGAGCCCCGAGACCTACTTCGCGCACACGCCGGGCCTGCGGGTCGTCACGCCCTCGACCCCGAACGACGGCTACTGGATGATCCAGCAGGCGATCCGCTCGGACGACCCGGTGATCTTCTTCGAGCCGAAGAGCCGGTACTGGCCGAAGGGCGAGGTCGACCTCGAGACGCCGTCGGTGGGGCTGCACGTCTCGCGCGTCGTCCGCACCGGCAGCGACGCCACGCTCATCGGCTACGGCCCGATGGTGAGCGTGCTGCTCGCCGCCGCCGAGATCGCCGCCGGCGAGGGCCGCAACCTCGAGGTCGTGGACCTGCGATCCCTGTCCCCGATCGACTGGGATCCCGTCGTGGCATCGGTCGAGAAGACGGGACGCGCCGTCGTCGCGCACGAGGCGCCCGGCTTCCTCGGCATGGGCGCCGAGATCGCCGCCGGCATCAGCGAACGGGCCTTCTACTCGCTCGAGGCGCCCGTCCTCCGCGTGGCCGGCTTCGATGCGCCCTATCCGCCTGCGAAACTCGAGAAGCTCTACCTGCCCGACGCCGACCGCGTGCTCGACGCGGTCGACCGCACCCTGGCGTACTAGGAACGAGGCTCATGTCCATCTCTCGGTTCGCCCTCCCGGACGTCGGCGAGGGCCTCACCGAGGCGGAGATCGTCTCCTGGAAGGTCGCGCCCGGTGACGAGGTCTCCGTCAACCAGGTGATCGTCGAGATCGAGACGGCCAAGTCGCTCGTCGAGTTGCCCTCGCCGTACGCCGGCCGCGTCGACGCGCTGCTGGTCGCCGAAGGCGACACCGTCGCGGTCGGCACCCCGATCGTCGCGGTCGCGGCGACCGGCGAGGAGCAGCTCACGGGCCAGCTCATCACCCCCGCGCAGGCGGCGCTGCCCACCGAGCTGGAGGTGCGGGAGCACCCCGAGCCCCAGCAGTCGGGCGCAGTGCTCGTCGGGTACGGCACCGACGTGCACGCGAAGAGCCGCCGCGGCGGCCGTCGCGGCACGGGCGCGCCGCTGCCACCCGTGCGCCGGGCCGTTGCCGCGCCCGCCAAGCCGCCCATCCGCAAGCTCGCGAAGGACCTCGGCGTCGACCTGGCCCGTGTGCTGCCCACCGGTGCCTCCGGCGAGGTCACCCGCGAGGACGTGCTGCGCAGCAAGGAGCAGGTCAGCGTCTTCCACAACACCGAGACGCCCGCGTGGCCCGACACCCGGGACGAGCGGATCCCCGTCAAGGGTGTCCGCAAGGCGATCGCGGCGGCGATGGTGCGCAGCGCCTTCACCGCCCCGCACGTGAGCGTCTTCGTCGACGTCGACGCCACGCGGACGATGGAGTACGTGCGACGGCTGAAGGCCTCGCCCGACTTCGCGAACGTGCGCGTCTCCCCGCTGCTGCTGATGGCCCGGGCCGTCATCTGGGCCGTGCGCCGCAACCCGAGCGTCAACTCGACCTGGACCGACACCGAGATCGTCGTGCACCACTACGTGAACCTCGGCATCGCGGCCGCCACCCCTCGTGGGCTCATCGTGCCGAACGTCAAGGACGCCCAGGCGCTCTCCATGCGCAACCTCGCCGGCGCGCTGGAGCACCTCGTCGTCACCGCTCGTGACGGCAAGACGCAGCCCGCCGACATGGCCGACGGCACCATCACCATCACGAACCTCGGCAGCTACGGCATGGACACCGGCACACCGATCCTCAACCCCGGTGAGGTCGCGATCGTCGCCCTCGGGACCATCCGTCAGCGGCCCTGGGTCGTCGACGGCGAGGTCGTGCCCCGTCACGTCACGACCGTCGGCGCGAGCTTCGACCACCGGGTCGTCGACGGCGACGTCGCCAGTCGCTTCCTCGCCGACGTCGCCAGCGTGCTGGAGGAGCCGGCGCTGTTGCTCGACTGAGCGTGGAGCGCTCAGTCGAGCAACCGTGCTGATGGTCTTCGCTCCCGTTCCACGGATCGGCTCGCCGTCAGGATCCGCGCCAGCGGCCGGATTCCCGCTCCCTGGCTCGGGTCACCGAGCGGGCGACTGGTTGCGCCCTGCGGGCGCTCGGACGTGCGATCGGCGGGTGGCGTAGGAGAGCGCCGGTCTTCTCGCTTCGGGGAACCAGGGGTTCTGGGGCGATTTTGACAATCGTTCTCAGATAGCCCTACGGTCGGGGTGTGAACGGCGGACGCAGGGGCATCGGGGTCGTCACCGTCGCCGCAGCGGTCTCGCTCCTGCTCGGCGGGTGCGCCGGCGGCTCCGCGGTCGCGAACGACGGGCGCACGAGCGACGGGCGCATCGTCGTCGTCGCCTCCACCGATGTGTGGGGGAGCGTGGTGCAGGAGATCGGCGCCGGTCGTGTGCAGGTCACCTCGATCGTCGACAGCCCGTCGAAGGACCCGCACGAGTACCAGGCGACCGTCCGAGACCGGCTCGTCGTCTCCCGTGCGGCCGTCCTCGTCCAGAACGGCGGCGGCTACGACGACTTCTTCGGACGGCTGACCGACGGCACCGGGGGAGCCCTGATCGACGTGGCGGGGCTCACCGGCAGGGACGCCACCGCGCCGGGTTTCAACGAGCACCTGTGGTACGACCTCCCCACCGTCGATCGGGTCGCGGATGCGGTCAGCGCGGTGCTGCAGCGGAAGGACCCGGGGCACCGCGCCGACCTCCGTGCGGCTCTGGCCCGGTTCCACGCGGCGACGGCCGGGCTGGCCGGCGAGGAGGCGGCCGTTCGCCGGGTCGCCGTGGGCCGCGGCGTCGCCATCACGGAGCCCGTGCCCCTGTACCTCACCGCGGCATGCGGCCTCGTGGACCGCACGCCCGGCGCCTTCGCCTCGGCCGTGGAGGACGGCCGGGACGCACCGCCCGCCGTGGTGCGCACGCAGCTGGCGCTGCTGCAGGACCGGCGCGTCGCGCTGCTCGCGGTGAACGAGCAGACCGAGGAGCCGATGACCGACCGGGTCGTGTCGGCCGCGCGGGCCGCGCACGTCCCTGTGATCGGCTTCCGGGAGACGTTGCCGGCCGGAACCGGCTACCTGGCGATGTTCCACGCGGAACTGACGGCGCTCCGATCGGCGGTCGGAGCATGACGACGGCGGTGTCCTTCCGCGACGCGGCCCTCGGGTTCTCGGGCAGGACCCTCTGGCACGGGCTCGGCCTCGATGTGGAGCCGGGCGAGTTCCTCGCGGTGCTCGGTCCGAACGGGTCCGGCAAGACCACCTTGCTGAAGGCGGTGCTCGGGCTCCAGCCCCTGTCGCAGGGCGGGCTGACGGTGCTCGGCGAGCCGCCCCGAAGGGGGAACCGCCGTATCGGCTACATCCCCCAGCAGCGGCTGCTCGACGCGGCCACCCCCGTTCGGGGGGTGGATCTGGTGCGGTTCGGCGTGAACGGCACCCGGTTCGGCCTCCCGCTCCCCCGGCGGCGCGACCGCGAGCACACGGCGGAGCTCGTCGCCGCGGTCGACGCCGGCGGCTACGCCGACCGGCCGGCGGCGCTGCTCTCCGGGGGCGAGCAGCAGCGTCTGCGCGTCGGTCAGGCGCTCGCCGACGACCCTCCGCTGCTCCTGTGCGACGAGCCGCTCATCTCGCTGGACCTCGCGAACCAGGCCGCGGTGAGCGCGCTCATCGACGGGCACCGCCGTGCGCGGAACGCCGCGGTGCTCTTCGTGACGCACGACGTGAATCCGGTGCTCGACCTCGTCGATCGCGTGCTGTACCTGGTCGAGGGCCGATTCCGTATCGGCTCACCCCGGGAGGTGCTGACCTCGGAGGTGCTGTCGGAGCTGTACCGGACCCACATCGACGTGGTCCGGGTGCACAACCGCATCGTCGTCGTCGGGGCCGGTCACGAGGAGCACGAGCATCCGGGGCGGCGGGCATGAGTCCCCTGTTCGACTTCACCGACTACGGCGCGCTCGTCTCCCTCGTCTCCTCCTCCCTGATCGCGGGAGCCCTGCTCGGCGTCGTCGGCGGCCTCGTCGGTGTCTTCGTGATGGCCAGGGACCTCCCGTTCGCGGTGCACGGGATCAGCGAGCTCTCCTTCGCCGGCGCGGCGGGGGCGCTGCTGGTCGGGGCGGACGTCGTCACCGGCTCCATCGTCGGCTCCTTGATCGCCGCACTCCTGATCGGGCTGCTCGGTTCGAGGGCCCGGGAGCGCAACTCGGTCATCGGGGTGCTGATGCCCTTCGGTCTCGGGCTCGGGATCCTCTTCCTCGCGCTCTACCCGGGCCGCAGCGCCAACCGGTTCGGGCTGCTCACCGGCCAGGTCGTCTCGGTGGACACCCCGCAGGTCGTCGCGCTGAGCGCGGTCGCCCTCGTCGTGCTGGCCGCGCTGCTGCTCGTCTGGCGTCCGCTGCTGTTCGCGAGCGTGGACGAGGACGTCGCGACGGCCCGCGGCGTGCCCGTCCGCACCCTGTCGCTCGTGTTCATGGTGCTGCTCGCGCTGACGGTGTCGATCGCCGTGCAGACCGTCGGGGCGCTGCTCGTCCTCGCGCTGCTCGTCACGCCGGCCGCGGCCGCGCTGCGTGTCGCGTCCGATCCGCTCGTCGTCAGCCTCCTCAGCATGGCCTTCGCGGTCGTGTCGATCGTCGGCGGCATCCTGCTCGCGCTCGGTGCCGCCATCCCGATCAGCCCGTACGTGACGACCATCTCTTTCGCGATCTACCTGGTCTGCCGGGGAATCGGACACCGTCGGCGACGGATCCGGACGGCGGACGTAGGCTCTCGGCCGTGAAGCGGCAGACCTGGCAGCGGGCAGCGGTCCGCGAGGCGCTGACGGCCCGCGAGGGCTTCGTCAGCGCCCAGGACCTGCACACGGCGCTGAAGGCGGGCGGCTCCCCCATCGGACTGGCGACCGTGTACCGGGCGCTCGCCGACCTCGCCGTCGACGGCGACGCGGACAGCCTGCAGTCGAGCGACGGCGAGAACCTCTACCGGGCCTGCATCTCGCAGGGGCACCACCACCACCTGATCTGCCGCTCCTGCGGTCGCACGGTGGAGATCGAGGCCGACGCGATCGAGCAGTGGGCCGCCCAGGTGGCCGCGGCGAACGGATTCCGCGAACCCCGGCACATCGTCGACGTCTTCGGCACCTGCGCGAGCTGCTGACCGCCGTGGTGGGGACCGGCCTGCGGTTCCGAGGACATCCGTGGCCGAGCGGGCATGGCGGCCCACCGGGTCCTGAGAACGGCGGTGGGATGGACGGGCGGCGGCGTCGTGTAGGCTCTTCCCTCGGCCGCGTCGCGGCAGTGGGCGGCTCCACCCGGACCGTCCGCAGACAAGTGATCTTGGGTGGGCCGGCGCTCGTGCGCCCGCTCACGGTAGAGGAGGAACCGTGGCAGCAGTCTGCCAGGTGACCGGAGCCGGACCCGGCTTCGGGAACACCATCTCGCACTCGCACCGGCGCAACCGTCGCCGTTTCGACGTGAACATCCAGAAGAAGACGTACTTCGTGCCGTCGCTCAAGCGCAGCGTCACCCTCACCGTGTCCGCCAAAGGCATCAAGGTGATCGACGTCCGCGGCATCGAGAGCGTCGTGAAGGACATCCTGGCCCGCGGGGAGAAGATCTGATGGCCAAGCAGCAGGACATCCGCCCCATCATCAAGCTCCGCTCGAC
>NZ_JAODBE010000131.1 GCF_025463795.1 Amnibacterium sp.
GGCTGCGAGGCGGCGGCGCGGGCGACGGCGGCGGTGCCGGCGCGCCCGTCGACCCCCAGCGGATCGCCGCGACCTTCGACGTCCGGCCCGAGGCGGCGCGACTGCTCGCCGGCGGCGAGGACTGGTCCGTTCTCCGGCTGGAGACGGAGCCGAACACGGCGGTCGGGCACGCCGCGTGGGGGCCGTTCGCGGCCGTCGCCGCCGACCCCGACGCGCCTGCCGCCCGGGGGTTCGCCTCCTGGCCGGTCCTCCAGGTCGCGCCGACGGACGTGCTCACGCACGACGGCGGCCGGCGGCGGTTCCTCGTCGTCGGGCGCGACAACCATCGGCATCCGGCGTCCAGGGCGGTGATCGACGCCCTCCGGAAGGACGGCTGCGACGTGGTCGCCGTCGATCTGGGCTGGCCGTCGGAGGACCGCCGCTACGCCGACGTCGCGACGTTCGGCAGCTCCCGGGCCGTCGGAGCCGCGCTGCTCGAGCTGCTCACCGCGGGACGCTGACCGGACGGGGCCCGGCCCTGGCGGACGGGCCGGCGCAGGCCTACGCTCGGGCCGTTCCTACCCTGAGGGGCGTCGATGCTGACCGGGACTCCTGCGATCGCGCACGGCACCGTGCTCCATGACGGGCAGCGGGCATGAGCCGCAGCGCCGGATCCCGGAGGTCGTGAACAGGCACATCGACGCGTTCCTGGAATCGATCGGCGAAGGAGGCAGGGGATGACCGACAGCGGTGCGGCGGACCGCGACGCGATCGTCGCGACGGCGCTCGACTACTACGAGGGCTGGTTCGACGGCGACGCCGGGCGCATGGAGCGGGCGCTGCACCCGGAGCTCGCGAAGCGCGGCGTCGTGCCGGGCGGCGGCATCGACACGGACACCGCGAAGACCATGATCGACGCGACCGCCGCAGGCGTCGGCCGCTCCCGTGACGTGCCCGATCGGGACATCCGGGTCCGCGTCGACGACGTGCACGGCGACATCGCCTCCGCCACGGTCACGAGCGCGGTCTACGTCGACTACGTGCACCTCGTGCGGATCGACGACCGCTGGCGGATCGTCAACGCCCTCTGGGCACGGGCCTGAGGACGGTCGCCGCCATGGACAAGCAGGTGGTGACGGGCCCGGGGGTGCCGAGCGGGATCGGTCCGTACTCCCAGGCGGTGCGGGCAGGCGGGTTCGTGTTCGTCTCGGGCCAGCCGGGCGTCGATCCTGCGACGGGGGCGACGGCGGGGCCGGCGTTCGGCGAGCAGGCGAGGCAGGCGTTCGCCAACCTCGAGGCCGTGCTCCGGGCGGCCGGGAGCAGCCCCGAGCAGGTCGTCAGCACGACGGTGCTCGTCGCCGACCAGGCCGATTTCGGCGAGCTGAACGAGCTGTTCGGCACCTTCTTCCCGTACGACCCGCCGTCGCGGATGACCATGCAGGTGCCCCTGCCGCGCGGACTGCTGATCTCGATCGGCTGCACGGCACTCGCCCTGGGCTGACCGGCGTCGCGGATCAGCGGGCGACCGCGCGGCGGTGGAGCACCAGCCGTCCGGCGGTCCCGACGACGGCGACGAGGGCGGCGGCCGCGCCGAGAGTCAGGGCGTCGGGTGCGATCAGGGCCTGGCCGCGGAGCGCCTGCCACGTCACCAGCGCGACCAGGCCCGCCGTCCCCGCCGCCGCGACGCGGAGCAGGCGCACGCGGGTCCGCTCGTCGGCGGGGCTGAAGCGGGCGAGGAGCCAGGCGAGGAGCGGCAGCGCCTGCAGGGCGTGCAGCCCGAGGAAGTGGCCGATGCGGAGGTCGCCGTGCAGGGTGCTCCAGTCGGTGAGCGGCAGGCCGGGGCCGCCGTCCGGCGCGCCGACCGTGTGGCCGCCCGCAGGGTTCCATCCGGTGTTCGCGATCATGAGGCCGGCCTCGAGCATCCCGAGCAGGGTGAGCAGCAGGCCCCAGCGCATGCCGGCGGCGAGGCCGGCGTCGAGGCCGCGCATCCGGAGGACGAGCACCGCGACTACGGCGGTCGCGAGGAACACGGTGCTGATCAGGCCGCCCATCGACTCGAACACGATGGTGTCGAAGGGCGTCGTCTCGTTGAAGTGGCTCGTCGTGCCACGCATCACCTGGAGGTCGATCAGCACGATCTCGGCCGTGAGACCGACGAGGATCACGCCGCTCATCCCGAGCAGCAGGCGCCGGTGGCCGCGCAGGAACGAGAGCATCCACTGCAGGGTCAGCAGGTACAGGGTGATGGAGATCCCGAACTTCGCGGGCTTCAGCCAGGCGGGGGCGCCCTGGATCACCCGCGGGTCCACGACGAGGCCGACGAGGGCGACGAGGAGCGAGACGCCCGCGATCCCGGCGCCGGCGAGCAGGAGGGCCCGCGGTTCGAGGTGCCGCGGGCGGGCGGCGGAGGGAGCGCCGGGAGCGGGAAGGACGGAGGAAGCGGTCATGGGTCGAGCGTCGCGGCAGAGGTGGTCGCGCCGCATCGTCCTGCCGGGCCGAAGCGTCTCCGCCTGTGGTACGAGGCGGCGGGCCCGGGGATGCGGGAACCTGATGCACGAACGACACGCGAGGGGAGGCACCGATGACAGCTGCCGTGATCGAGCCGGACGACACCGCCACCGAGCGGATCTACGCGGCCATCGCCGCGCTCGCCGGCGTGCTGGCGATCGTCGAGGCGCTGCGCAGCACGCCCTGGACGATCGCGCTCGTGCTCGTCGCACTCGTGCCGTGGCTGCTCGTGGTGCTCGGCCGGCCCCTCCGGCTGTGGCTGTTCGCGGTGCTCGCCCTCGTGCCGGTCATCCCGGTGATCCTGCTCAACCACGCGGGCGTCGTCACCTTCCTCACGACGGCTGCAGCCAGCCGGGTCGCCGCCAGGTCGGACGATCGCCGGTTCGTGCTCGCGGTCACCGCACTCGTGCTGGTCGTCCCGTTCCTGCCGGCGCTGCACGGCGACGACCTCTGGGCGTACGGGGCGCCCTACTTCGCGTTCGGCAACCTCTTCGGCGTGCTGATCGGCGTGCTCCTCCGGCGCGCGAACCGGCTCGCGGCGGACCTCCGTGCGGCGGACGCCCGGCTGGCCGAGGCGGCGGTCCGCGAGGAGCGGCAGCGCATCGCCCGGGACGTGCACGACCTCGTGGCGCACTCCCTGACCGTCGTCGTGCTGCACGTCGGCGGGGCACGGCGGGTGCTGCGCGCGGATCCGCAGTCGGCGGAAGCGGCGCTCGCGGATGCGGAGCGGGTGTGCCGGGAGGCGCTCGACGGCATCCGCGGCGTCGTCGGGCTGCTGCGGCAGGAGGACGACAGGCCCGGCGTCTCCCTCGACCTCGAGCAGCTCGCCGGGAGCTACCGGCTCGCCGGGCGCACCGTCGACCTGCGGGCGGACGGCGACGCGACGGCACTGCCCCTCGCGGTCCGGGTCGCCCTCTACCGGGTGGTGCAGGAGGCGCTGGCGAACGCCGCCCGGCACAGCAGGAGCGACGACCCGATCGACGTGCGCGTCGCGGTCGACGCGGCGTCCGCGAGCGCGCGGATCAGCAACCCGGTCGGCCGCGGGGCTCCGGCGCCGAGCACCGGCGGCTACGGGCTCGTCGGACTCCGCGAGCAGGTCGAGGCGCTCGGCGGCCGGCTCACCGGCCGGCCGCAGGACGGGGCATGGGTGGTCGAGTGCCGGCTCCCGCTCGGCGTGCCGGCCGTGGCCGGGGGAGCGGCGTGACCGGGCCGCTGCGCGTCGTGCTCGCCGACGACCAGGCGATGGTGCGCGCAGGTCTTGCGCTCGTGCTCGGCGCCGAGCCCGACATCACGGTGGTGGCGGAGGCCGCCGACGGCGCGGCCGCGGTGGTCGCCGCCGAGCGCCACGCGCCGGACGTGGTGCTGATGGACGTGCGGATGCCCGGGGTCGACGGCCCGGAGGGCATCAGGCGGCTCCGGGCGCGGGACGGTGCGCCGCCGGTGCTCGCCCTCACGACGTTCGACGACGACGAGGTGCTGTGGGGTGCCCTGAACGCCGGCGCGGACGGATTCGTGCTGAAGGACAGCCCCGCCGAGACCCTGGTGCAGGCGGTGCGGGCGGTCGCAGCGGGCGGTTCCTGGATCGACCCGCGCGTGCTGCCGCGGGTGCTCGCCCGCGCCCGTCAGGCGTCGGCCGGTTCCCCCCGCGATCCGCGTCGCCTCGAGCGCCTCACCCCGCGGGAGACGGACGTGCTGCGGCTCATGTGCCGCGGGCGCACCAACGGCGAGATCGCCGACGCGCTGCGGGTGGGGGAGCGGACCGTGAAGACGCACGTGTCGGCGATCCTCAGCAAGCTCGACGCCCGCGACCGGACGGCCGCCGTCGTCGCGGCGCTCGACGCCGGGCTGCCGGCCGGATGAGGCGGACGGTGCGACGTCAGGCGAGGCGGCGGCCATCGGCCCAGACGGCGTCGACCTCGACGTCGTCGCCGAGCAGCACGGCGTCGGCCGGCGACCCGGGATCGAGCACGCCGAGGTCCGGGCGGCCGATCGCCTGGGCGGGGGTCGCGGTCGCGGCGAGCACCGCGTCCTGGAGCGGGACGCCCGCGGCGACGACCGTGCGGATCGCCGCGTCGAGGGTGAGGGTCGAGCCGGCAAGGCTGCCGCTCTCGAGGCGGGCGGCGCCGTCGCGGACCGCGACCTGCAGCGTGCCCAGGCGGTAGTCGCCGTCGCCGAACCCCGCCGCGCTCATCGCGTCGGTGATCAGGGCGACGCGGCCGGGCGCCATCCGGAACAGGGCCGCGAGGACGACCGGATGCACATGGAGGCCGTCCGCGATGAGCTCGAGCACGACGCCCGGATGCTCGAGGGCGGCGCCGATCGGCCCGGGCGCCCGGTGCAGGAACGGGGGCATGGCGTTGAAGGCGTGAGTGAGCTGCGTGGCGCCGGCGTCGAACCCCGCGCCGGCCGCGTCGAGGTCGGCGGTCGTGTGGCCGACCGCGACGCGCACGCCGGCGGCGGTGAACGCGCGGATCGCGTCGAGGGCGCCCGGCAGCTCGGGCGCGATGGTGACGAGCGCGAGCGTCCCGTCGGCCGCCGCGAGCAGCGTCTCGACCGACTCGGGCGTCGGGGCGGTCAGGGCGCCGGGGTCGTGGGCGCCCTTGTTGTCCGGGCTGAGGAAGGGGCCCTCGAGGTGGATGCCGAGCAGCAGCGGGTCCGCCCGCACGACCGGGGCGAGCGCGCGGAGCGTGCCGGCGAGCGCGTCGACCGGCGCGCTGACGAGGGACAGGACGGTGCGGGTCGTGCCGTGGGCCCGATGCGTCCGCAGCACGTCGGCCGCGGCGGCCGAGCCGTCGGCGAAGTCCGCGCCGCCGCCGCCGTGTACGTGCACGTCGACGAAGCCGGGCGTGAGGATCCGGCCGGCGGCGTCGAGCGTCTCCCCGTCGTGCTCCGGCGGCGCGCCGTGGCCGCGGGCGGCGACGCGCCCGTGCTGGAACCGCACCCACCCGTCCTCGACGATCGTGCCGCCGGAGACGATCCGCGCGCCGGTGAGCAGCAGGGGGCGGTCGTCGTCGACCTCGGGCATCGGCACCTCCGGCCTCAGGCTATCGAGCACCCCGGGATCAGGGGTTCAGCGCGTCCTGCAGGCCCGGCACGAGCTGGAGCAGCGCGGGCAGCCACCGCAGCAGGCCGAGGGCCGAGAAGACCAGGCCGAGGAGCGACGCGGCACGCCCGGCACGAGCGCCACGACCGCCCCGCCTGCTGCTCAGGACGAGGCCGGCGATCGACACGACGGCTCCGAGCAACGAGACGATCCCGTAGGCGCCGACGAGGAGGCCGAGGAAGCCGATCACGGGGGCGAGCCGTGCGAGCGGATGCGGACGTGCGATCTCGCCCGCGGGTGCGCCGCGGTGGGTGCGCCGGTCCGTGGTGGTCTGCGCGACCTGCTCGGGGCTGATCGTGCTGCCCTGCGCCGCCGCCTGCACGGCGGTCCGCTCGCGGTCGGTCGCCTGGCCCGCCGAACGCCGCGCGTCCGACCAGCCGAGGCCGTTCCACCAGCGGAGCGTGCCCGGCTCGGCCGGGTCGGGGCGCCAGCCGGGCTGGTCCGAGTGCGTCGCCATGGCGGTCCCTTCCGTGCGTGGACACATCATCCGCCCGGCGGGCGACGGTCGTGCGGGGAGGACGGGCGCGGCGGGGAGCTACTGGCGTGCCCGGAGCATCCGCTGCCCCGTGTCGACACCGTCGAGGAGCGTGGTGCGGACCGTCGGGTTGACGCCGTCCGCGTTCGCCGCGGCCGCCGCCTGCTCGAGGAACGCCTCGTCCACCACCGCGAACGGGAACATCCCGCGCACGATGCCGAGCTGGCCGAGCATGCCGGCGCCGCCGAACGAGTCGAGCACCTCGAGGTAGCGGCCCGGGTACTCCGCCAGCAGGTCGGCCTGCAGCGGCCGCCAGAAGCGGCGCGCCACCGTGCCGCGAGGCGGTCCGGCCGGGACGCGACGGTCGATCATCATCGCCTGCCACACCTCCTGCTTCGCGGCGGCGTCGGGCTGCGAGCCGAGCACCGCGAGTGCGCTGGCGAAGGCGTCGGGGTCGGGATCGCGCTGCTGGAGTGCCTGCACGGCGGCGGCGTCGTAGTCGCCGAGCTCGGCCCGTCGCGCGAGCACCCGCCAGGCGAGGTCGACGTCGTCCTTCGCAGCGGCCTCGAGCACCGTGAAGTGCTCCGGCTCCGTCGCGGTGGCGGCGAGGGTGCGGAGCGCGGGCTGACGGTGCTCCGGGTTCCCGGCGAGGAGTGCGCTCGTCGCCGCGATCCCCGCCGTGAGCTCCGGGATCCGGCTCACCGGCGACCACTGCTCCGCCGCGTTCAGGCCGAGCGTGAGGAGTCCCTCGACGACGGCGGGGCTCGACTCGACGGCGAGCACGTCCGCGACCACCCGTACGAGCACGTCGCCGCCGACCTCGCCCTTCACGAGCCGATCCCACGTCGTCGTGACGGCGAGGGTGCGCGAGAGGGCGTCGGGCAGCTGCGCCGCCCGGCTGCGCAGCGTCTCGAGCGAGGTCGGATCCGCGCGCACCGCGGCGAAGGTGAGGTCGCCCGCGTTGACCTGGAAGACGGATCCGCCGGGCAGCTCCACGGGCGTCTCGGCGCCGGCGACCTCGACCTCCACCACACCGGCGGGCCGCAGCGCGTCGTCGGTCACGTCGTAGCCGGCGATCGCGAGCCGGTGCGGGCGGGGCTCGCCGCCGTCGGGTGCGGTCGCCGACAGCGTCGACCCGTCGAGGATCAGGGTGTCCGTCCCGGCGCGGTCGAGCCAGTCGGTCGTCCACTGCGCGAGATCCCGGCCGGACGCCTTCGCGAACTCCGACATCAGGTCGTCGAGCACCGTGTTGCCCCACGCCTGCGCGGCGAAGTAGGCGCGGAGCCCTTCGACGAACGCGTCCTCGCCGAGATAGGCGGCGAGCTGGTGCAGCACCGCCTCCCCCTTCTCGTAGGTGATGTCGTCGAAGTTCGCCATCGCCTGCACCACGTTCGCCACATGGCCGCGGATGGGGTGCGCCGCGGGTCCCATGTCCTGGCGGTACCCGGCGAGCTTCGAGTCGAGCAGGTCGGTGGCCCAGGCGTCGGTGTACTCGGTCGCGCCGACCATCGCCCAGGTCGCCGCCCAGGAGGCGAAGGCCTCGTTGAGCCAGAGGTCGTCCCACCACTGCATCGTCACGAGGTCGCCGAACCACATGTGGGCCATCTCGTGCAGCACGACGTTGGCGCGGATCGACCGCTGCCGGAAGGTGGGCGCGCTGCGGTGCAGGAACGCGTCCGTGTGGGTGACGCTGCCCCAGTTCTCCATCGCGCCGCCCATGTCGGGGACGAACGCCTGGTCGTAGCGGGTCTGCGGGAACGGGAAGGCGAACCGCTCGCCGAACCAGGCGAGACCGCGTGCCGTCAGGTCGAAGAGCTCGTCGGCGTCCCGCTCGAGGAACGGCTTCAGCGACTGCCGGCAGTAGAGGCCGAGGTCGTAGCCGTCGATGGTGCGGCGGAGCTGGTGGAACGGCCCCGCGTTCACGACGGTGACGTAGGGCGAGAGCCGGGGGGTGGGCGCGAAGGTCCAGCGCCGGGCGGACCCCTCGTCGGTGATCGTCTCGGGGGCGCTGTTGTTCGTGACCGTCCACGACGCGGGAGCGAGCACGGTGAAGCGGTGGACGGCCTTCAGGTCGGGCTGGTCGAAGCAGGCCCAGATGCGGCGGGCCTCGTCCGGCTCGAAGGTCATCCACACGTAGACGAGGCCGTCGGTCGGGTCGACGGTGCGCAGCACGCCCTGGCCGGCGTCGGTCCGCGACTGCGTCGCGGTGACGACGAGCTCGTTCCGCTCCTGGAGGTCCGCCAGCGGCAGGCGGCCGTCCGCCACGCCGCCGAGGTCCAGGTCGGTGCCGTTCAGCGTCGCCCGCTCGACGTCCGCCACGACGTCGACGAAGGTGGCCGCGCCCGGCGCCGCGGCGAAGACGATCGTCGAGGTCGAGCGGATCGTCGCGCCCTCGAGCAGCCCGGTGAGGTCGACCTGGATGTCGTACCGCTCGACGGTGAGGAGCGCGGCCCGCTCGGCGGCCTCCTCGCGGGTGAGACTGGCGATGGACATGGTGCCTCCTCAGGGACCGCGACGGTGCGGGATCCAGGCTATTGGGCGCTGCGGAGCCCTGATCCGCCCCCTCCCTGGCCGCAGTGCGCGAGGAGGCGGAGCGCTAGCTGCGGGAGGCGGTGCCCGAGAAGCCCGACGAGGTCCAGTGCAGCCTGATCGTCGTTCCCGACACCGAGCTCCACCTCCCGCCGGTGTTCCTCGACTGCACGCTGATGATGTACGTCGGCAGCTTCTTCGGCACGGTCGTCGACGCGTGGTGCGCAGCCGTGCGGAACGCGGCGGTCAGCGACCGGCGGGCCGAGGACAGCGTCCACGTGTGCGAGTAGACGGTCGTGCCGCTGCGCTGGCCGACGATCCTCACGCGGTAGGCGGTGATCGCGCGGTGGCCCGTGAACGGCGGCTTCGTCCAGCTGATGCCGAGGTGCGTCCACGAGAGCGTCGGCCAGGCCGTCGCCGGGGCACCCGGGTTCGTGGCGGGGGTCGCGTTCGCGGGCGCCATGGCGGGCGTCGGCAGCGGGGAGCCGGTGATCGGGTCCCCGAGGAAGCTGCCCGAGTCGCCGTACCGGCTCGGCGTGAAGGTGAACACCTGCGGAGCACCGGCCCCGACGGCGTTCGAGGCCCTGACGGAGAGCGTGTACGTGGTGTCGTAGCCGAGACCGGTGAAGTCGGCGGAGGACTGGCTCGCTCCCGTGCTCGGCGCGGTCCGCGCGGATCCGTCCGAGCCGGTCAGCGTCGCGACGTAGCCGGTGACCGGGTGGCGCAGCATGTCCTCGTAGGACCCGGTGCGGTCCCAGCTCACCGAGAGGTCGGCGGAGTCGGTGCCGGTGTTCTCGACGGTGGTGGTGAACCCGTCGACCTGGGCCGGCGGGGTCGCGGGAACGCTGCTGGCGAAGCCGTAGATCCAGGAGGCCTCCATCGAGTACCGCTCCACGAACGACCAGTCGAGCTTCGCGAAGCCGCCGGCGCCCCAGGAGGTGCCCCACTGGTTCTCGATGATCACGCCGGTCGAGTCGTAGCCGACGACGAGCACCATGTGGCCGCCGAGGCTCCGCGCGCCGGCGGGGATCGAGCTCGCCCGCAGCACCGAGTGGCTCGCGGTCAGCCGCTCGAACGCCGGGAAGACCGGGATGCCGAGCGCGACCGGGTGCTTCTTCGACAGCGCCGTCTCGATGGCGGTGCGCGCGGCCGTGCCGGGACCGGAGCCGAAGACGTTGTAGAGGTAGTGGGGCGCGGTGGCCGTGTACGCGACGGCCGCCGCCTTCTCCGCGGCGGTGGGCTTGTGCGTCCAGTTGTAGTCGCCCTCGCGGTACGACGTGCTGGGCGCGATGCCCTGCTTCATCAGGATGGCGTAGGCGTCGAGGCTCGTGGAGCCGCCGTCGTTCGGCAGGTGGTCCTGCGAGTAGAGGTACATCGGCGCGAAGGTGCGGCTGCTGCCGCGGTAGACGCTGTAGTAGCCGAGCATCGAGTAGCCGATGGTCCAGGCCACGCACGAGCCGACCTGCTTCTGGTCGCCGGGCGCGACCGCCCACTTCTCGAGGTTCACCGACGCGGGCAGCGTCGCGGTGGCGAGGGCGTGCATGCGGCCCACGGACGCGGGCACGAGGCCGCCGACGTTCGGCGCGACGGGGCTGCCGCTGCGGGCGTACCCGCCGACCGGGGTCGAGGTGGAGTCGGAGGTCGCCGCGGGGACGGCGGAGGCGGGCAGCGCCGCCGAGACGAGCAGGCCGGCCACGAGGGCTCCGGCGGCGCCGAGGGTGAGGCGCGTCGAAACGAGCACGAAGGGTTCCTTCTGGGTTTCCGGGGTCCGCCGGGTGTCGCGGACCGCACCGAGAGCCCACTCTGTCGGGAACGGATGCCCTGGTCCCAGCGCCAGTTCGGGGGCCCGGGAAGCCCATGGCGCCGCCTCGAGGGGGTGCGGAACGACGACCGCGCCGGCCGACGTGCGGCGGCCGGCGCTGGGCGGAGTCGCTCAGGCGACCGCGGCGACCTCGTCGATGGCGCGGATGTCGATCGCCAGGGTGCCGCGCTGCACGACGAGCATCTCCCCGTTGCCGAGGGTCTCCCAGCCGTCGCCCCAGCCGCTCGAGGTGACGACGACGGCGTCCGGGGTGACCCGGTAGCGCATGTGGTAGTACTCGTGCTCCTGCTCGGCCGCCTCGGCCTCGGGACGGTAGCGGGAGACCGCCACGAGCTCGGTGTCCGTGACGAGCATCGCGTTCACGCTCGTGTGGGCGAGCGTCGCCGCGATGGTGGCCGCGGTGTCGCCGAGCGCGGTCGCCGGGTCGGTGCGGCGCGCGGCGCCGATCACGGCGAGCGCGTACCGCTCGCTGTCGGTCGTGCCCGCCATGCCGGCGAGCAGGTCGGCCGGCACCAGCGGGTCGAGGCTCTGCGGCGGCTTGACGGTCCCGTTGTGCGCCAGGGCGATGCGTCCGTCCGTGAACGGATGCGTGTTCTCGAGCCGGATCGGCAGGTTCGCCGTCGCCCAGCGCACGTGCGCGAGGCCGAGGTCGGTGCGGTGCTCACGGGACACGCGGCCGAACTCGGGGCTCGCGTGGGCCGGGTCCGCGAAGCGGACGGTGCGGACGCCGGACGCCTCGGCCCAGGCGAAGCCCCAGCCGTCGGCGTGCTTGCGGGACAGCGCCGTGAACTCGGCGAGCTCCGCGGGGCCGAGCAGGTCCGCGAGCGTGACGGGGGTGCGGGACGCGAAGGCGAGCAGTCGGCACATGGCGACGATCATGGCCGACGGAGGCCGCGCCGCCCGGCATTCGGGGACCCGCGTCGCGCAGGCCCGCGCACGCCTTCAGCGGACGCGGTCAGCCGGCGGAACCAAAGACGCGGAGGCCGATCACGAGCCGCAGCAGCGCCAGAACCACCTGCACCCGTTCGACGGGGTCGCGGACCTCGCCGAGCGGTTCCTCGAGGCGGGCGCCGGGCCGGGCGACCGCCCGGATCCGTCGCACCTCGGCCGGCTCGAGCCCGAGCTCGGCGAGGGTGTCGAGCGCGCGGGCGACCTCGGCGGCCAGGGGACCGTCGGCGTCGCGGTGCAGCGCCAGCAGCGGGCCGAGCCAGTCGCCGCTCGCCGCTGCGCTCGCCCTGTCGGCCCGTTCGACGAGCTCGCCGATCAGCAGGGTGGAGGCGGCGACCGGCCCGGGCGGCGTCTGGTCGTCGGCGCCGTGGTCCAGGGCGAGCGCCCGGCGCACGAGCGCTGCGGCGCCGTCGGCGTCGCCGGCCGCGAGCCGCTTCGCCGCCTTCTCGAGCAGGTTCGTCGCCGCCGAGAAGAGCGCGTCCTCCTGCGACGACTCGAGTCGGAACGACGCCCGTGTCGCCGCCCCGAACGCGCTCGCGGCGAGCCGGGCCTCGAACTCGTCGACGGCGCGCTCCGCCGCCGCCGATCCGTCCCTCGCCACGGATGCGACGGTACGCGTTCCTGGTGTCGGATGTCCTCGGTGGCGGTTCCCGCTCGTCGTCCTGATGAAGACGAAACCCGTCCACCCCGTCAAGGAGGAATCCATGCAGTACGTGATGCTCGTCCGCGTCGATCCGAACCTGCCCGTTCCCGACGGCAGCGATGTCGAGCCGTGGGCCGAGGAGGGTGCCCGCACGGGCATGCGGGTCGACGGGGGACCGACCGCCGAGCCGGCCGACGCCCGCACGGTACGGGTCCGCGATGGGCGCACGCTCGTCAGTGACGGGCCGTTCGCCGAGATGCAGGAGACGGTGGCGGGCTACGACCTGCTCGAGGGCGAGAGCCTGGAGCAGGTCGCCGACTACGCCACCCGGCACCCCGTCGCGGCGTTCGGCGCGCTCGAGATCCGCGAGGTGTGGCAGGACTTCGTCCCGGACGACCCGGCGGCGCCGGCGCCCGAGCCGGCGCCGAGCGGACAGGACTTCCTGTTCCTCCACGTGCCCGACCCCGAGCTGATCCGCACCGCCACGCGGGAGCAGGGCGACCCGACGGACTGGGTGCGCGACGTGGAAGCCCGGCGGCTCACGCTCGGCGGCCATCGGCTGCGCGACGAGCCGCAGGCGAGCGTCGTCGTGCGCCGCCGCAACGGCGAGTCGCTGATCGCGCACGGGCCCTTCGCCGAGCTGGGCGAGCAGATCGCCGGGATCGACCTGGTGCGCGTGCAGGACGAGGCCGAGGCGATCGCGCTGGCCGAAGCGCATCCGACGGCGCGGATCGGCGCGATCGAGGTCAGGGCGCTGCGCCGGGACTGACCGCGACCACGAAAGGCGCCGCTCAGCGGCGGGCGACCCAGGCGGCGATCTGCGCCCGCCGCGCGGCGCCGAGCTTGCGCAGGATGTGCTCGATGTGTGCGGACGCGGTCCTCGGCGCGATCTCCAGGGCGGCCGCGATCTGCCGGTTCGTCGCGCCGGTCGCCACGAGGCGGGCCACCTCCAGCTCCCGGGCGGACAGCGGCCACCGCCCGTCCGCGCCCTGCACGGGCAGGGTCCTCCAACCGGCTTCACCGCGGTCCACGCTCGGAGTGTAGGCCGCGATCGGTCGGATGACCGATGCCCGCGGCGTCCTCGTGGAGGAGGCTGTGCCGCGACGGAAGGACGAGCGATGGCGACGTTCATGGACGTGCACGACGGCTTCGTGGGGGTGACGGAGGCGCAGCTGGCGGAGGCCCATCAGGCCGACCTCGACATCCAGGCGACGGAGGGCGTCCACTTCGAGAGGGCGTGGCTCGATCCGGAGAGCGGCAAGGTGTTCTGCCTCTCGACCGGCCCCTCGAAGGACGCGGTGATGCGGATCCACGAGCGCGCCGGGCACCCCACCGACCAGGTCTACGAGGTCTCGGTCGAGGCCTGATCCGGCCCGCCGCCGTGCGCCCGGCGCTTCCGCGCCCGGCCGGCGCTCGTCGGCGTCTCGTCGGCCTCGGCGTGCGGCTCCCGAGCGGGCGCGTCCCGGTGCTCGTCGAGCGCGGTGTCGGGCTGCTCGGGGTGCGGCATCAGCGGTTCGGCCATCGCGAGAATTGTCCTGCTCGCGCTCCGCCGTCCGTCGACCTGTTGAGGACGGCGAGACGGAAGAGGGACACATGGAGATGAAGCTGGAACTGGTGCTGCTGCCGGTCACGGACGTGGACCGCGCGAAGGCGTTCTACGTCGAGACGCTCGGCTTCGACGCCGACGTCGACGTGCGGCCCGCACCCGGTGTCCGGGTGGTGCAGGTGACGCCGCCGGGCTCGGCGTGCTCGCTCGGGTTCGGCGCGGGCCTGTTCGCGTACGACCCGGCCGGTGCCCCGGTGCGGAACCTGCACCTCGTCGTCGCGGATCTCGACCGCTCGCGCGACGAGCTGCTGGCGAAGGGGGTGGACGTCGAGCCGATCACCGACGTCGGCGGTGGCGTGCGCTACGCCGGCTTCGACGACCCGGACGGCAACGGCCTGCTGCTGCAGGAGATGTCCTGGCGCACGGGCGACGCGTTCTGACCGACCGGCTCAGGCCGACGGCAGGGTGACCGGGGGGCGGTCGTCGTCGCCGCGTGCTTCGAGCGCCTCGACCTTCGGGTCGTGCTCGTCGGCGCCGTAATCGCTCGCGCGGGTGAGGTCCCGCCCGTCGGCGACGTGGAGCGCCCGCAGCACGAGGGTCAGCACCGCCGAGACGAGCAGGTTGAGCACGAACGCGGTGATGCCGATGTACACCGGCGTGCCGAGGAGCGGGGCCGGCGCGATGGATCCGCCGAAGTGCGCGTGCGTCACGGGGTTCACGACGGTGTAGGCGACGATCGTGCCGTAGAGGATGCCGACGGCCCAGCCGGCCACGAGCGCCCAGTGGTGGAACCAGCGCGTGTAGAGCCCGGCGACGATCGCGGGGAACGTCTGCAGGATCCAGATGCCGCCGAGCAGCTGCAGGTTGATCGCCGACGACTGGTCCATGCCGATCACGAAGATCAGGGCCCCGAACTTCACGAGCAGGGAGACGAGCTTCGAGACGCGGGCCTGGCTGGCCGGGTCCGCGTCCCGCTTGAGGAAGTCCCGGTAGATGTTGCGGGTGAAGAGGTTCGACGCGGCGATCGACATGATCGCGGCGGGCACGAGGGCGCCGACCGCGATCGCGGCGAGGGCGACGCCCGCGAACCAGGACGGGAAGTTGTCGAGGAACAGCTGCGGCACGACGAGCTGCGGGTTCACGGCGCCGTTGACGTCGATCGGCTTCGTGCCCGCCTTGATCGCCACGTAGCCGAGGAGCGCGAGGAAGCCGAGCATCAGGGAGTAGAGCGGCAGCACGACGGCGTTGCGCCGGATGGTGTTGCGGCTCCGCGTCGCGAGCACGCCCGTGATCGAGTGCGGGTACATGAACAGCGCCATCGCGGACCCGAGGGCGAGGGTCCAGTAGGCGTTGAAGCTCTGCGCAGCCGGGATGACCGACCCGGTCGGCAGGCCGGTCGCGGGGTTCGTCGCCGACAGCTTCGCCGAGGCGGCGCCGAAGATGGCGCCGAAGCCGCCGAAGTGCAGCGGCAGGTAGATGATCGCCACGACGACGGCGAGGTAGATCAGCAGGTCCTTCACGACCGCGATCAGGGCCGGGGCGCGGAGGCCCGCGGTGTAGGTGTACGCGGCGAGCACGACGAAGGCGATGATCAGCGGCAGGTCCTGGAGGAACGCGTTGCCGCCCCCGCCGATCCCGAGCACCGTGAGCACCGCCTTGATGCCGACGAGCTGCAGCGCGATGTAGGGCATCGTCGCGACGATGCCGGTGACGGCGATGACGAGGGAGAGGGTCCTGCTGCCGTAGCGGCCGCCGACGAAGTCGGCGGGGGTCACGAAGCCGTGCCGGTGCGACACCGACCAGAGGCGGGCCATGAGCAGGAACACGATCGGGTACAGCACCACCGTGTAGGGCACGGCGAAGAAGCCGCTGACGGCGCCGGTGCTCCACATCGCGGCGGGCACCGCGATGAACGTGTAGGCGGTGTAGAGGTCGCCGCCGAGCAGGAACCAGGTGACCCAGCTGCCGAATCCGCGGCCGCCGAGGCCCCACTCGTCGAGGGACTTGAGGCCCTCGGGGGCGGATCCGCGCCGCCAGCGCGCCGCGAGGAACCCGAGCACGGCGACGGCCACGAAGATCACGATGACGACGGTGAGGGCCACCCCGTCGACGGGCCGGGCGGGCGGGGCGGCGGTCAGGAGGCCGCTCATCGGTGCCCCGCCTTCCGGGCCTCCGGGTCCTGGACGGCCTCGCGGCGCCGGCGGTCCTCGCGGCGCACGATCGCGTAGCAGATCCAGAGCAGCCCCGCGTCGAGGAACACCCACAGCATCTGGTACCAGTAGAAGAACGGCAGCCCGATCAGGCTCGGCTCCGCGCGGGCGTACACCGGCACCATCAGCGGGACGGCGATGCCGATGAGGAGCAGCACACCCACGACCACGTAGGGGCCGGGGCGGCCTGGGGCTCTGGTGGGCGGCTCGTCGGACATCCGCGTCTCCTTCGACTCTCCGGACCAGATTCCAATGGATTCCGGGGAGTCCGCCGAGAGCCGCCGGAGGATCAGTCGGTGAAGACCGCGACGACGTCCCAGTGCACACCCTTCGGCACCGTCAGCTCGAGCACGGTCGGCGCCTCGCCGGCGTACACGACCGTCCGCAGCAGGGGCAGGCCGGGGATCCCTCGCGTGCCGTCGTCGAGGCGCTCGATGAAGCTCTGCATGCCGGAGTCGGCCCGGATGGCGCGGAGCTGCACGCTCGCGGCCCGATCGAGGGTGACCGCGACGGTGACCCGGCCGCCCTTCTGCGCCTCCGGCGACGGCGACAGGAAGACCGTGGCGGTGCCCGATCCGAAGCGCTCGTAGGAGTCGGCGCGGCGCGGGGTGCGCAGCTGCGCCGGGATCTGGTCCGGGTGGTCGTAGAAGTAGCGGAGCAGGCCGGCGGACCGGCCCGCCTTCAGGTCGGACACGAACGAGGCGCGGATCGGGGCCGGGACGGCGACGATCGAGTCGTCCAGCGGGGACTCGACCGGGATCGGCGCCGGGGCGGGCGACGAGGTGGGTGCCGCGTCCGGGTGCGGCCGGGCGGTGGCGAAGGCGCCGATCCCGGCCACCGCGACGACCGCGACCGCCGCGACGGCGACG
>NZ_JAODBE010000041.1 GCF_025463795.1 Amnibacterium sp.
AGCGGCATGCCCTTGTGGTTCGGCGCGAAGGCGGACCCCATGGTGAAGCCGAAGACCAGCACCTGGACGAGCAGGAACGCGGGGGCGATGACCGGTCCGGCGACGACGACCGCGAGCGTGGCGAACCCGATCAGCCGCACCGCGATGAGGGCGAGCTCGACCCAGCGGTGCTTGACCTCGCCGCGGGCGGTCAGCATCCCCACCGACTTCACGTGCAGGTCCAGCCCGGTGAGCGTCAGGACGGGGAAGAAGAACCAGCCCTGACGGCGCATCAGCCACTTGGCGAGCCCGGTGCGGGCGGCGGCGTCGCGGGGCGTGAACACGAGCGCGTTGGCGTCCATGTCGAGGTCCTTGCCCTGCGTGTTCGGGTTCGCGTGGTGACGGGAGTGCTTGTGCATCCACCAGCCGTAGCTGAGGCCGACGACGAGGTTCGCGAGGATCCGCGAGACCCACTCGTTGCGCTTCCCGGAGACGAACATCTGCCGGTGGGCGCCGTCGTGGGCGAGGAAGCCGACCTGGGTGAAGAGCATGCCGAACAGCACGGCGACGGCGAGCTGCCACCAGGAGCGGCCGACCGCCAGCATCAGCACCGTCGCGACGGTGAACGCCGCGGCGAGCAGGATGCCGCGGACGGCATAGAAGCCGGGCCGGCGCTCGAGCAGTCCTGCGGCCTTCACCCGGCGGGTGAGCTCGGTGTAGTCGCTGGCGTGCGAGGCGGTGCCGGCGCCCGTTGGCGTGCGTCGCGGCCTCGTGGTGCGGAGCGGGCGGGGCGTGACGGTCGTCATGCCTCGAGACTAGGTTCGGGCGCCACGCGGCCGCGTCCCTCCAGAGGACCGTCTTGCCTGTACTACCGGGGTAGGGGGAGGCCCTAGTCGCCCGCCACGACGAGGCCGGACTCGTAGGCCGCGACGACCGCCTGGGCGCGGTCCCGGAGGCCCAGCTTGCCCAGCACGCGGCTGACGTGGGTCTTCACCGTCTGCTCCGCGATCACGAGCGCCGCGGCGATCTCCTGGTTGCTCCGGCCCCTCGCCACCTCGACGAGCACCTCGCGCTCCCGCTGGGTGAGCTCGGGCAGCGCGGACGACGAACCCGGCTGCTGGGCCGGACCGACCGCCAGGCGCTCGATCAGCCGTCGGGTCACCGACGGCGCGAGCAGCGCGTCGCCGCGCGCGACGATCCGCACGGCCGCGACGAGGTCGTCGGGAGGGGCGTCCTTCAGCAGGAACCCGCTCGCCCCCGCGCGGATGGCGTCGAGCACGTAGTCGTCGACGTCGAACGTGGTCAGCACCACGACGCGCGTGCCCGGGTTCTCGGCGAGCACCTGCCGCGTCGCGGCGATCCCGTCGAGGACCGGCATCCGCACATCCATGAGCACGACGTCCGGCTGCTCGGCGGCGGCGAGCCTCACGGCCTCCGCCCCGTTCTCCGCCTCCCCGACCACCTCCAGGTCGGGCTGCGCCGCGAGCAGCGCCGCGAACCCGGCGCGGACCATCGCCTGGTCGTCCGCGACGAGGACGCGGATCACGAGGTCCCCACCGGCGGCTTGAGCGGCAGCACGGCGCGGATGCGGAACCCGCCGTCCGGGGTGGGCCCGACCTCCACCGTGCCCCCGACGCTCGTGGCCCGCTCCCGCATGCCGACGAGCCCGTGACCGTGCTCCGGCCCGGTCGGGCTGACGGGAGCGACCGCGGCCGGCGCCGCGGTGTTCTCGATCTCGAGCCGCAGCACGTCGCCGTCCCGGTGGCCCGAGACGTGCACCGATGCCCCCGGTGCATGGCGGATGGCGTTCGACAGCGCCTCCTGCACGATCCGGTAGGCGACGAGGCCCGTGACGTCGGCCACCAGCGCGGAGTCGATCGCCGGCAGCGGGTCGAAGCGCAGGCGCATGCCGGCCCGCTCGGCCTCCGCGACGAGCTCGGCCACATCGGCCAGATCGGGCTGCGGGGCACGCGGAGCGGCCTCCTCGCCGCCTCTGAGCACCGCGAGCAGCCCGCGCATCTCGTCGAGGGCCTGCCGGGACTTCTCGCCGATCTCCTCGAACTCGGCGATCGCGGCGGGGGCGTAGTCCGGGTGCCGGAACCTCGCGGTCGACGACTGCACCGTGATGATCGACATGCTGTGCGCGATCACGTCGTGCAGCTCACGCGCGATCCGCGCCCGTTCCTCCATCACCACCCGGCGGGACGCCTCGGTCGCGCTGATCCGGCGCTCCCGGACGAGCTGAGCCCGGATGCTGCCCCACTCGGCGAGCACGACCGCGACCACGAGGGATGCGCCGCTGATGCCGCCGAAGACGACGACGTTCAGGCTCGTCGCATCCGGCTCCGCCGGGCGCAGCTGCCCGGCGAGGATCGCGGGCGCACCGGTCGCGAGCACCCAGTACAGGAGGGCGGCGGTCCAGCGCACCCGCAGGCCGACCACGAACAGGGCGAGGGTCTCGGTGACGATCAGCACCGGCCACCAGGGCCAGGCGGGACTCGAACCCGGGCTCGCGGCCTGCATGCCGACGGCCGCCGCGACGGAGAGCGGCGCCGCGAGGTGGGGCCGCACGGCCGCGAGGGGGATCGAGCCGGCGTGGAGCAGCGCGAGCCCGAACGCGAGCAGGAGCGGGAGGTCGTGCGCGACCGCCGCGATCGGCGTCTCGACGAGCACGAGCACCATGCCGGCGGCGAGCGCGACGACGACGAGGGCCCGGTCGAGCCGGACCCGCCCCGTGAGCGTGCCGAGCGCTGCCGCGACCGCGGCCGCGCGGCGGCGGAGGCCGTGCCCGCGGGCCGACCCGGGCATCGTTGGGGCGGTCACCGTCGTCCTCATCTCCTTCCCGGCCACTGTACGCGGGCGGCCTCCGCACCCCGGTCGCGGCGGGGTGGCGGCGTCAGTCGTCGCGGGTGCCCGGTTCGGGCTGGTGCCGGGCGAGGCGCAGCACGCCGACGATCGCCACGGCCTCCGCGACCACGAACACGGCGAACGCCCATCCGGGGGCCTTCGCCGCCTCCCCGAGCAGCGCGATCCCGATCGTGACGGCGACCAGCGGATCGATGACCGTGAGCGCGGCGACGACGAGGTCGGGGGAGCCCGCCGCGTACGCCCCCTGGACGAGCGAGAGGCCGATCGCGCCCGCGACGAGCAGCGCCACGACGCACAGCAGGGTCAGCCAGTCGGCCGACGTGAAGCCCGTGCCCTGGGAGACGATCGCGCTGACCCGGCCGATGACCAGCTTCGCGAGCGTCGCCACGAACCCGAAGAGCAGGCCGGCCGCGAGCGCGAGCCGCAGGGCCGAACGGCGACCCCTGAGCAGCACCAGCACGACCCCGAGCACCGAGAGCACGACCCCGAGCACGGCGAGCACGACGCCGACGGCGACGGGCGTCGGCGATCCCGACGTCGTCGTGAACGACGCCGTGACGACGAACGCGGTCACGCCGGCGAGGCAGAGCCCGATCGCGACGATCGCCTTCCGCGGGATGTGCGCCCGGTTCATCCGCGTGTCGAGCAGCACGGTGATCACGAGCGAGAGCGCACCGATCGGCTGCACCACCGCGATCGGGGCGAAGAGCAGGCTCACGAGCTGCAGGGCGACCGCGATGCCGAGGATCGTCGATCCGCCGAGCCACCGCGGCGTCGAGACGAGCGCGATCAGCTGCTCGAGGCCGAACCGCTTCCCGTCCGGGGTGTCGTCGTCGACCTTCGACGCGCCCTGGTTCTGCAGCTGGGCGCCGAGGGCGAGCAGCGCTGCGGCGAGGATCGCGACGGGGATGCCGACCGCGGCGCCCACGGCCGGTCAGCCGAGGTGCTCGTCGTCCTCGTCGCCCGGCAGCGGGCCGAAGCCCTCGCCGGTCTCGCCGCGCCCCTTCCCGTCCGCCTCGGCGGAGCCGGGTTCGCCGGCGAGCACCTCGGCGTCGTCCTTCGCGTCCTTCGGATGCGGTTGGAGGTTGTTGTTGGGGAAGGTCATCGTGCGCTCCGTCTCATCGGTGTCCGTCAGGCTGCCAGGGACGCCCCGGAGGCGCCGCAGAACGGGCACCGCCAGCCGACGATCGTCTGGGTCATCGGCATCCCGTCGGCGGGGCAGATCGGCACGGACGAAGGGGGAGGGGGCACGTCGGTGGGCATGGGAACAGCGTGCATGCCGCACCTGACATCCATCCGAACCCGCGGCATGAAGCGGCCGAGACGGCCCTGTCAGGCCGCCCGGACCCGCCCGGTCCGCGGCGGGCGTCCCGCCTGCACGACGGCGGTGTCGGGGGAGGTCCCTAGCCTGCCCCCATGCGCCTGCTCCACACCTCCGACTGGCATCTGGGTCGCACCTTCCACACCCATGCCACGCTCGCGCACCTCGGCGTCGTGCTCGAGGCGCTCGTGGCGGCCGTGCGGGAGCACCGGATCGACGTCGTGCTCGTGGCCGGCGACGTCTTCGACTCCTCGATGCCGTCGACCGCGGCGATCGAGCTGTTCCAGAGCGCGATCGCCGGCATCCGGCACGCGGGCGCCCAGGTGGTGCTGACGAGCGGCAACCACGACTCGGGTACCCGGCTCGGCATGCACGCCGACTGGCTGGGCGCCGCGGGCATCCACCTGCGCACCAGGACCGATCGGATCGCCGAGCCGGTGCTGCTCGACGACGCGTCCGGTCCCGTCGCCGTGTACGGCATCCCCTACCTGGAGCCCGCGCTGTTCCGCCAGGATCGGCCCGGCCGTCGCGTCGGCAGCCACGAGCAGGCGCTGGGCGTCGCGATGGACGAGGTCCGCGCCGACCTCGCCGAACGGGATGTCCGGTCGGTCGTGCTCGCGCACTGCTTCGCGGCCGGCGTGCCCGCCGGCGACGTCGAGCGCGACCTCAGCCGCGGAGGGCTCGACCTCGTGCCGGCGTCCGTCTTCGACGGGCCCGACTACGTGGCCCTCGGCCACATCCACGGGCGGGCGACCATCAGCCCGCGCATCCGCTACTCGGGTGCCCCGCTCCACTACTCGTTCGGCGAGGCGGACAAGGCCCGCGGCGGCTGGCTCGTCGAGCTCGACGAGCACGGGCTCGCCGACGTGACGTGGCTCGACCTGCCGGTGCCCCGACCGCTCACGGTGCTCACGGGACCCATCGAGCAGCTCCTCGCCGACGAGGCCGTCGAGACGGCGACCGCGTCGTGGGTCAAGGCCCGGGTGACCGACCAGGTGCGGCCGACCGACGGCATGCGCCGTCTGCAGCGCCGGTTCCCGCACTGCGTCGCCTTCGAGTGGCGGCCCGAGACGGTGGCCGACGAGGGCACGGCCTCCTACGCGGAGCGGGTGCGCGGCCGCTCGGATCCGGAGCTCGTCGCCGACTTCCTCGCCCTGACCCGCAACGGGGCCGGCCCGAGCGAGTTCGAGCGGCGCCTCGTCGCCGAGCTGCTCGGGGGAGCGGCATGAGGATCCTCGGCCTGCGAGTCGCCGGGTTCGGCCCCTACCGCTCCGAGCAGACCGTCGACTTCCGGCGCTTCGACGACGACGGCGTCTTCCTGATCAGCGGCCGCACGGGGGCGGGCAAGTCGAGCATCCTCGACGCGGTCTGCTTCGCCCTCTACGGCGAGGTGCCCCGGTTCGAGCGCCGCGAGAGCCAGGTGCGCAGCCAGCACTGCGGCCCCTCCGACCCGAGCGAGGTGGAGCTCGAGTTCCAGGTGCGGGAGACCGTCTACCGCATCCGTCGCACGCCCCGGTACGAGCGGCTCAAGCGGTCGGGCAGCGGCACGACCACCGCGGAGCCCGAGGCGGAGCTCGCCGTCGTCGAGGCGGACGGGCCGCGCGTGCTCGCGACGCGGCCGAAGGACGTCGGCATCGCGCTGACCGAGCTGCTGCCGATCAGCAAGGAGCAGTTCCTGCAGGTGATCCTGCTCGCGCAGAACCGGTTCCAGGAGTTCCTGCTCGCGCCGACCGACAAGCGGCGCGAGCTGCTCCGCACCCTCTTCGGCACCGACCGGTTCCAGCGGCTCGAGCAGGACCTCCTCGACCGCAGCAGGGCGCTCGCAGCCGAGCTCGCCGGGATCGCGGCCGAGCTGGCGGCGCGCGCCGAGACGACCGCGGAGCTCGTCGGCACCGAGCCGCCCGGGGACCCCGACCGGGCGTGGTTCGAGCGGACCGCTCGGGAGGCCACGGCGGCGGAGGCGGCGGCGGAG
>NZ_JAODBE010000043.1 GCF_025463795.1 Amnibacterium sp.
GCGTCCGGTGGCCGGGGCACCGCGGGGCGCCTTCGGTCAGCAGCAGTCGGGCACCCCGGCGCCGTCGAACCGGGCCGAGCGCCGAGCCGCCGAGCGCGGCCAGTAGGCCGCCCGGCGCTCGACGAGCACGTCAGCAGGACGGATCCGCGTCAGCACAGGGCGTTCCTGGCCACCTCGTCATGCCGGCGTGAGCTCGTGCTTGCTCGAGCCGCGGGCGCGGACCTAGAGGACCGAGATCGCCGTGGCGCGCCACCGCGAGTCCAGACCCTCGAGACGGATGGCGACCGCGCGCGTGCGCGCCTTGCCGTGCACGATCACGACGGCTTCGACCACCCCGTCGGCGGGAGAGGTGACGCGGGTGGCGGCGAGCCGGAACGCCGGCCGAGCCACCGGCTGCTTGCGTGCGGCACGGCCGCGAGCGGCCAGCACCACCCGCTTCAGCAGGTGCTTGTAGACCCCTTCGCTCATCCACCGGGCGATCTGCTCGAGATCGCGCGCACCCGCGAGCACCTCGAGCACGCTGCAGGCCAGGTTCTCGACGAGGGGCTTCGGGTCGGGCAGCCGCGAGGTGGAGGTGGGCTGGCGCCCGAACCAGTCCTCCGTGCGCACCGCGTAGAGGCGCCTGCCGCTCGCGGTGTCGCGCGCGACGGCACTGGCCGGGACGGGTGGGGGAACGACGGTCATGGGAGCTCCGGGGGCGAAACGGGGCGGTGCCGCACCTGGGTCGGGTGGGGTGAGCGACAGACAAGCAGCACCGGGGCGCGCCCGTCCAGGTTCTCTGCAGATCTGTGGATAAGTCGTCCCCGCCCGCGCGCTGCGTCCTTCCGCTGACGCCGATCGCCCGACGGGCCGGTTCGGACACCAACGGGCGTCATCGGCGGCCCGTCGTGCCCGAAGTCGCCCGTCGAGCACGGGCTGGGCCGGTCCGGGCGGCTGTGGAGAACTCGCCGCCGCCCCTCCACGGCGCCGATACGGTTCGGGGATGCGGTGGGACGAGCTGTTCGCCGACCTCGAGGCCCAGCTCGAGGCCGGCATCGGCGCGGAGGAGCGCGAGAGCGACGCCGAGGAGGAGCGTCTCCGCCTCGGCCGGCGTTCGCTGCGCGACCGCATCGCGGCGATGGGGGAGGGCCGCACTCCGGTGCGGATCCGCCTGCTCGACGGCACGGTCGTCGACCTGGCCCCGCGCACGGTCGGCCGCGACTGGATCGCCGGTGACCTCGCGGGAGGTGCGCAGGCGGTCCTGCCGCTGCACGCCGTCGCCGCGCTGCTGCCCAGCGGATCCCAGGTCACCGCGGACGGCGGCGCGCCGGCCGGGGCGCTCACCGATCGTCTCGGGCTGCCGTTCGTGCTCCGCGACCTCGCCCGCCGTCGGCGACCGGTGCAGCTGCGGCTTCGCCACGGCGGCACCGCCGGCACGATCGACCGGGTCGGGCGCGATCACCTCGATCTCGCCGTGCACGGTCTGGACGAGCCTCGCCGCAACTCGGCCGTCGGGCGGATCGAGGTGGTCGCCCTCGCCGAGCTGCTGCTCGTCCGCGTCGACTAGCAGGGCGACCGGCGCCGAGCCGGCTCAGAGCAGCCGGTCACTGCGCAGCTCGGGGAGCAGCTCGAACTGCGTCTGCCGCCAGTGCGCTGCGCGGCGCGCCTCCTCGTAGCGGGCCTGGATGAAGGCCTCGAGCTCCACCCGCTCGACCCGCCAGTGCCCGGCGGCGCCGATCTTGATCGCGGGCAGCTCGCCGGACCGCACGAGTGCGTACGCCTGCGCCGCGGAGACGTTCAGCGCCTCGGCCGTCTCGGCGACGGTGAGGAAGCGTCCGACCTGATCGGCGGGCAGCGGGGCGGTCATGACGGGCATCCTGCCCCCGGCCCTCCGCCGTCCGCAGGCCCGGCCGCCGGCGCTGTGGATAACTTCGTGCGGGGCCGGCGGGCGCCCGCGAGGATCGGCATCCCGAGCCCGTCGGAAGGATCGTCATGGCCACGCTCCCGTCGGCGCCGCCCCGCCGGCTGCGCCTCGACCCGCGCATCGTCGTCGGTGTCCTGCTCGTCGCCGCGTCCACGCTCGGCGTCACCGGCGTCGTGCAGGGCCTGAACCGCACGGTCCCCGTCTACCGTGCGGCCGAGCCCCTGGTCCCCGGGGCCCGGATCTCAGCGTCCGACCTCGTCGCCACTCCCGTGCGGCTCGGGCCCGCCGACTCGCTCTACCTGTCCGGGCCCGTCCCGCCGGGCGGCTACGTCGTGACGAGGACGGTCGCGGCCGGCGAGATGGTGCCGCTGTCCGCGCTCGGCACGGCGGCCGGCCTCGACACCGCCGCGGTCGTAGTCGACCTCTCGACCCGGCTCTCCGGGTCCATCGTGCCGAGCGCTGTGGTCGATCTCTGGTCGGCGCCCAAGAAGGCCGGATCGACGACGGAGTACGGAGCCCCCGTGGTCCTCGTGTCGGGCGCGACGGTCGTGCGCACGATCGCACCGCAGGGACTCGTGACCGCGGCGCAGCAGAACACCGTCGAGCTGCAGGTGCCGAGGGAGGACGTGGCCGCAGTGCTGCAGGCGGTGGCCGACGGCGCGCGCATCTCCGCCGTGGCCGTGAGCGAGCCGGTGCACCGATGACCACGGTCGTGCTCAGCCTCGCGCCCCACGTCGAGGACCGGCTCCTGCCGCAGCTGCTCGAGGAGGGTCACGTCGTCGCGGCCCGTCCCGCCGGCGCGGAGGAGGCGGCGGCCGCCCTGGACCGGATCGAGGCCGACGCCCTGCTGGTCTCCGCATCCGCCCGGCACTGCGACGCGAACCTGCTTCGCACCGCGGCCGCCCGGGGCGTCTCGGTGGTCGTGCTGGCCTCCGGGCCGACCGAGGAGGAGTACGCGACCGCGCTCGGTGTCGCGGATCCGCTGCCCGCCGACGCCGAGCTCCTCGAGGTGCTCGGCCGCCTGGAACGGCGGGCGCCCGTCGTCGCGGAGGAGCGCGCCCCCCGGCCTGCGGCTCCCGGGCGGGGCCGCATTACCGCGGTGTGGGGCCCGGCAGGCGCGCCCGGCCGCACGACCACCGCCATCGCCCTCGCGGCCGAGCTCGCGGCCACGGGGCTGCGGGTGGCACTCGTCGACGCCGACACCGTCGGCGCGGCGGTCGCCCCGGCGCTCGGCCTGTTCGACGAGGCTCCCGGGCTGGCGGCGGCGTGCCGGCTCGCGGCGGCCGGCGCCCTGACGAGCGGGGAGCTCGACCGCGTCGCGCAGCAGCACCGGGGCTCGAATGGAGCGTTCTCGGTGCTGACGGGGATCGGGCGTCCCTCCCGCTGGCCCGAGCTCTCGACCGACCGGATGACCAAGGTGCTCGAGGCGTGCCGGGAGTGGGCGGACCACACCGTGGTGGACACGGGCTTCAACCTCGAGACGGACGAGGAGATCGTGAGCGACCTGTTCGCACCCCGCCGCAACGCGGCGACGATCGCCGCCGTGCGGGCCGCGGACACCGTCGTCGCGGTCGGGGCGGGGGATCCGGTCGGCCTCGCCCGGTTCGTGCGCGCGTACGGCGACCTGCTCGAGCTGATCGATACCCCGTCCGTGCGGGTCGTGGTGAGCAAGGTGCGGGCGTCCGCGGTGGGCATCGGTCCGGCCGGGCAGATCCGGGCGAGCCTGCTCCGGTTCGGCGGCATCGGCGACGTGACGCTGGTGCCGAGCGACCCGGGCGCGTGCGATGCCGCGCTGCTGACCGCCCGGAGCCTGCCCGATGCGGCGCCGCGGTCCCCGGCGACTGCGGCGCTCCGCCGGTTCACGCTCGACCACCTCGCCGAGCGGCCGCCGGCCCAGCCTCGCCGCCGGCCGGCACGGCTCGGCCGCCGGCAGCCCGCGTGAAGCCGAGGACGGGCCGTCCCGCCAGAATGGACCGGTGCCACCCCGCCTGCTCGCTCTCCTGACCGCACCGTCGCTCGATCGGCCCGCTCCGGGGAAGCCGCCGTTCCGCTTCATCGACGTCGAGCAGCCACTCGTCAGCGCGCTCGACCTCGGGGTGACCCGCGGCGACGGCGTCTTCGAGACGATCAGCATCGGTGGCGGCCGCGCGCAGGCGACCGGGCCGCACCTGACCCGCCTCGCGCGGTCGGCCGCGATGCTGGAGCTGCCGGAGCCGGACCTCGACGCGTGGCGCTCGGTCGTCTACGCCCTCGCCGAGGAGTTGTCCGGGGTGAAGGAGGCCTTCGCGAAGCTCGTCTACACCCGCGGGATCGAAGGCGGCGACCGGCCGACCGGCTGGGTCTTCGCAGAGGCGTCGCCCGATCACACGGCTGCGCGGCGCGACGGCGTTCGCGTCGTGCTGCTCGATCGCGGCTACGCCCACGACGTCGCGAGCACGGCGCCGTGGCTGCTGCAAGGCGCGAAGACGCTCTCCTACGCGGTGAACCGGGCGGCGGTCCGTGAGGCGCACCGCCGGGATGCGGACGACGTGCTGTTCCTCAGCTCCGACGGGTTCCTGCTCGAGGGCACCACTGCGAACCTCGTGCTGAAGCGCGGCGACCGGCTCACGACGCCCGCGACGAGCCTCGGCATCCTGGCCGGCACGACGCAGGCCGACGCGTTCAGCTTCGCCCGCAGCCAGGGACTCACCACCTCCTACGAGCTGCTGACCCCGGACGCGCTCGAGGACGCCGAGGCGCTCTGGCTCGTCTCGAGCGTGCGTCACGCGGCGCCGATCCGGGCCATCGACGGGGTCGAGCGCCCCATCGACCGCGCGTTCACCGCGGCGCTCAACGAGTTCCTCGTCGGCCGCCGCGACTGAGGCAGCAGGCCCTCTCCACGGCCCGCTCGTAGAATCGGGCGGTGCCGACCATGAGCGAACTCGTCACTGCGCACTCGTCGCAGTCCTCGGCCGACGACCTCAACTGGCTGCACGCGCTGCTGAACGACCTGCAGCTGCTCGCCGATCTCGCGTTCGCCGACATCGTGCTCTGGTCGCCGTCGGCTGACGGCGGCTTCGTCGCGGTGGCGCACGCGCGCCCCTCGAGCGCGGCGACCCTCTTCTACCGCGACTTCGTCGGGCAGCAGATCAAGCCCGACTGGCGGCGGCTCGTCACGGACGCGTTCGAGCGCGGTGAGATCCTCGACTCGTCCGCCCCGGACTGGTTCGAGGAGACGCCGACCCGCGTACGAGCGGTGCCGGTGTTCCGCCGCACCTCACCCTCCGCGGCGCAGCAGCAGGTGATCGGCCCCATCGCGGTGCTGACTCGGCACACCAACCTCTCCGAGGCGCGGATGCCGAGCCGGCAGGAGCTCACCTTCAACGACTGCGCGAACGACCTCTTCCGGATGATCGCGTCGGGGAGCTTCCCGCAGCTCACCGCCCCGACCGGCCCGCGCCGGGGCGCCCCGCGGGCGTCGGACGGCCTCATCCGCCTCGACGTGGACGGCATCACGATCTTCGCGAGCCCGAACGCGCTCTCGGCGTTCAACCGCATCGGGTTCTCCGGCGAGCTGGAGGGGGAGTCCCTCGCGCAGGTCGTCACCGACCTGCTGCCGCAGCGGTTCGCCGTCGACGAGACGCTGCCCCTCGTGGTGACCGGCAAGGCGCCGTGGCGCAGCGAGATCGAGGCGAAGGGCGTCACCGTCTCGCTCCGCACCATCCCGGTGTTCAGCGAAGGCCTGCGGGTGGGCGCGATCGTGCTCTGCCGCGAGGTGACGGAGCTGCGCCACCAGGAGCAGGAGCTCATCACCAAGGACGCGACGATCCGCGAGATCCACCATCGCGTGAAGAACAACCTGCAGACCGTCGCGTCGCTGCTGCGGATCCAGGCCAGGCGGTCGAACTCGGACGAGGCGCGGGAGTCGCTCACGCAGGCGACCAGGCGGGTGTCCGCGATCGCGGTCGTGCACGACACGTTGTCGCACGGGCTCGCGCAGAGCGTCGACTTCGACGAGGTCTTCGACCGGGTTCTCATGCTCATCGCGGAGGTCGCGTCCTCGCACGGCACCCGCGTGCATCCGATGAAGCGGGGAGCCTTCGGCATCCTGCCGAGCGACTACGCGACGCCCCTCTCGCTCGCCCTCACCGAACTGGTCACGAACGCGGTCGAGCACGGCCTCGCCGAGCGGGAGGGCAACGTCGTGATCACGGCGCACCGGTCCGACGAAGGCCTCACGGTCAGCGTGCGGGACAACGGCGTCGGCCTGCCCGAGGGCAAGGTCGGCAGCGGCCTCGGCACGCAGATCGTCCGCACCCTCATCGAGGGGGAGCTCGGCGGGATCATCGACTGGCACACCATGTCGGGTCGGGGCACCGAGGTGACCATCGCCGTGCCGTTCCGGTTCGGGAACGACCGCGACTAGCGCTCACTACGACGGGCCTGATCCGGCAGTTGCCGACGCTCGCTCTCGGAGGGCGAACCAGCACACCGCGGACGGGCGTCGAGCGACACGTCGCCCTCGGCCCGTCGCGGCGGTGGAGCAGCGACTACGCGGTGCGGCGGGCGCGGGCGGCGCGGCGCTTCAGGGCGCGACGCTCGTCCTCGCTGAGCCCGCCCCAGACACCCGAGTCCTGGCTGGTCTCGAGCGCGTACTGCAGGCAGGACTCCGTGACGGTGCACCGACCGCAGACGGACTTCGCGCGCTCGATCTGGTCGACCGCCGGTCCCGTGTTGCCGATCGGGAAGAACAGCTCGGGGTCAGCGGTGAGGCAGGCAGCTCGATCACGCCAATCCATGCGTGGGCGCTCCTAACGGGATTCGTGGGATCCGGGCACAGCGGCGCACCGCGTGCGGGCCCGGGAGGGCTCGAGGTCGTTCGGCGTTCATTCGGGTGGGGTGCAGGAGGATGGACCTCAGGCACGGAAACAGCGTGAACGGAGCGGGGAGACCCGCCACCCTTCGGTGCCACCGCGTGCCCACGACAGTGGGGGCACCGAAACCGACCGGAAACATCGTGGCATAGGGCATGCCGCGTGATCAAGGGTGCCGTGGTTGGATGTGCCTGTGAGTGCTGGCCGCGGGAACAGTGCTAGAAGGCCGCCTGAACGACTGGATCCGCAGCCGCGACGACGGATTTCGTTGATCGTCGTCGCGATCGTGCTCGCGCTCGAGGCGATGGGTCTGATTCTCGTGACCGTCCTGCTCGTGACCGAGACCCTGACCTCCACGGCAGCGGGATCGGTCGGTGCAGGGGTCGGGCTCGCCGTGGTGACGGCCGTGATCGCGGTCGGTCTGATCGTCGCGGCGCGCGGTGTTCTCCGCGCCGCGAAGTGGACGCGGCCGGCCGCGGTGGTGTGGCAGATCGTGCAGCTGTTCGTCGGCCTGCAGGCCGCGCAGGGTCCCGGCGGTCGCTACGACCTCGCCGCGCTGCTCGCGATCCCGGCGATCATCGTGATCGTGCTCTTCTTCACGCCGGGCGTAACCGCGGCGATGCGCCGCGGCTGACGCGCGGTTCCGCCGATCAGGCCGCGCGAGCCCGCCAGGGTCGGCCGAAGCTGCGGGGGATCAGTCGATGCCGAGCTTCTTGCGGAGGCTGGCGACATGGCCGGACGCCTTCACGTTGTAGAGCGGCAGCTGCACGACGCCGTCCTCGCCGATCACGAAGGTGGAGCGGATCACGCCGGTGACGGTCTTGCCGTAGAGCGACTTCTCGCCGTACGCCCCGTACGCGTGATGCACCGTGAGGTCCTGGTCGGACAGCAGCGGGAAGTTCAGATGCTCCTGCTCGGCGAACTCGGCGTTCGCTGCCGGCTCGTCCTTCGAGACCCCGAGAACCTGGTACCCGGCCACCTGCAGGGAGTTGAGGTTGTCGCGGAAGTCGCAGGCCTCGGTCGTGCACCCGGGCGTCATCGCCGCGGGGTAGAAGTAGAGGACGACCTTGTGACCTCGGTAGTCCGCGAGCGAGCGCTCGGCACCGGTCGAGTCCGAGAGGCGGAAGTCGGGAGCCGGCTCGCCGGCCTCGAGACGGGTGGCAGTAGTCATGGGGGTGTCCTCCGCTGCCATGCTAATCTTGACCCCCGGTCCGCTTCTGCGGGCCGTTCTGCGCCTCTAGCTCAATTGGCAGAGCAACTGACTCTTAATCAGTGGGTTCCGGGTTCAAGTCCCGGGGGGCGTACAAAGTACCTGATCACGCAGGGGTTCCCTTAGTGGCTCCAGGTGGCCCGCGACGCTCTGCCACACTCTTGCCATACTCTACGGGCCACGTGGGGCGTCAGCGCTGCTCCACCTGCGCCAACCACAGCATCACGGACCGCGACCGCGGGGATGGCGTGCTGCAGCCCGGCCAGCCCGATCGAGTTGTAGGCGTGCGTGGCCGCCCTCTCCCAGGTGGCGGCGGTGCAGGGCGTGCTGCCCAACGTGCGGCGCGGGGAGCGGTGGCGCGTAATCGCTGCCGCCCATCCCGCGGGTCGGGCCTCGACCTCCGTGCGGCGGGGGCCGAGGAGCGCTGGCGCGGGTCGGCCTACGAGGCGGCCGGCGAGCGGCGGGCGCCTCGCGCTTCGCTCGCCGGCGTCCGGAAGGTCGGGGGGACTCGGTACCGTCGAGTGCGTGTCGACGGGGGCGATTCCTGACCCGGAACCGGCCCTGAACCGACGTCCGGAAGCACAACCGTCGAAGTGTTGTCGTGTTCGGTGTCTACGAATCAGGTTGCCCGCGTTTGAGGAGCAGCGTCGGACCGGAAGCCTTCGATGGCCCACCCTCTCTCACTTCCTCACCGATTTGGTCAATCTCTCGATCTTCTTCTTCATGACCATCATCTAGTTCGCCGAGGGAGATATCCGGTCCTCTGCGACACGCGCTGGAGAGGTCCATTGAAGTCCTTGCGGCGGCCGGGGGTCCATCCTGCTGGTCGTCCGGCCCAATCGTAGATCGCACGGTCGCGCCCAACACCTGTTCGGCGTGGGGCGCGGAGCAGCAGCGAAGCTGAGAGGAATGCGCGCCGACGGGACGTTCGACCCTGAGACCAGTCCTCCCGCCCCGTGATCCTCGGATCATGGACGAAAACGTCAAGACCTCGTCGCACCCCGCTATCGCCCCCGTCGCACTTCGACCGGACGCCTCGCCAGCGGTGGAGCACGGCGGCCGCGATGCGCCCGACTTGCCGGGTTCGAGCGTCCAACGCGTCGGCGCTTGGGCTGCCTGGGTGACGGTCGTGCTTTCGGCGTTGTACGTTCCCACGCTTGTGCTGGGATTCGTCGCTCTGGGGAACTTCAGCGATCCGCTCGAGGACCCGTTCCTGGGCATCGCAGAGGTGCTGATCATATTGATGGCCCCGGGATTGGTCGCTCTCACTGCCGCGATCTACCTCGCCGCCGCACCGGGCCGGAAGATCTTCGGGCTTCTCGCGTTCGGGTCCATGCTTCTCGCCGCGGGCACCACCGCCACCGTGCACTTCGTCGAATTGACGGTCGCCCGTCGTATCGGGGACGGCGCGCTGACCGGCCCGATCTTCGGATGGCGGTGGCCTTCGGTGCTGTACGGAGTCGATGTCGTTGCGTGGGACCTGTTGTTCGGAGTCAGTCTCCTCTGCGCCGCAGCCGTGTTCCCGGGCCGCGCCTACCGCGGCGTGCGAGTTGGCCTGCTCATCGCTGGCGCACTCAGCGTCCTCGGTTTGGTGGGTCCCATTTCGGATCAGTTCGGCCTACGGACGATCGGCATCTTCGGTTACGCCGTGGTCTTCCCCATCGCGTGTGTCGGCCTGGCTCGGGTGTTCTCAGCGGCGTCGCGAATCGCCAAGGGTGCCGCCTGACCAGCTGTCGTAGAGGGAGACGCCGGGTTCAGGGTCGGGAAGACACCGCGGCTTCCCAGGACCTTGGGCCCTGGGCAGCCGCTCCCTGCTTGGTCACCCTCGAGCGTGGACGAAAACCTCGAGACCGCCAGTCACCATCCCGTACCGCCAGTCGGTCTGTCGGAAGGCACACCCCTCACCCCGGACGACTGGGCAAAGATCAACCTTGTCAACCGGCCCTCGCCGGGATCCGTCTCGCCGCTGCTGCGGGGGCTGGGAATGATCGAGCGCGAACGGCTGAACCGGATCCTTTGGGCGATCACGGGCGGGCTCGCCGTGATCGCCGCCGTCGGCGGCCTGGGGACTCCTGCCCTGTACTCCCGAGTCGTGCCTCCATCGGTGCTGCCCGGCGCCCTCTCGCAGGACCTCGTCACCGTCGCCGTCGGTGCGGCGCTCGTCGTGCTCTCGGCGACCGCCCGCGCCCCTCGGTACCGGCAGCAGGTGCTCGCGTTCGCGCTGCTTGCGTACCTCTTCTACGGCTACGGCGTGTACTCCATCGAGCAGGTGTACAACGCGCTTTACCTCGTGTACCTAGCGGTGTTCGCGCTGTCCTTCTGGGCTCTCGTCCTGGGCGTGGCAGGGCTCCGGCCGGACGTCTTGGCCGGCGCCCGGCTGCCGCGCTGGGTACGGATCGCTTCGTTCGCGGGAGCGCTGCTCCAGCCGCTGGTCTTCTACCCGATGTGGATCGCGGCGCTGCTGCCACTCATGGCCGAGCACCGCCAGATCCAGAGTTACTACTCGATCTACGTGCTCGACCTGTGCTTCATCATGCCCGCGTTCCTCGTGCTGGCGATCCTCCTGCTCAGGGGCCGTGGCTTCGGCCTCGTGCTCACCCCGGCCATGTTCGTGTTCGGGGGCGCACTCATGCTGTCCCTGGCACTCGGACCGGTCCTTGCGCCGGACGGAGGGCAACACATCGACGCCGGGGCCGTAACGCTCGCCGCCCTGTTCTTCGCCCTCGGGGGGCTGCACCTCGGCTTTCTCCGGATCCGGAGCGGCACCTGAGGCGGCAACGTGCATCGCGGCTCCGCGGTACCAGCGGCGCCGGCCCTCCCCGCTGCGGGCGCCGATTCAGCAGACGCCTGGGCCACCCATACACATGTCGGCGAAAAACACCCGCAACCAGGCGAGCGTCTGTAGGGAGCGGCTCTGACTCGCCACGCCCCGACGACGGGGCAGATGGAGTCTTACTTTCTGACCGCGCTGACTATGAGGGTTCAGCGTGTGTGACAACGAGGCCGCCCGCCGAGAACGGCTGCGAAGGTCAACATCAGCTCGGAGCATCCGTATGTCGGCATCCGCTCCGTTCGTGGGGGCGAAGGAGCGGCGAGCCGAGGGGAACCTGGCGAGGTAACGACGGCTGGAGGCTCGGGCTTCGTCACCTGCGAGGACTCTGAGCTTGACTGGCTCCCACCGGCCATCGATCCACACCTCGGCTGGCGCAGCGCTGCGGAAGTGCCGCCACCAGCGCTTGCGGCTCGCGTGCGCTGCGGCGATGTCCACACCGTCGTCGTGGCGAGCCAGTTGAACGGGGAGCACCACCACGGTGGACCCCGTGGTGTATCGCACCGCGGTGAATCCGCCCAGCAGCGGCGCTAGTGGGGATCCCAGTGCGCGGAGCATCGCTCGGTTCCAAAGGCGACCGCCATGACTGCTGTCGATCGGCAGGTCGGGACGTGTCTTGGTCGCCCTGCGCTGACGCCGGGGTCGTCTCACGTCGTCCGGCCTGGTGCTTGCACCCATACGAACCAGCTCCTCATCTTCTTTCTCATTTCACGGGGCTCCTGTGGTTGGGGCTGCGGCTATCGCTCAGCCCCTCAGCGCGAGTTGCTCCGGGTTGGGGATGCGGAGTTTGCCCTGCTGGACGGACGGTTCGGCGACCACGACGAATGGTGCCTGCGCCTGCGCGGCGAGCCAGCGCTCGGGGCTGAATCGAGGGGGCGCGCAGGACGGTCGATGTCCCTCGAGGACGAGCAGCGCGGCGTGATCCGAGTGGGTGAGGAGACAAGCTGGGCTTCGCACCCAGTGAGGGTCGACGTTCACAGTCAGATCCGGGAACTCATGCGTCAGCGTGCCGAGCTCGGACCTCAGGGTCACCGGTTCGAGGCCATCGACTGGTTCGTACGGATCTCGGATGCGAAGCAACGTGAGCGGCTCGTTCAGGATCCGAGCCGCCTGGGCGGCAAAGGTCAGTGCACCGCGGGTGCGTTCGCGGCCACGAACGACGGCGAAGATGCCCCGCCGCCCGCCGAGAGGCTCGGCCGGCACTATGGCGGTGACCCCGTCTCCGCGGCCTGCGATCGCGACGGGGACCCTGCGGGCCCCCGTCTGACGCCTACCCGCAGCCTTCGAGGCTCCGATGACGAGCAGGCTGTCACGTCCTGCGACCCGGGGGAGTTCCTCCGCTGGATCCCCGACCGCGACCTCCGCCGTCACCGTGAGGTCTGGGTGCGTCTGCATCAACCCGTTGAGGGCGGCCTGCAGTGCATCTCGTGCTGCCGCGACCGCCTCCTCGGGGCGGTCCGTCCCACCGGGGGTCAGGACCGTGACGAGATGCACTGGTCGGCCGATCCGCTCGTCAGCATTTGCAGCCCAGCGCAGCGCCTGCTCCGCCGGCGAAGAAGCGTCCCAGCCCACCACTAGACGTGTGATCCGCATCTGACACGCCTCCCGTCGCTCGAGAAGCCAGGGTCGCGGACCGGCGGATGAGCCGTGAGAGTCAAAAGTCCCGCCGCTGTTCCGCCGGTCGAAGGCGGCACGAGAGACCGCGCCACATCGGTGGGATCGGTAGGCGGGCGTGCCGTAGCAGTCGGTTCCCGGTCCCGCTGCCTCCGATGGGCGCAGGCTCCAGCGGCGCCCAGCAGTCCCCGCCAGTCAGTTCGTCGAGCGCGGACTGCGGTGACCTCGCAGTGAGTTCCGCCTTTCGGCGATCCGCGCGAGGATCAGGCCCGAGGCGCAGCGAGGGGGAATGCGGTTCGGGTCTCGAGCTGAAGCACGGCTGCCTGGGTACGGCTCTGGAGGCCGAGCTTGCTGAGCAGGCTCGACACGTAGTTCTTCACTGTCTTCTCCGCCAACGAGAGACGGATGCCGATGTTGCGGTTCGTGAGCCCGTCGGCGATGAGGCCGAGCACTTCCCGCTCACGCGGGCTCAGGTCGATCAGCCGAGGGTCGGCACTTGGCCCTGAGCGCAGCCGGTCTCGCACCGCCTTCACAAGCAGAGGATCGAGCGCGGACCGTCCAGCCGCTACCTTCTTCACCACGTCGATGAGCCTGCTGCCGCGGATGTCCTTCAGCACATAGCCACTCGCGTCCGCGATCACAGCGGCATACATGGCCTCGTCGTCGTCGTACCCGGTCAACATGACGCAGCGGACCTGCGGTGCGGATCCGTGCAGATCGCGGCAGAGGTCGATGCCGCTCCCGTCCGGCAAGCGCACGTCGAGCAGGGCGACTGCGGGAAGGGTCGCCAGGATTCGCCCACGCCCTTGCTCGACGGATCCCGCTTCCCCGACCACTCTGATCCCGGGGTCCGCCTCGAGCATCTCCGCCACCCCACGACGGACGAGCTCGTGGTCGTCGACGAGGAACACTGTGATGACGTCGTTCATTGTTGCGTCGCTTTCGGTTTGCCGTCCGGTGACTGACAGGCTCACCGCATCCGCGCTGGCTGACCAGGGACCTTCGTCCTGCAACCGGCCTGCCGGCTGTTTCCGTTCGCGAACAGAGGGAATGACTCCATGCAGCCCGTAGCCGGATCCGGGCAACGCTCTGCCACCGACCGCCTTCCCGTGAGGACGCAACGCAGCTCGCGGTTGAGCGAGACCCGTGACGTCCAGCGGCGTCGATCTCGACCGCCCTTGCCGGTGCGTGGCTGGAGCCGGCCTAAGGCGCGACTCCCGCGCTGCCGCATCCAGGCGAAAGTGCGTGCCGACCTGGTTAGACGCTGGCCCGCGTCTCGTTCGGCAGCGGGACGGCCCAGCGCAGGACCGTCAAGCCGGCCTCGATCCCGAGGGTCATCGAACCAGAACGGCGGGTGGCTCGCTCCTCGAGGTTGGCGAGGCCGCTGCGTCGCGCGGAGACGGCCAGAGGGAGCCCGTCGTTGGACACCGCGACGGTGACGCCCGGTGTGTCAACGCTGACGTCAACGGCAACAGTGTTGGCCCCCCCGTGCTTGACGGCGTTCGTCACACCCTCACTGACCACGGCCAGCACGTCCTCGGCGAGGTCACCGATCAGCACGGCATCCACCGGCCCGGTCACGTGGATCGACGGGTCGACGGAGAGCGCACTGCTGACTCGCTCGATCAGGTTGAAGAGGCGCTGCCGGCCGGTCGCCCGCTCGTCTCCCCGACCCGTGGACTCCAGGGTGAAGATGACGCGCCGGATCTGTGTGATCGAGGAGTCGAGACTCGATATGGCCGCGTCAACGCGCTCCGCGTTGCGTCCCTCGGGGAGGGTGCTGAGTACTCCCTGCAACTGCATCCCTGTGGCGAACAACTGCTGAATCACACGGTCGTGCAGGTCCCGGGCGATCCGTCCACGCTCCTCGAACAGCATCACCCGCTCAGCATCGGAGCGGGTGGCCTGCAACGCCAGCGCGACGCTCACCCGCCCGCTGAAGTCCACCGCGACCTCCAGATCCGATTCGGTGAATGCGGGGCTACCGCAAGAGCGGGCGGCAAGGAGCAGGCCGATGTTCCCCCCGCTCCCGGTCAGCGGTACGGCGAGGATCGGACCGAACGGGTCGGCGTCTGAAAACTTCAGGTCCCGCACCTCGTTCTCGTCCAACCGCAGAGGCCGACCGCCCTCGAGAAGGTGCTCCACGATCGTCCCCTTCACGATCACATCTGTGGTCCGAACCTCCTTCGAGTCGCCGCTGCGTACCTCCAGAACGTCAACCCGCTCCGAAGCGTCGCCGAGCAGCACGACGAATGCACTCGACGCCTCCGCGAGCGACCGCATCCGTTCGGCCGCGAACGAGAGCGCGTCCCCCTGGTCGGACGAGAGCATCCGGGCAGTCAGCTCGGTCGATGCTGCGGCCCATTCCTGCCTGCGTCGCGTCTCCCGAAAAAGCCGCGCGTTCTCGACAGCGAATCCGGCAGTCGACGCGAGCGATCGAACCAGCTGCTCGTCCTCCTCACTGAAGTGCCCCTTCGGGTGATTCGTCAGGTAGAGGTTCCCGAAGACCACCTCGCGGACGCGGATGGGCACCCCGAGGAAGTCACGCATGGGCGGATGGCCCTCCGGGAAGCCGGCGCCGCGTGGATCGGCGGCGATGTCGTCGATCCGGATGGGCTCTGGGTCGCGGACGAGGGCGCCCAGCAGGCCCTCGCCGTGCGGCAGGTGCCCGATCCGCGCCACGTCCGCCTCGTCCATCCCGGCGTGGATGAACTGCTCCAGTCCGCCGCGCTCGCCGAGCACGCCGAGCGCCACGTACTGCGCACCGGTGACCTCCTGGACGGAGTCGACGATCCTGCGGAGCACGCCGTCCAGGTCGAGGTGGGCCGTGATCGCCTGATTCGCCCGGAGTAACGCGCGCAACCGGCCCTGCGTCTCGAGCACCTCGTTCGCCGACCTCACCAGGTCGGTCAGCCGCTGGTCGAGTTCCACCCGCGGCTGATCCGGGAACGAGAGACCCGGATCGCTCACGGCGCGGCCTCCTTGATGGGCTGCGCCTCGGCTGACGGGCGAACCGTGCCCAGTCTAGGACCGGGGCTGTGCTCCGAGCGGGCCTGCGAGGCCCTGCCTCGGCGCCACCGGTCACGCTCGGCGCCGCGCGGACCGGAGGCCGAGAGGGTGCGGGGGAGAACAACTCACCGGCGCACGCTCGGACATCTACCTTCTCACCCCGTGGGGCTACGACCTGGCAAAGCTGCTGCCGACCGTCCCGACCGCAATCCACGTGCGTCGAAACGGTCGGTTCATTCCGGTCACGAGTATTGACTGTCGTTCTCCCGCGGCCTTCCGCGTCCGGTTCGAGCACCCGAGCGGGAGTCCGGAACCGAGCAATTTCGAGCGATTGTCGGCGAGTCCGCAGCCACGATCGTCGCCCGTAGCGCAGCCGGGCTCGTTCCGCTGAAGGGGCAGCTTCGTGGCCGCACTGTGAGGCGAGTGTTCTGAGATGGAGACTGATACTCGAGCGAGTTGACGGGCTAGAACCGAGTTTCATAGACCTACTGGCGGAACAGTTCCCTCATCGGGGGCTGCCTGCGCCCGCGGTGAACCCGACTTCCGTGGCGAGGCCCCATCAGTCAGAGTGTGCGCGTTTCCTTCCCGGGCCGGGTGGCTGTCACGCGCTCGCGCAGGTTCATCAGCATCTTTCGCATCATCCAGATGTCGCCGAATTCGAGGAGCGCCGAGAAGGCAACGGATGGCGACAACCACTGGTAGCGGGACCGCACGCGACTGACAAGGCGGGTACCGCCGTCGGCGGTCTCGTCGAGCTGCCACGCCCACGTCGTTCCACCCGCCTGTCCCCACACCATCGAGCGGGGCGCATCCATCGAATGGACCCGTATGCCCTGCTTGCCGTCCGGGCTCATCGGGATGATGTCCCCTGGCGCGATGTGCTGCAGTTCTGGGATGACCCTCCGCGCGCTCCGACGTCCGAGATTGTCCAGAATGTCGTAGCTGTACCAGCCAGCCCGGGTCACACCCACTTGGAGCAACCATGGCCAGACCTCACTAGGAGGGGCAGCGATGGTGATAGCGCGAGTCGCATTGAACGTGGGTCGGCTCACGAGCGCATCGCTGGGCAGCCTCCGGGAGACCTCGCTCGGCGTCGCTCCCCAGGTCAGTTGCCACGGACGCACACACCGCATGTAGACCACCGCAGCCGCGACAACGACGAGCAGAAGCAGTCCCGGCCGCACGAGGGGCGCCTCGAGTAGCGGACGGAACCTGCGGCCGAGCCGAAGGTCCGGCGTGGGAAGTGGCGGAGCGCCGCTCATTCGCCGTGTCTTCACGAGGCTGAGCGGGAGTCGGCGGCGAGCCCGGCCAACCGAGTCGCGATCTCGTGCGCCCATCCGTCGATGGCGCCCCAGTCCCGGAAGTCCCCGGCAGGAAGCGCCGCCTTGCCCGCCGGCGCGAACTTCATCAGCCGCTCCGCGATCCCGGTCGGAGGCGTGTGGGGGTCCCAGGCTCCGAAGAACACCTGTTCCGCTCGTGGGTGAATGGCAGCGACGATCGCATCGAACTCCTTGGGCGTGGCCGACTCGAGGACGTCGCGCCCGTCCTTGTCGACGATGTCGACGCCCAATGGTCCGCTGCTGAAGAGCCAGACCGGATTCTCGGCGAGCAGTGCGCGGTGACGCTTCACGAAGGCGGTCACATCCTTCATCCAGTGGCCCATGTAGGCCGCGCCGCCGATCACGAACGCGTCGTACACGTGCAGGTTCTTCACCTTGTCCACCGACATCACCTCCGTGGGCAGACCCGCGACGCGGAGTTGCGACGCGATCCGCTCCGCGATACCAGCGGTGGAACCGTGGCGGCTCGCGTAGGTGACCAACACGTTCATGGGAGTGCCCTTTCGCTCATGCCCGGGATAGCGCCCGCGGCGTCGTGGCCCGGACTTCGTCGTGGCCCCCGGTCCTTCGCGCCGCTGACGGCCACTGCCCCGCACACGATGATGAGGGCAGCGGTGAGGGGAACGACCAGGCTCCACCAGCCGGTGATGACCGGGACGAGCGCGCCGACGACGACCGCGATGAGCGCGGTCGGCCTGTTTCGAGGGGCGAACCAGAGCCCGGTGACGATCAGAACGGCGCCGGTGAGCGCGGACCACCAGATCAACGCCAGTGGACTGATGACCGCGATGAGCAGGTATCCCATGGCGAGTAGGTCGGTGAGTGCGGTCCACCACCACGCAGAAGCACGGCGGGTCACGGGGTGCCTCGGGTGATGACCGCCGCGAGGGCCCGACGCGGGCTGGCCGGAGCAAGCGCGGTCGGGTACCGATCCGCATCGGCATCACCGGTTGCCAGGCCGAATCACCGACCAGGCCGGAGAGGCCGGTACGAATGGGACCTGATCGGCCGGTAACCCGGTCGCGTTCGGCTCGCTCGACGCTCTGGTTGAGCGGTTGCATGGCCAGTCCCTTCGTCGTCGCCCACAACTGCATCCGCTGGTACAGACGACCCGCGCCGAGCCGCTGGGCGACGTCCGCCGCGTCTCGGACCAGAACGATCGCGAATCCCGACGCGGTGGGCAGCTGGCGGTCGCGTGTGCCGGAGAGCCAATAGGCGTTGTTCGAGGCCTCCGTGGCCGGCAGCAGCTTGCCGATGCTCCGGACGAGTGGCGAGAGGCCTGCCGCGTCGGGGGTGATGCCGTCGCGATGATTCTGTATCTCGCCCGAAGTCGACCGGTACCAGGCCGAGTCGTCGCGGACCTGCTCCGGATCAGCGATGAACGCCTCGGTAGCGGCCACCGTCAAGGCGCTGAAAGCTCGTCGCTCGGCCGGGCTCAGCAGCCACAGCAGCCGAATGTCTGCCCGATCGACCAGCGCATCGAACCCCTGGATGATGCCCGAGGGGAGGGGGCGCCCGCTCTGATAGGCGCTGCGGTCCGTGTGACGGAGCGGAATGGCACGGTACAACGACGACACCCTCGGTGTGGTGGGGGCAAGATCGATGCGGGCCAACAGGGATCGGTCGCCCGTCGGAGAGGCAGTCACGGCGGCGGCGAGGCCGACAGCCTGCGCGGCGTGGGCGATGTTCTCGATCGCACATCCTGCCGAGAGCTGCACCTCGCGCCGGTAGGCGTCCACCGTACCGAGACTGCGGCTGAGGTCATCGATCACGTCGATGCGCTGCGGGCTGACCTCGAACCGCCACGCTTGGGCATTGTGCGCGTTCGCGGCGAGGATCCCCGCGGCGACGAGCCGAAGCGGCGCGGACCCGCGCTGCCACAACTGCCACGGCTCGTATGCAGGCCCACTACCGCTGGAGAACACACCTCGGCTCGCGGCGAAGACGTCACCCCCGACCGCCGCGCCCACCGCCACCGTCGCCACCCCTCCGACGGCAACACCCAGGAAGCCTCGTCTGGTCGTACCGTCTGCGGAGTGTTGCTTCACCGGCGGCACCACGACCGGCGACTGCTCTTCGCGCAGCAGGTCGACCACAAACCTGCCTGGAACTCGGTGACCTGGCTCATGCGGACAGGCTGCGGCCCACGGCAGCGGCTGGTTAGAGGAGAACGTCCCGGCGCCCCGTGGTCGATTCCGTTGACGATCCCGCGCGTCCCGGTCGGTGGACGGATAATCGCCGAGTTCACGTTCTCTGCCTGGACGTCGCGGCGCGCCGACGGCGGCGCTCGGTGCTGCGCGGGGTGGGCGTCGTTGCTTACGACTTGCCTGCGCCTCAGCCTCCTCTGCGCTGCAACCGCGTTCCGGGCCCTCCCTACCGCGGCGTGCGAGTCGGCCTACTGACCGCCGGTGCCCTCAGCGTCATCGGGCTGGTGCTGACCCAGGTGCGGGCCGAAGGCTTCGCTACGACGCTCATCAAGGTCGGTCGTCCATCCGCCCGGCCGGCCCCGAAAGCGCTGCTATTTGCGAGTCCGTCCCGAGTGGTGCGCCTCTTCACCCATAGACGATGTCGTCGAGTTCGAATTCGAGGTAGGCGAAGTCGCCCTCTGGGGCCGGAGCGTGCCAGACGGCCAGTCCACTGGAGCTGATCATGTGCCCGTGGAAGGACCTGTAGCGACGTAGGGGGGTCGACCAACGCTGCCGACGAGGCGTCTTGGCGTTGGCGGAGACCGCGAACCGGTCGTCTGATGTGAAGCCGGTGAGCTGGTCCTGCTGGTCGAAGGTGAGTTCTGCGCTGACCGTCTGGTCGCCGCGGGTGAACACCGCGCGAGCCTGATGTTCATTCATGGTGGTCCAGGTGATTGAAGCGCCGACCAGGGCAGCAGGAGCCAACACGCATAGGTCGTTGAGCAGGGTGACGGTTTCGGCGCGTGTCAGATCTGGACCGGACGCGGTCACCATGGGCACGAGTGAGCAGAGCTTGACCCGCATCCTCGCCTCGTTCCCGCTGAAGACGTGAAGGACATCCACCGGCAGATGGGCTCGAGTGGCGTCCATCTTGAAGAAGCGTTCCGGCATCGGTCCGAAGGTGTTGACTTGTTCGCCGACGAAGTTCATCCACGGTTTGTCGCCTGCGGCTCGGATGCGCCCGTGGAAGAGGGCTCGGAACGAGCTGGGCTGCGGATGACCCACTGCACCTGACTGGCTGATGTATCGGGCGACGGGGGCCGGGAGCCGCTCGAGGTCACCCTCGGTGATCAGCGGGACGGGTGGCCGGGTCAAGGGCACCGAGTTCTGCTCCGCACGGCGACGGAGGGCGTGACCGGCCCGACGGCGGTAGGAGCTCTCGAAGCTGCTCGGGCCGTGAGCGGCGTACGCATAGATCACTGCTGCCCCGAGCACCACGTTCACTCCCGTTCCGAACGCGGCGTCGCGCCAGTCGATCACGATCGCGGTCTGCGACAGCAGGACAGCGGCAGCCCCTACGACCCACCACCAGCGCACCGATGCCAGCAGCAGCACTCCCGCCGCGATCGTGACGGCCGCCGCCACCAGCCATGCCACACCCATCGCCGCGCTCGTCGGCTGGGCAAGCGCAGTGACCTCGGCCCACCCGAGGCCCTTGGCGGCGCCGAGGAGGTGGATCGCCCCATGGACGATGACGGCGCCGGCCAGCAGCCCCGCCGCGACCCAACCGCCTGGCGACCGGCCTCGAGTGGTGCCAGGGACGGTGGGAGAAGGGGTGGTGGTGTGGTCGATGTTCAGGGTCATGGCCCGCTCCCATTGTGCGCAGCTGCCGGTGCGAGACGGGCTCGGGGGAGCGTGGTGTCGGCCCAGGTTCCGACACTGCAAGCAGACCCGGAGGGCACGAACGAGGCCAGGGCCGAAGGTCACTGCGAGGGCAGGGTGCCCCTCGTAGCAGTCGAGGTTCTTAACCGGAGCCGCACGGGGTGCGCGAGCGGTTCAACCCACCGCGATGCCGGACATCGCGAGCGAGATGAGCCAGATGGGGAATGGGTCGAGTGCCCACATCAGGCCGGTGGGGAGCCCGGCGTGTACTCGCCGTCGGCCTCAGGTTCTTCGGGCGCTGCCCCCGACGGCAAAGGCCTTGGTCCCCTCCTGAAGCGGGTCGCTGCGTCTCAGGCGGTGACGTACTCCTTGACCGCAGCGGTGATGGCCGCAAGCCCGACCTTCGCGTCGGCGAAGTACATCCCGGTCTTCGGATCCGTGAACAGCGGGTTGCTGATGCCGGCGTAGCCGGGACGCATCGAGCGCTTCAGGATCACGACGGACTTGGCGTGATCGA
>NZ_JAODBE010000141.1 GCF_025463795.1 Amnibacterium sp.
GCCAGCGCCCGCATCGTGGACGTCGACGGCGACGGAGACCCCGACCGCGAGTGGGCGGACATCCTGCTCGGCGGGACGGTGCGCTTCGGCATCACGACGGCATCCGGCGCGACGGTGTCCGCCGAGCAGCAGTTCGCGGGTGGCGGCGACCGCACCTTCGTCGTGGGGAAGCTGGCGAGCGGGGTGGTCGTCGCCATCCCCAGCGAAGGGCGCGACTCGCCGCTCTGGTCGTTCGTGCGGTGCGCGCTGCACCCGGTCGCCGGCACCTACGACCCGCACGCCCCGGTCGGCGGCGGCCGGTTCGTCTTCGCCAGCGCGGACGACGCCGGCGCAGTCGGCTGCCTGCACGGCGAGCTCGACGGGTTCCACTCGATCGACGCCGGCCCGAACCGCGCCACGTTCACGGCCGTCGAGGTCATCGTCTCGGCGGACGGGCTGCACGCGACGACCGGGACGACGAGGACGGTGCTGAAGGACGCGAAGAACGAGACCATCAGCGACTACCGGAGGATCGCGCCGTTCACACGGGCGACGTGCGGGACCTCGCCCGTGCTGCGGCCGAGCTTTCACGGCGGCTGACCCGGCCGAGGAGTCGCAGGATGGACCCGAGGCGGGGGACGGGGGAGCGCATGCGGCAGGGCAGGGGCGGGCACGGCCTGCGGCGATCCGCAGCGCTCTGGCGCTACGCGCTGACCGCCGTGCTGGGCCTGCCGCGCCGGCCGGCGCCGGGCGCCGCTCCCCGTCGCAATGCGGCCGCGTCGTCGTTCGAGGCCCCGCTGGAGGCGGCGAACGCGCTGCAGTTCGGGCGGGCCTACTGGCTGTCGCCGTTCGGGCGGGGCAACCGTCTCGACGCGCTGTTCTGGGCGCCGCTCGCCGAGGTCCCCGACGACCGCGTCGACGCGGTGCTCGTCGCACTCGAGGCCGAGGGCATCGCGGCGTGGGCCGCTCCGGTGCGGGGGCGTCCGCGACGGACGGATCGGGTGTCGGCGGTGTCCGTCGGTGCGGACCGTCTCGAGGACGCCGGCACCGTGCTGATGCGCGTGCTGTCCGCCTGAGGCGCCGGCCGGCCGCGGCGGCGTCGTCACGGCGAGCCGACCGCGGCCCGGAGGATCGCCGGCGTCTCCCCGGTGTCCGTGTGCCGGTGCGCGTGCGGGCCGAGCGCGCGGTCCGCCTCGACGTTCTCGGCCACGTCGTCGAGGAAGAGCACCACCGTCACCAGCACCGCCCGATCCGGGAGAGGGCGCTAATGCTCCCGCCACCACGTGTCGAACGGCGTGACCGGAAGGCGGCGCTTGTGCTCCGTCTTCTGGAACTGCTCCTCGATCCGCGCGGTCGTCGCCCCGTCGACCTGCGCGCCCTGCAGGTAGGCGTCGATGTCGCGGTAGGCGATCCCCAGGTTGTCCTCGTCGGTCTGACCGGGGCGGAGGTCGAGCAGGTCCGCGGTGGGGGCCTTCGTGTAGAGACGCTCCGGGGCACCGAGGTGCTCGAGCATCGACGCGCCCTGGTTCTTCGTCAGGCCGGAGAGCGGGATGACGTCGGTGCCGCCGTCGCCGAACTTCGTGAAGAAGCCGGTGATCGCCTCGGCCGCGTGGTCGGTGCCGACCACCAGGGCGCCGGACTCGCTGGCGATCGCGTACTGGACCACCATCCGGATCCGAGCCTTCGCATTGCCCTTGGCGAAGTCGCTGAGCGGGGCGCCGATCGCCCGCTCGTAGTCCGCGGCGAGCGCATCGACCGACGCCTTGATGTTCACCGTGCGGACGACGTCCGGTCCGATGAACCGGAGGGCCTCCTGGGCGTCGTCCTCATCCGCCTGCACGCCGTACGGCAGCCGCACCGTCGTCAGCGTCGCGTCGAGACCCTGCCCTCGCGCCTGCTCGGCGGCCAGCTGGCAGAGCTTGCCGGCGAGCGTCGAGTCCTGGCCGCCGCTGACGGCGAGCACGAAGCCCCTGGTGCGGGACGCCTCCAGGTAGGCGACGAGGAAGTCCCGCCGTCTCGCGAGCTCCTCCTCGACGTCGATGGTGGGTCGGGAGCCGAGTTCGGCGAGGATCGCCGTCCGGGAGCGGGCCATGCCGTCACGATACGGGCGGATCGCTCGGAAGCACCCGTCGGTCCCGACGGGCGGGGCGCCCCGAAACGCCTCCGGCAGCCTGGTGGCGGGCCGTGCTTCCGCTGACCCTTCCCCGAAGGCCGCATCCTCCGGGGCCCACGAGGACTATCACCGGGGGAGGAGGTGCGCCGTGCAACCCGTGGTCTGGATCGTGATCGCCGTCGTGGTGATCGTCATCGTGGTGGTGGTCGTGCTGCTGCTCGCCCGCCGCGGTCGTGTGGTCGCTCGCGCGAACGAGCATCGCGCCCAGCGCATCCGTGAGGATGCGCACAACGACGAGCTGGCCACCCGCGAACGCGAGGCGGAGGCGATGCGCGTCCGCGCCGACGCCGACCGCGCGAAGGCGGAGGCCCAGCAGGCGCAGGTCGACGCGGAGCGCCTGCAGCGCGCCGGCGCCGACAAGCAGGCCGACGCCGAGCGGATGCGCTCCGACGTCGACGGACGCCTCCGCCGTGCGGACCAGCTCGACCCGAACGTCGACACCGACCGGCGGGAGTAGCGCCGAGCGCCGGCCTCGTGTCGCGGTTTCGGACGCCGCGCCCACGGGACCACGTCCCGAACTGCGACGCGGCCGAGGCACGCGGCTGATCAGGCGCGCCACGCCGGCAGGCGCGCGAGGCGGAAGTCTCATCGATCCCGCAGAGCGGTGCCCTAGCCTCCCGCCATGGACTGGGGCCTGCTGATCCCGATCGTGCTCGTCGTGGTGCTGATCGTGGTCTTCGCGATCTACCTCTGGGCGACGTACAACTCGCTGGTGACCCTGAAGGCGCGGGTCGACGAGGCCTGGAGCGACATCACGGTGCAGCTGAGACGCCGCGCCGACCTCATCCCGAACATCGTCGACACCGTCAAGGGGTACGCGACCCACGAGAAGGGTGTCTTCGAGAGCGTCACCCGGGCGAGAGCCGAGACGCTCTCCGCCTCGACGCCGACCGAGGCCACCTCGGCCGAGAACCACATGCAGCAGGCGCTGAAGTCGATCTTCGCCGTCGCCGAGGCCTACCCGCAGCTGCAGGCGAGCACGAACTTCCTGCAGCTGCAGTCGGAGCTGGTCGACACCGAGGACACGATCCAGGCGTCGAGGCGCTTCTACAACGGGGGCGTGCGCGAGTTCAACACGAAGATCCAGGTGTTCCCGAACAACACCTTCGCCCGTCGGCTCGGCTTCACCCGGCGCGAGTTCTTCGAGGTCGCCGACTCGGCCGCGATCGCACAGCCGCCCCGCGTCCAGTTCTGACCCGCCCGCACGCACACTTGCCACTTTCCGACCCCATGCGTGCCGTTTGGGGGCAGAAAGGGGCAAGTCTGCGTCCACACGGAGTCAGGCGTTGTCGGAGACCGCCTTGCTGACCGCCGTCGGGGCGTCGTAGTCGCCGTCCGGAATACGTCCGAGCGCGTCGAGCACGCGCTGGTCGGCTCCCTCCTTCTTCGCGGTCTCGACGATCGTGTCCTTCGACGCCGGGTAGTCGATGCCGCTCAGGAACTTCTGGATCCGGATGGGATTCGGCGTATCCGCCATCTCGTCCTCCTTCTTCTCGATGTGGCCCGTGCCCGGGCCTCAGCCGGCGAGGCGGTCGGCGGCGAACACCACGTCCGGGGCGTCCACCTCACGGTTCGGGATCGTCGTCGGTGCCTCGAGGTGCACGGCGCCCGACGGCAGCAGGCCCGCGGCGCCGTAGCGCTCCATGACCCGCCACTGGGCCACGACGTCCTCTCCGGCGTGCGCGGGCGGCAGGTCGCTCCAGAAGCCGAACCCGCCGCACTCCACGAGGGCCGCGCGGCGGTAGAGCACGCATGCGCCGATCCACGCGATCCGGTACGGCACCCAGCCGCGCGCCGCATCGGCCTGGTCCGCGGCGACGTGCACGAGGTTCGCGGCGTTGTGGAGCGTCCAGCGCTCGAAACCGGGCTCGCCGCGACGGATCCGCTCGGGCCGCACGGGCCCGTCCCACCGCTCGAACGGCTGCTGCTCCTGCGGGCGACGGTCGTCGAGGTAGGAGAGGCCCTGGGGCGCCATGCCGACGAACCCGCAGGCGAGCGTCGAGAGCGCCTCGTGCAGGCGTTGCAGCGCCCCGGGCTCCAGCCAGACGTCGTCGTCGAGGAACAGCACCGCGTCGGCGGTCGCCTGACGCAGCAGGAAGTCGCGGTGCTCCGCGATTCCGCGGCGGGGGCGGTGCCGCAGCAGCCGAGGCTGCCGGCCCTGCACCTCGAGCACCCGGAACATGGCCTGCACGGCCGGGTCCGTGGCCGCCGGATGCGTGTCCGACTGGTCGCTGACGAGCACGCGGAACGGCGGGTCGTCCTGGGCGGCGAGCCCGGCGAGCGTCACCGCGAGCTCGCCCGTGCGGCCGACCGTGCCGATCAGCACGTCGACGAGCGGCTCGGGCGCGGGAGCGTGGCTCGCCCACTCGGCGGCGGTGCGCCGGCTCATCCGGCCGCCGTGCCCTCCGGCAGCGCCCTGGTGCGGGCGATGATGCCGCTCGTGGAATGCGCGCTCACATAGCCGAGGATCGCGACGGTGCCGCCGTACGCCTCCACGGCCGCGGTCTCCTCCAGCATCTCGGGCGTGTAGTCGCCGCCCTTCGCGTAGACGTCGGGGCGGATGCGCTCGAGCAGCGGGATCGCGGTGTCGTCGCCGAAGACGGTGACGTAGTCGACGCAGCCGAGCTCGGCCAGCACACCGGCGCGGTCGGCGGCGCCGTTGATCGGCCGGCCGGGGCCCTTCAGCCGCCGCACGGACGCGTCGTCGTTCACCGCGACGACGAGCACGTCCCCGAGCTGCTTCGCCTGCTTGAGGGAGGTGGTGTGCCCCACGTGCAGCACGTCGAAGCAGCCGTTGGTGAACACGATGCGGCGGCCCGCCCGTCGGTCGGCCTCGAGCGCCGCCTCCAGCCGGCCCGCGTCGAGCACCCGCGTCGGGCCCTCGACCGCGGCGAGCAGCGCCGCCCGCGTGCACACGCTCGTGCCGGGCTCGCGCACGACGACGTCGGCGGCGAGCTGCGCGACGACGGCCGCGTCGGCCAGCGGCTCGCCGAGTGCGAGCGCCAGGCCGAGAGCGGCCGCGAAGGTGTCGCCCGCGCCGTTCGCCATCGCGTCGGGCGCCGGATGGGCCCTGGTGCGGGAGGTGCCCTCGGGGGCGTGCACGACGGTGCCGTCGCGATCGAGGGTGACGACGACGCCGGCCGCGCCGGTGGCGGCCAGGAGCTCCGTGCGCAGCAGCTGCGCCTGCTGCACCCGGTCGGGGCCGACCGGGTGGCCGAGCAGCCGCTCCGTCTCGCCCGCGTTGGGGGTCACGGCGGTCGGGCCGAGCACCGACCAGGGGGCGAGGTCGTGGGCGTCGACGACGGTGACCGGCGGCCGTTCGGCACGGGCGGCGAGGGCGTCCCGCACGACGCCGACGGCGGATCCGATCCCGTAGTCGCACACGAGCTCCGCGTCGGCGGTGCGGGTCGCGGCGAGCGCCGCCGCGGCGACGAGCTCGCGTGTCCCGTCGTCGACCTGATCTCCCTCGTCGACGCGCACGAGCACCTGCCCGCCGCCGGCGACGCGGGTCTTGACCGTCGTGGCGAGCCCGGCGATGCGGAGCAGGCCGCTGGTGTCGACTCCGGCGTCCTGCAGCAGCGCGGTCAGCGCGGCACCGCCCACGTCGTCGCCGATCGCACCCACGATCGCCACGTCGGCCCCGAGCGCCGCGAGGTTCACCGCGGTGTTGGCGGCACCCCCGGCGACGTCGGCCCGATCGGCGATGCGCACGACGGGCGCGGGCGCCTCGCGGCTCATCCGCTCGGCGCTGCCCGCCCACCATCGGTCGAGCAGGGCGTCGCCGATCACGACGATGCGGGGCCGCCGCACCTGGAGCGCCGCGTCGACCCGGCGGACGACCTCGGCCGGATCGGTCACGGCGCGGCACCGGGCAGGCCGAGGTGCACCACCGTCGTGGTCGTCATCTCGTCGAGCAGCTCCGGGCCGTACCCGTAGCCGGATCCGCTGGCCCGGCGAGGCTGGGCGCTGCCGCCCGGCGCCCCACCGAAGACGGCGTTCACCTTGACGGTGCCGACCGGCAGCACCGCCGCCGCGCGGTGGGCGTGCGCCATGTCGGGGGTGAGCACGGTCGCCGCGAGCCCGTACCGGTCCGCGGCGGCGAGCAGCAGGGCCTCGTCGAAGTCGTCGACGACCCGCACGGGCACGATCGGCCCGAAGGTCTCCTCGGTGACGGCGAGGGCGTCGTCCGGCACGTCGACGAGCACGGTCGGCGGATAGAAGGTGCCGGGACGGTCGGGGAGCGTGCCGCCGGTCAGCACGCGCGCACCGCGGCGTACCGCGTCCAGGACGTGGGCGTGGACCGCCTGCCGCATCCGCTCGTCCACGAGGGGACCGATGCGGCCGGACCAGGACTCCGCTTCGGCGACGAGGGCGGAGACGAACCCGTCGGCGACGTCGCGGTGCACGAGGACCCGTTCGACGGACGTGCAGATCTGGCCGGCGTTCGCGAAGGCGCCGAGCGCAGCCTGCCCGGCGGCCCACACCGGATCGACGCCCGCGTCGATGACGAGCGCGTCGTTGCCGCCGTTCTCGCGGATCACGTGGAGGTCCCGGGCGGCGCCGACGAGCGCGAGGCTGCGGCCGGTCGCCGTGGAGCCCACGTGGGCGAGCACGGAGACGCCCGGCTGCTCGGCGAGCAGGGCCCCGGTCGCCCCGTCGCCGGTCACGCCGACCAGCACGCCGTCGGGCAGCGCGCCCGCGAGGATCTCGTTCAGCAGCGCGGCGGTGGCGGGGCAGCGCTCGCTGCCCTTGTGGACGACCGTGTCACCCGCGACGATCGCGGCGCCGAGCAGGCCCGCGGCGACCGCGGCCGGGTCGTTCCACGGCGTGAGCGCGACGACGACGCCGCGCGGATGGGGGAGCGCGTAGTCGACCGCGTCCGCCCCGCCACGCAGCGCCTTGCCCCGGTGCAGGGGCCCGAGCTCGGCGTACTGGAGCAGGGTGCCGATCGCCGCCTGCACGCCGCCTGCCGCGTCGGCCGGCGTCTTGCCGGTCTCGCGGGTGTTCAGGGTCGCGACCTCGTCGGCACGCTCCGCGAGGGCGGCCGCGGCAGCCCGCAGCAGCTCGCCGCGACGGGCGGGCGGGGTCGCC
>NZ_JAODBE010000086.1 GCF_025463795.1 Amnibacterium sp.
TGCGATCCCGATCATCCGCCCGCGGATGGTCGACGCGGCCACCGGCGCGATCCCGATCATCCGGCGCCGCCTCGACTGACGGTCGTCGACCCTCGGGGCGTCAGGATCCGAGCGGCTCGATCCGCACCGTCAGCTTCACCCTGGCGCCTAGTCCGAGCGTCGACTCCGGCGGCAGCCGCGAGGGTCCCTGCAGCGGGCGACCGTCGAGCAGGGTGCCGTTCTTCGCATCGAGCGGCACCACCCACCAGCCGTCATGCCGCAGCTCGAGGACCGCGTGCTCCCGGGACACGCCGGGCCGGTCGATGACGAGGTCGGCGTGCGACGACCGGCCGATCGTGGCGCGGCCCTTCTCGCGCGGCACCATCCGCACGTCCGTCCCGTGCACGACGATGAGGTCGCCGTCGCCGAGCACCTCGGTGCGCGCCTCGTAGGGCCGCGTGACACCGTCCGGGTCGGCGGGTCGCACCCCGGGCAGCACCTCCGTGACCCCCTCCGAGACCGGCACGGGTCCTGCCGGATCCGGCACCGCCTCCGATCGCCCCTCCGCCTCGCGCAGCTCCCCCGCCTTCAGGTCCTCGGTGACGGGATCCTCGCCGTCGGGATCCGCCGGATGCACCGTCCGCTGCACGTACGCCTGCCGCGCCCGCAACGAGATGTCGCGCCGCAACGTGATCAGCGGATCCGTCACCAGGTGCCACTGGTTGTCGCGGGCGTAGGAGACGTAGAAGTCGGTGAGGTCCGCCACGGCGGCGTCCGTGCCGACCGATGAGGTGATGAGCCGGTAGTCCTCCGGGCTCACGTGGACGTCGAGGGCCGCCGCCGCGACCCGCCGCCCGGAGGCCATGACCGAGTACGACTCCTTCAGCAGCTTCGCGAGCGACCGCTGCACGGCGATGCCGTCGTGGTGGGTGCCCGGCAGCAGCCCCGACCAGACGAACCGCAGGAGGGCCTTCGGATCCGCGGTCCCCGTGACGCGCATGAGGGTCCGGGCGAGCGCGAACGCGACGAGCCCCGCGAGGACGAGCCCGACCAGGAACGCGAGTACCTCACCGCCGGCCGCCCCCATGCCGCGACGATACCCAGCGACCATGACGACCGGCGCCCGTGGTTCCCAGGGGAACCGGCGAGAAACGCGGCCCAGCGCCACGGGTGGGGCCGGACCGTCTGCCGGCGTCGCGGATGAGCAAGGGCGCTCGGACCCCGTTCCGCCGTCGAGCGGGGCGCTCCTGTCCACACCCGAGGAGTCCCATGCTGCTGTCACTGATCGTGTTCGCGGGGATGTTGATCATCGCCGTCTCGATGGTCGTGGCGAAGGCGCGGTCACGGCGCCGGGGCCGGTCGGACGACGACCGGCGCGGGCGTTCCCAGCAGGACTGACCGGCGGGCGGACTGAGCGCCGGTCCCGGCGGCGCCGAGGGGAGATCCCTCGCAGCCGCCGGGCACCGAGCAGCGAGCACCTCGGTCCTGATCGTCCACCACGGCGATCCGTGCCGGGCCGCTCGAGCCTCGCTCCGCGACGACGGCCGAGGCTCCACCACGAACCCGGCCGACGAGGAGACGGTATACGCCGGTGGCCCCCGCCCGTGACCCCCGTTGCATCACGAATCGACGACGGCCGGGTGCGCGGAGATCGGTTCCCTCCACGTGCGACACCGCTTAGGGTCGCTTCACGCCGGCACCCGGCCGGGAGGAAGGAGCGCCGTGCGCCACCACGCGTCCCGGATCTGCGGCATCGTGCCCCCCTACATCCTCGAAGCCCTCGCACGTCACGACGACGCCGTCATCCGCGACGCCGCCGCCCGAACGCTCGCGGTGACCGTCGACCTCGGCGCACGCCGCACCGCCGCGGCGGCCGGGCCGGGCGCCCGGGGCGCGACGGCGCCGCACGAGCACCGCAGCGTCTACGACGCCCACGGCACCGAGGACCTGCCCGGCACCCTCGTCCGCGACGAGGGTGCCGGCGCCGGCCACGACATCGCCGTGAACGAGGCCTACGACGGCCTGGGCGACACGTGGACGCTCTACCAGGACGTCTACGGCCGCAACTCGATCGACGACCGAGGGCTCACCCTGCTCGGCTCGGTGCACTTCGGGCAGCAGTACGACAACGCGTACTGGGACGGGCAGCAGATGGTCTTCGGCGACGGGGACGGCGTGCTCTTCAACCGGTTCACCATCGCGGTGGACGTCATCGGTCACGAGCTCACCCACGGGGTCACCGGCGCGACCGCGAATCTCGCCTACCAGGGCCAGTCGGGGGCGCTGAACGAGTCGGTGTCCGACGTCTTCGGCTCGATCGTGAAGCAGTACAGCCTGAACCAGACCGCGGAGCAGGCCGACTGGTTGATCGGCGCCGGCCTGCTCGCGTCCGACATCGACGGGGTCGCCCTCCGGTCCATGAAGGCGCCGGGCACGGCCTACGACGACCCGCAGCTCGGCGGCAAGGACCCTCAGCCCGCCACCATGGCCGGCTACGTGCACACGGCGAGCGACAACGGCGGCGTGCACATCAACTCCGGCATCCCCAACCACGCCTTCTCCCTGGCGGCCCTCGCGCTCGGCGGCAACAGCTGGGACAAGGCCGGGCACGTCTGGTACGCGACCCTGACCGGCGGCGCGCTGCGCGCG
>NZ_JAODBE010000162.1 GCF_025463795.1 Amnibacterium sp.
CCCGCGTCGTGATCGTGCCCGGCCTGGTGGCACGCGGTGGCGCCGTGCGGGCGACGTGCAGCTGCTGCGCGCGCCGTCCTGGCGGGGCACCCCGGCCGACCTCGAGCGCTACGGCGAGCGGCTCGGCGCGGCGTTCGAGCGCGAAGGACGCACGGTTGACCTGCTCGCCGGGCTGTCCGTCGGCACCCAGGCGGCGGCGGTCGCCGCCGCACGGTCGAGCCGGGTCGCCCGCCTACTGATCGTGAGCCCCACGGTCGATCCGGCACTGCGCTCCGTGCCCGCCCTCCTCGCGAGGTGGGTCGCCGGCAACCGGGGCGACGGCGAGCCCGGTCTGCTCGACCAGGTCGGCGACTGGGTTCAGGCCGGCCCGACGCGGATGCTCGTCGGCATCGCCTCGGCGGTGCGGATGCCTCCGCTCGAGACGGTGCTGCCGGCCGTGTCGGCGCGCACGACCGTCGCCCTCGCCGAGCACGACGCGCTCACCACCGCCGCCTGGGCGCAGGTCCTCGCCCGGATCGCCGAGCGCCCCCTGCTGCGGCTGGCCGGCGCCTCGCACTCCTGGCCCGTCGACGACCAGGTGGGATTCGCCGACCGCGTCGACACGCTGCTCGAGGAGTCGCCGTGAGCCTCGCACCCGAGAAGGTCGTCGCCTCCTTCGACTCCGCGAGCGTGCTGCACGCCGCGACGGTGTCGGCGCTGCAGCAGCACGCCTTCCCGCACCTCGGGAACCCGCCGGTGCTCGCCGCGCTCGTGCGCGTCGCCGGGCGGCTGCCCTGGCCGGTCCTGCGGCGCCTCTACGCGCGGATCGGCGGCGCCGAGGGGATCGACGCCGATCGTCTCGGCGAGGTCGACCTCGCCGAGGTCGCCGCCTCCTTCGCCGACGCCTACCCCGGCCGGCGGTATCCGGCGGCGCTCATCGGCTCGAGCAACGGCGCGCTGACGCATCTGGCGGCCGCGATGCAGGTGCCGTGGCTGCCCGGCACCGTGCTCGTGCCGGTCGCGAGGGTCGCCGATCCGCAGCGACCCGATCTCGCGCTCGAGTTCGGGCGGCGGGTGGCACCCGCTCTGCTCGAGGCGAACCCCGACGTCGTCCTGCACCAGATGCACGACGCCCTGCAGGACGAGCTCATGGTCGCGCGAATGAGCTACTTCCGCACGAAGTGGCGCACGCTGCCCGACGCGTATGCCGCGTTCCTCGGCGAGCGCCTCGAACCGGGGGCGCCCGTGCTGCTCGTGGAGGACCGCTCCACCTGGCCGGTGACCCGGCTCGGCGACCGCCACATGTTCCAGACGGGTGGCCGCGGGGGATCAACGCCGGAGCAGTACCTGTCCCGGCCGTTCGCGCCGCAGCCGGACGACGAGGCACCGGAGGCGGAGTGGGGTGCGGATCCCGGGTTCACGGCCGCCGTGCAGGCCTGGTGCGCGGCGAACGGTCATCCGTGCGTCGTCCTGTCCTTCGAGGGACCGCAGGACGCCGCTGCGCCCGTCGCGTCGGTGCTCCGCGAATGGACCGCGGAGCGCGGAGGCGACGCGGACCGGCTGCTGGTCCCGTCGTTCGTGCTCGGCGACCCGTGGCGCACGATCGAGATCGGCCGGGTCCCGTTCTGGACGTTCTTCCCGGTCGAGCCGGCCTTCGAGTCGCTCGATCGCCACCTGGCCGCAGCGGATCCTCCGTACGCCACGGTCGAGGTCATGCTGTTCCAGCACGGCGCGCACTCCCCCGGCGTCGTGATGCCCGACGCCGCGGCGTCGCTGATCCGGCGGCACGGCGCCCGCCCGAGGCTCGTCGCCGTGGATCCGCGCAGGTCCCCGCACGACATCGGCTCGCTGGCACGCTACGGGCCGCTGCTCGCCCGGGTGCCGGAGGCGGCGCTCCCGTTCCGGCGACTGCCGGTGGCGACGGTGGCGCGGCGGCTGGCGGAGATCCCCGCCGACGGCGGCGCACCGCTCGTCGCGCCCGCCTGAGGTCGGACCCCGGGCGCCCCCGCGGCCGAGAACCGACTCGGCGCAGCGCGCCTGGACGGACGCGGAGAGCCCGGCCGCTGGCCGCTGGCCGCTGGCCGCTGGCCGAGCATGATGCACCGTGTTCGGAGCCGGCCGCCGGGGCGACGGTTCAGCGGAACGTCACCCGGACGGGGCCGTCGGGCATCGACAGCAGGGCTTCGCCGCGCGCGAAGGCCCCCCACGCGGCGCGGAGGCCGGAACCGAGCGCGACCAGGTCGTGCGGATCGATCTCACCGAGCACCCGGGCACCCGCCCAGCCGTCGGCGTCGGGGAACAGGAGCGGCAGATCGATCGTGTGGCCGGCCTGCGCCGGGCTCCCCGCGGGCCACCAGTCGAGCTCGTACTCAGTGACGCGGCCGCCGGCCGAACGGAGCAGCGCGGCGAACGCGCGCCCTCCCCGCCGGTACACGGCGTCGGTGGTGACCCCCACCACGAGCCGTCGCAGCCTCCCGCCGACCAGCGGCAGCGCGAAGAGGCGGGACAGCCCGGGACTCAGCGCGCCGAAGAAGGCCGTCTCCTCCGTGGTCCAGCCCACCAGCACGTCGACGCGGTCGGCCACCGCGCGCCATGCACGGTCGGCAGCCGCCTCGGCAGGCAGCGGGTCGGCACCGTACTGGGGCCCGAACGGCATCCCCGACCGGAGCCCGTACCGGCGGGCGGCGGCGTAGGCGCGGTCGTGGGCGGCGAAGAGCAGGTCCTCGGTGGCGCCGGGGTCCAGCCGGCCGACGGCCTCGAGCATGCGCCGGGTCATCGTGCTGCGGTTGCGACGGATCCCGAAGGGGGCGCTCTGCACGATCGCCCGCCGGAACAGCCCCGCGGCCCCGTCGGCGATCAGCAGGTGCGCGATCGCGTCGCCGCCTGCCGACTGGCCTGCGAGGGTGACCGCGTCCGGGTCGCCGCCGAAGTCCGCGACGTGCCGCCGCACCCAGCGCAGGGCCTCGACGAGATCGAGCAGGCCGAGGTTCGGTGGCACGTCCCGGCCGTCGCCGAGGAAGCCGAGCACCCCGAGTCGGTAGGTGACGGCGACGACGACCACGTGCTGCTCGGCCACGAGGGTCGCCGGATCGAAGATCGGCAGGTCGCCCGCGCCCGCGACGTAGGAGCCGCCGTGGATCCAGACGAGCACCGGCAGCCGTGCCTCCGGTCCGGCACCGTCCGGCACCGTCACCGACAGCCGGAGGCAGTCCTCGTCGAAGCGGATACCGCGGTAGGGGTCGCCGAGCATCCGGTCGCCGCGTGAGCGGGGCTGCGGGCACGCCGGCGCAGGATCGACGGCGCGCACCTCGTCCGGTGCAGGGCCGGCGGGATGCGGCCGTTCGAATCGGCCGGCGGTGGCGTAGCGGATGCCGCGGTAGCGCGTGACGCCGCGCTCGTGCAGGCCGACGAAGCGGCCCGCGGAGGTGGCGATCATCGTCTCGGCAGCGGACTGGGAGGCCATCGTCCCGATCCTCGCAGCCTCCGGAGCGACGCTCGACCTCGGATCCCGCCATCCGATTCGGGAATACATTGCAGATCATGTAAAGTTGCACTCACTGCAACTCCTGCTCCGGCCCCTCGCGGCCGGCGGCGTCGCCTCGACCTCCGCTCCCGTTAGGACGTTCCTTGTCAGCTGTCTCCACCGCCGCCCCCGAGCGCACCACCGGCGCGGTCATGTCGCACCGGCAGATCATGCTCGTGATCTACGGGCTCATGGCGGGCATGTTCCTCTCCGCCCTGGACCAGACCATCGTCGGCACCGCGATCCGCACGATCGGCGACGACCTGCACGGTCTCAACCAGCAGGCCTGGGTGACCACGGCCTACCTCATCACCTCGACGATCGCCACGCCGATCTACGGCAAGCTCTCCGACATCTTCGGTCGCCGGCCGCTGTACATCTTCGCGATCACCGTCTTCATCCTCGGCAGTCTGATGTCGTCGTTCTCGACCTCGATGCTCATGCTCGCCGGGTTCCGCGCGTTCCAGGGCATCGGCGCCGGCGGCCTCATGTCGCTGCCGCTCGCGATCATGGGCGACATCCTCGCTCCGCGTGAGCGCGCGAAGTACCAGGGGTACTTCCTCTCCGTCTTCGGCGTCTCCTCGATCGGCGGTCCGCTGATCGGTGGCCTGTTCGCCGGTGCGGGCCAGATCCTCTTCATCAGCGGCTGGCGCTGGGTGTTCCTGGTCAACGTCCCGATCGGCATCATCGCGCTCGGCATGGTCTTCGCCTTCCTGCACCTGCCAAAGTTCGGCGGCCGCAAGCGCGTCCGGATCGACTGGTGGGGCGCGACCGCGGTCGTCGTCACGCTCGTGCCGCTGCTGCTCGTCGCCGAGCAGGGCCGCGACTGGGGCTGGGCCTCGATCGGTTCCATCGCCTGCTACGTGACCGGCGCGGTCGGTCTCGTCGCCTTCCTGGTCATCGAGACCCTGATGAAGGACGACGCGATCATCCCGCTGAAGCTCTTCCGCTCGCGGGTGTTCTCGACCGCGACGGTGCTCGGCGTGCTCGTCGGCTTCGGGATGTTCGGCGCGATGCTCACCCTCCCGCTGTACATGCAGATCGTCGAGGGCCTCACCCCGACCGCGTCCGGTTTCGCCACGCTGCCGATGGTCGCGGGCCTGATGATCTCCTCGATCGCCTCGGGCCAGATCGTGTCCCACACGGGCCGCTACCGGATCTTCCCGGTGACCGGCACGGCGTTCACCGCCATCGGCTTCCTGTGGCTCACGACCATGACGATCGACAAGCCCCTCTGGTACATGATGATCGGGATGTTCCTGATCGGCCTCGGGCTCGGTCAGCTGATGCAGACCCTGACCCTCGCGAGCCAGAACTCCGTCGACGTGCGGGACATGGGCGTCGCGACCAGCGCGTCGACGTTCTTCCGCCAGATCGGCGGCACGCTCGGCACCGCCATCCTGCTGTCCGTGCTGTTCTCCACGATGCCGGGCAACATCCTGACCGCGACGGCGAACAAGGCCAACCTGACCTCGGCGCTCGACGCGGCCCTGACGCCCTCCGTGGCCAGTGCCCCGGCGAACAAGCCGATCATGGACCAGCTCTGGAACAAGATCGCGAACCCGATCAAGAGCAACGTGCAGAAGGGCCTCGACACGGCCACGACGCAGGTGAGGTCCGCGGTGAAGAACGCCGTGACGACGCAGACGAACGCCGCGGTCAAGAAGGCCGTCACGCAGCAGGTCACCGCGGCGGTGGACGCGCAGGTGCAGGCCGGCGCGCTACCCGCATCGGCGGCCCAGGGCGTGATCGACCAGCAGGTCGCCGCGGCGCTGCCGGCAGCGGAGCAGGCCGCGCAATCGCAGGCGAGCGCCGCCGTCCCAGGCGCGACCAGCAAGGCGCTCGCCAGCACGGCGAGCAAGGCCCACGCCTCCGTCGTGAACGGCAGGCTGACGGTCGACTGGTCGAACGCCTCGGAGCGCCGCTACTACGTCGGCAAGGTCGTGCCGACGCTGGTCAAGCAGATCGACAAGGGCAGCTCGACCACGGCGAACGCCTCCACCAGCACGACGAGCGACACCTCGTTCCTGAAGGGGGCGGACCCGCGCCTGTCCAGGCCGTTCCTCACCGGGTTCAACGTGTCCGCGGTGCAGATCTACTGGGTCGGCCTGATCGTGATCCTGATCGCGTTCATCATCGCCCTGTTCTTCAAGGTGCCGCCGCTGCGGCAGCGCTCCGCCCTGCAGGAGCAGGCGGACAACGCCTCCGCGAAGGACGCGGTCGAGGTGGCGGCCGGCAGCGCCGCCGCTGAGGCGGGTGCGCTCGACGCCCCCACCGGCTCGTCGGTCACGGTCGGCTCCCGGTCCTGACCCCTCCGCCCGTGGATCCCGGACGACCGGGGTCCACGGGCGTTCCCCGACTTCCAGCACCGTTCGAAAGGCCCGAGATGCGCGACGCCGCGACCCTCGTCCACGAGCTCCCCTGGCGCGAGCAGAAGAAGCGCCTCACCCGGCAGGCCCTCCACGAGGAGGCGCGGCGACTCGTGCTCGAGTCCGGCCTCGGGGCCGTGACCGTCGAGGCGATCTGCTCGGCCGCCGGCGTCTCGTCCCGCACCTTCTTCAACTACTTCCCCTCGAAGGCGGCCGCCGCCCTCGGCGTGCCGGAGTTCTCCCTCACCGACGAGCAGCGCGCGCGATTCCTCGGCGAGCCGAGCGGCTCCGTCGTGCGCGATCTCTGCGCGCTCGTCGCCGACGGCCTGGCCGGAACCGGCGGACTCTCCGACCGCGACTCGATGCACGAGCTCCTGCACCGGCGTCCCGAGCTGAAGCCGGAGCTGTTCCACTGGATGGGCGGCATCCGCCGCGAGTTCACCGACGTCACCGAGCTGCGGCTGCCCGTGGAGGACGCCCGCCGGGCGGTCACACTCGTCATGGCCTCCCTGATCGAGAACCTCGAGGAGGACCAGCCCGGTATGCGTCCGCTCGCCGACCGCCTGTGGGAGGGCGTCGTGGCGATCTGCTCCGTCGTCACCGCGCCGGCCGTCGTACCGGACGAGATCGCGGGTCTGCAGACCGCCTGACGGTGGCCCACCGAGCCCCATCGCGCCCTTCCGGAGCGGCGCGGCGACACGCCGCTCCCCACCGGCCGAGGGCGGCGTGTCGCCCAGGAACTCCGGAACCGCGCGATCCCCCGGCTCGGCCGGTGCGCAGCCGGGTGGCGATAGAACGGACGCGATCGCGAGGGAGGCACCATGCCGTCACCGTTCGGAACCGTCACCGTGCTGGCGGCGGGCGTGCTCGGAGCGCAGATCGCCTTCCAGACCGCGAACCACGGGTTCACCGTCACCGTCTACGACGTCGACGAGGCCGCGATCGCGAGCGCACGGAGCCGCTTCGACGCGATCGTGGCGCAGTACACCCGTGAGGTGGGCGATGCGGAGGGCGCCGCTCGCCGGGCGATCGACGGCCTCGCCCTCTCGACCGACCTCGCGGCCGCCGTCCATGACGCGGACCTCGTCATCGAGGCGGTGCCGGAGAACCTCGAGCTGAAGCGGTCGATCTGGTCCGCCGCCGGCGGGGCGGCACCGGATCGCACGGTCTTCGCGACGAACTCGTCGACCCTCCTGCCGAGCGACTTCGCGGATGCGACCGGCCGGCCGGACCGCTTCCTCGCCCTGCACTTCGCGAACCACATCTGGGCGCAGAACACCGCCGAGGTGATGGGCACGCCGCGCACGGATCCCGAGGTCGTGGAGCGGGTGGTGGCGTTCGCGGAGGCGATCGGCATGGTCCCCATCCGCCTCCACAAGGAGCAGCCCGGCTACGTACTCAACTCGCTGCTCGTGCCGTTCCTGAACGCGGCCGCCGACCTGCTCGTCCGCGGCGTCGCCGATGTCGAGACGATCGATGCCACCTGGCGCATCGCGACGGGCGCGCCGATCGGCCCGTTCCAGATCTACGACACCATCGGCCTGCGGACGCCCTATGCGATAGCGAGTGCGAACGCCGCGAAGGGCGACCGGGGGGCGGCGGTCTTCGCCGAGTACCTCAAGGCCGAGTACCTCGACAAGGGCAAGCTCGGCCGCGAATCCGGCGAGGGCTTCTACCGCTACCGCACCTGATCCGCCGGGGAGGCCGCCGACCTGCGCGAACGACGGAGTGCCGGCGCGGGATCGGCCGAACGTGTCATGCGGGCGCGTCAGCCGCGAGGCTGCCGGCCCGACAGGCCGAGCAGGCGGTCCTGCTCGGACGCATCCGCGGGAACGGGCACCTCGGGCGCGAAGACGCCGATCGCCCGCCAGGCGTCGATGTGCGGCTCGAGCTGCGCCCGCACGCCTCGAACGAGCTCGAGCGGGAGCGTGGCGTCCACGCCGATCAGCACCGCGACCTCGTACGCCCGGAACGTGCGGAACTGCGTGATCTGCCAGAAGTACTCCCGCACGGTGAAGTCGCCGAAGGACAGGCGGGCCGTGCGGTCGAGGTCGTCCGGCGTCAGGGCCTCGACGGCCGCGACGGACCGCTCGACGATGCGGGCGAAGGCCCCCTTCGGATCCTCGCCGAGCAGGTCCTCGCCCTTCCAGCGGTCTGCACCGACCTCGGCGATGGTGCGGCCGGCGACCATGTCGGGCACCCAGATGTCGTCGTACGCGTGGTAGTCGATCAGGGTGCGCAACGTGACCGTCGACCGGTCGGTCGTCGACGCGAGGCGGATCCACTCCGGGATCGCCAGCCCCCACTGGTCGTCGCGGATCTGCTGCACGACCTCGTTCAGGCGCCGGTCGGCGAGGACGAAGAGTTCGGGTTCCTGCATGCGGCCATCCTGCTGACCCCCACCGACGACCTCAACCGGCCCGCGGGCCGGCGCGGCGGTGTCGTGCAGGACGGCAGGGCGTCGAGGACCGCGCGCGGTGTCGCCGCCGTGCGCCTGCACACCGAGCGGGGGGCTGTTCACGGGCCTCGTGCTCGCGAGCGCTACGGGCAGATGAGCCGGGTGGCCGTCGTCTGATCCGCCGAGCGCTCCACCGCGTGGTCGGCGAGGCGGCCTCCGCAGATGGGGCAGCGCGGGTCGGCGGGTGGCCGGTACGGCTGCTCGGCGTGCCCCGCGCCGATCTGCGCGGGCCCCATGAAGGGGAAGAGCCCCCGGTCGAGCCGGCGGGCGATGTCGAAGAGCCGTGTTCCCACGGTCTCCATACTAACACTTCGTATACGAACCATGAGTACACTGAGGTCGTGGATCCGGACCCGCTCGCCCTCGACCGTCAGGTCTGCTTCGCGCTTGCGGCGACGAGCCGCAGCGTGATCGGCCTCTACCGGCCCGTGCTCGAGCCGCTCGGGCTCACGCATCCGCAGTACCTGGTGATGCTCGCCCTCTGGGAGCGCAGCCCGCGGACGGCGAAGGACATCGCGGATGCGCTGTTCCTCGAACCGCCCACGCTCACCCCGCTGCTGAAGCGCCTCGAGGCCGCCGGGCTCGTCACCCGTGCGCGCAACCCCGGTAACGAACGGGAGCTGCGCGTCGAGCTCACCGAGGCCGGGCGGGCCCTGCGCAGCCGGGCGGAGGCGGTGCCCGGTCGCATCGTCGAGCGGCTCGGGGTGCCGATCGAGACGCTCGAGCAGGTGCGGGACAGCCTCACGCAGCTGCTCAGCGCGACCGTGCTGGCGCAGGCCCGCTGAGCTCAGCGGATACGGGCGTCGCCGGCGGCCCACCGCATCGCCCGCGCGAGGAGGACCCGGTGCGGCCCGGCCTCGTACGAGGCGGCGTCGTGCCCGAGCACGTCGGTCACGACGCGACCGGTCGCACCCGTCCTCGTCCAGAGCAGCGGGTACGCCTGCCCCTCGTGCTCGTGCACGGCCAGCACCTGCACGCCCGGGTCGATCCGCAGCGCCGTGTAGCGCTCGTCGTTCAGGGCGAAGTCCGCGACTCCGGCGGTGATGGGATGCGCGGTGTCCGTGACGCGCACCCGTGCCTCGCCGTAGGGCGGATGCATGCTGACGCCGTCGACCCAGACGCCGCCCGCGATCGCCTCCCACTCCGGCACGGCCGGGAAGGACATGACGGCCGCGTGCATCGCGAGGATGCCCGCGCCGCGCTCGTGGGCGGCGAGGAGCGCGGCGCGCACCACGGCGTCCTCGACGGCGTCGGACTCGGACGGCCGCCCCACGTCGAGGATCAGCAGCGCCGCGGCACGTGCGAGCGCGGCGGGGACGTCGTCGATCACGGCGACGTCGAACCCCGCCTCCGCGGCCACCTCCCCGAGTCGCCGGGACGTCTCGGGGAAGTCATGCCACGGGTCGGCGAACCGGCCGCCGCCGCTCACGACCGTCGCCCGCACCCGCTCGCCCGTCATCATCCGACCAGCGAAGCGGTCGCCCCTGAGCGGGCGCCGGGCGTCGCCCTCAGCGCCGTTCCCGGCCGATGCCCTTGAATGCTGCTCAGCGTCTCCGGGCGCGCGACGAGGAGGACGTGGGATGGATCGGCTCTGGTACGGCGGCGACTACAACCCGGAGCAGTGGCCGAGCGAGGTCGGGGAAGAGGACGTCCACCTCATGCAGCGGGCGGGCGTCACCGTGGCCACCGTCGGGGTCTTCTCGTGGGCGAAGCTCGAGCCCGCGGACGGCCGGTTCGAGTTCGGGTGGCTCGATGACGTTCTCGACCGTCTGCACGCCGGCGGCATCCGCGTCGACCTCGCCACGGCGACGGCGTCCCCGCCCCCGTGGCTGGTGCTCGCGCATCCGGACGTGCTGCCGGTGACGGAGGACGGCGTGCGGCTCTCCGTCGGCAGCCGCCAGCACTACAGCCCGAGCTCGGCGACCTACCGCCGCTACGCCGGCCGCCTCGTGCGCGCGATCGCCGATCGCTACGGCAGCCACCCGGCCGTCGAGGCGTGGCACGTGAACAACGAGCTCGGCTGCCACGTGCACCGCGACTACTCGGACGAGTCCGCCGCCGCGTTCCGGCGCTGGCTCGAAGCCCGCTACGGCAGCGTCGACGCGCTCAACGAGGCGTGGGGGACCGCGTTCTGGGCCCAGGCGTACGGGTCGTTCGAGGAGGTCATGCCGCCGCGGACCGCGCCGACGTTCCGCAACCCGACGCAGCTGCTCGACTTCGACCGGTTCTCGTCCGACGCGTGGCTCGAGGTCTACCGGGCCGAGGCGCGGATCCTGCGCGAGGTCACGCCGGGGGTGCCGATCACGACCAACTTCATGGGCTTCTTCAAGCCGATCGATTACTGGTCGCACGCGGCGGAGGTCGACTTCGTCTCCGACGACCACTACGTCGACCCGGCGGATCCGGCGGCGCCCGTGTTCGCGGCGATGACCCGCGACCTCATGCGGTCGCTCGGCGGCGGGCGCCCCTGGATCCTCATGGAGCAGTCGACGAGCGCGGTGAACTGGCGGCGCCGCAACGCCGCGAAGCCACCGGGGATGCACCGGGCTCTCAGCCTGCAGGCGGTGGCGCGCGGCGCCGACGGCGTGATGCAGTTCCAGTGGCGGCAGTCCGCCGCAGGGGCGGAGAAGTTCCACTCGGCGATGCTGCCCCACGTCGGCGAGGACAGCCGCGTCTTCCGCGAGACGGTCGCCCTCGGCGAGGAGCTGGCGTCGCTCGCCGACCTCGTCGGCACGCGCCTCTCCGCTCGGGTCGCGATCCTGTTCGACTGGGACAGCTGGTGGGCCCTCGAGCAGCCCGCGACGCCCGCCGAGCTCTCCTACGTCGCGATCGTGCTCCGCTGGTACACCGAGCTGTGGCGGCGGCACCTGCTGGTCGACTTCGCGAAGCCGGACGCCGACCTCTCGGCGTACGCGGTGGTCGTCGCGCCTGCGACCCAGGTGCTGTCGACGGCGGCGCAGGAGAACCTCGCCGGGTTCGTCGCGGGCGGCGGCCGCCTCGTCGCCGGCTACCAGACCGGCGTGCTCGACGACCGGCTGCACGTGCTGCTCGGGGGCTACCTCGGCGCCCTGCGCGAGACCTTCGGCATCCGCATCGAGGAGTTCGCGCCGCCCGCGGAGCCCTCGCTGAGCGGCGGCCCGGTGCCGGCCCTCGCGATCCACGGCCTGGGCGGCGGTACCGCCCGCGAGTGGGGCGAGATCGTGCGGATCGACGACGCGGAGGTGCTCGCCACGTTCGCCGGCGGCATGCTCGACGGGCTTCCGGCCATCACCCGTCGGCGGAGCGGCGGCGGCAGCGCCTGGTACGTCGCCACCGCCCCGGACGACCTCGCATCGGTCGTGGACGCCGTGCTCGACGGCGCGGAGGTCGAGCCGGCGCTGCCGCATCCGGTGGACGGCGTCGAGGCGGTCCGTCGCGGGAACCGGCTCTTCCTGCTCAACCACACCGATCAGGAGATCCAGGCGGCGGGGCACCGCCTCCCGTCGCGTGGTGCGGTGGTCTCGCCCGGCGACTGATCGCCGAGGCGACCGGCCGTGTCAGCGGCCGGCCACCGCGTCGAGCCCCGCGCGATCCACCCGGCGGTGGTACCGCATGCCGGCGAGGCCGCCGAGGAGGGCACCGACCAGCGTCACGATGAGCACGGCCAGCGCGGTCACCACGCCGGCGGCGGTGAGGGTCGACGGGGACAGCGGCAGCTGCGCGACGCTGCCGAGCCGGCTCTGCACCCCGCTCTGCGCTCCCGCGACCGCGCCGGCGATCCCGAGGAGCACCGCGACGATCAGCGCCCACAGCCAGACCGCCAGGCCCTGCTTCAGCCCGCTGAAGCGCGCCATCCGGCCCGCGACGTATCCGCCGCAGTAGTAGGCGATCAGCAGCACGACGAGCAGGGCGATGGCGCCGCCGATGCCGGCCGCCTGGGCGTTCTGCGATCCGAGCAGGTTCTGCACCCCCAGCAGCGCGCCGACGGCGGCGATCAGGGCGAGCAGGACCACGGTCATGCCCGTCGCGGTCAGCCAGCCGAAGAAGGCCAGCCAGAAGTGCATGCCGGAGAACTCGTCCTTCTCCCGGCGCAGCGCCCGTTCGTGCTCGACGCCCGGGTCGGTGCGCGGCGAGTCGAGGCGCGCGGTACCGCCCGCGGCGACGGCGGGCTGGGCAGGAGGATCGGTCGCCTGGGAGTCGGACATGCCGTGACGGTAGCGACCGGCGGTCGGGAAGCAGCCCGGGCCCAGCCCCTTCCGAGTGATCCTTCGACGGACGCTCGAAGAGGATGGACCGATTCCGCACGTCCACCCGGCAGGGTGCTCCGCGTCGCCTTCGACCAGGAGACCGTCAAGGAAGCGCCGAACGTCGACCGGGACGGCGGGATCTCCGACGACGAGCAGGGCACCATCTCGACTACTACGACCGTCGCGCCGGCGGTGCCGTCTCCGAGGACGTCCGCCGCGAGGAGACCGAGATCGACCCCGACGGCACCACGGGCGCCGCGCGCTGAATCCGGGCCGGTGTGGAGGGTGCCGTCGAGCGCCCTCCGCCACCGGCGGTGCCCGGGCCGCTCTAGGGTTCCACCGTGGTCGACAGCCTGCTCCGCCTCCAGCACACCGCGACGGATCCGGTCGCCGCGACCGCAGCCCTCAGGGCGGTGCTCGGCTCCGCGGAGGTCGACACCGGCGGCGCGATGACCTGGGAGCAGGTGACGCTCGTCGATGACGGCATCTCGGTCGTCAGCCTCCGCGCCTCCGGTGAGCACCTGCGTGCCACCGTCCGGCGGTCCCCCGAGCTCGTCGTGCTGCTCGTGCGGGACGGGTCGCTGACCTTCCGCACCGGCGAGCACCGGCTCGCCCTCGAGCCGAACGGCCTCGCACTGCTGCCGATCGGGGCGACGGGCGTGCTCGAGTGGGACCGGGCGCAGCTGGACCTGTTCTCCTTCCCGCCGGCGCCGCTCGCGCGGCTGCTCGGCGTCCCGCGAACCGCGGTCCGCCTGCACGCGCCCCGGCCGGATCCGCGCTCCGCCGCGTCGGCGGAGTACTTCCGCCTGGTCGCGCAGCTGCTGACCTCCGGGGTCTTCGGGGTTCCGGAGATCTACGCGCGCGACCTGGTCCGCGTGCACACCATCGACGCGCTGATGGCGGTCACCGTGGACGCGTTCGAGCTGACGAACCGGTCGGAGGACCGATCGGACCGCGACGTCGCGGTGCTGAGCCGCGCCATCGCCGAGCTGCGGGAGCACCTCGGCGAACCGATCTCCATCCCCGAGATCGCGCACGCCGCCGGTGTCTCGGTACGTGGCCTGCAGATGGTCTTCCAGCGGCAGCTGGGCGTCTCGCCCCTACTGCACCTCCGCCGGCTGCGGCTCGAGGCGGCCAGGGATGCGTTGATCCGGGAGGCGGAGACGGGCACGACGGTCGCCGACGTCGCCCGCCGCTTCGGCTACTCGAACAGCGGCCGCTTCTCGACGCACTACCGGGACGAGTTCGGGGAGTCGCCGGCCGCCAGCCTCAGCCGGATCCGCAGCACGGGTCTCGACGCCGGTCGGGAGTCGGCCCCGGCGGACGGACCGGGCGAGGCGGAGGTGGTCCGTCCAGCCGCACGCTGACCGGTGGGGGAGTCCTGCCCCCACGCGGAGGAAGGAGGCCGACGTGGCGAGTGCGGCGATGCGGCTGCTCGGCCTGTACCTGCGCCTCGTGGCGCGACCGTCGATGGCGACCGCGGCGAGAGCGGCGGCCACGATCGCCGCACGGAAGCGTCCGTCCCCACCCCCGCGGGCGCTGCGCAGGCACCACGCCGTGGACACCGTGTCGATCGGCGGCTTCGACTGCGTGGTCGTGGAGCCCGGCCGCCGTGACACGGGCCGAGCCGCGCTCTACCTGCACGGCGGCTCCTACATCAGGCCCATGGCGCCGCGGCAGTGGACGTTCGTCGACCGGCTCGCGAGCGCCGGGGTGCGCGTCGTCGTGCCCGACTACGGCCTCGCTCCCGGCTTCACCCACCGGGACGCGTATCCGCTCGTGGCCGAGGCGTACCGCCGGCTGGTCGCCGATCCGGGACCGGGGGCCACGACGATCGTCGGCGACTCCGCCGGTGGCGGCCTCGCCCTCGGGTTCGCGCAGTCGCTGCTCGGCACCGGAGTGCCCCAGCCGCGGCGCCTGGTGCTGCTGGCGCCGTGGGTCGATCTCACCCTCGAGGACCCGGAGGTCCGCGCCGCCGAGGCGCACGATCCGTGGCTCACCCGTGTCGGGCTCCTCGCCGCCGGCCGTGCATGGGCCGGCGGCGACGACCCACGGCTGCCACGGCTGAGCCCCATCCAGGGCCCGATCGACGGGCTCGCCCCCATCCGCACGTTCGTGGGCACGCGTGACCTGCTGGTGCCTGACGTCCTCCGGCTGCAGCGGCGGTTCCGCCAGGCGGGCGCCGACGACGACCGCTTCGCGCTGACGGTGCAGCCGGGCGGCCTCCACAACTACCCGCTGCTCCCGGTGCCCGAGGGGCGGATCGCCGCTCACGCCATCCTGCGCGACATCGCGGGCTGAAGCGGATCGAGCACACCCGCGCACGTCCTGCGCGGGTGCCCCCGTCCTCCGCGGAACGGCGTGCAGGGCCGATCGCCCTCCGGCGCCCCGGCGCCCTGAGGCGGAGGGTCAGGCGGCCGCGGTCGGCTCGCCCTGCGTGCGCACCTCGACCGTGCGCGCGCGGAAATGGAGGTACCGGTCGGCGACGGGCCCGCGCCGCAGGAGGCGGACGTCATCGGCGTAGTTCGTCGATGTCGACCACGGCACCGCCGGCCCCTGCTTCGGGAGCCGGTCGAGCGCCCGCCGGACGTAGCCGGCCCCGAAGTCGAGCAGCGGCCGCGTCGGCACCCCACCGTCGGGCAGCCGGGGCACGGCGACCGCGTACCCATGGCGGTCCATGTCGTCGAGCAGGCGCACGACGTACTCGCAGACGAGCCCGACCTTGAGCGTCCACGACGCGTTCGTGTACCCGATCGCGAAGGCGAAGTTCGGGACGCCGGACAGCATGAGCCCCTTGTAGGCGACGGTCTCCGACAGCTGCACCGGCATGCCGTCCGCCGTCATCGGGAACCCCCCGAACGGCTCCACCTCGAGACCGGTGGCCGTCACGATCACGTCCGCCTCGAGCACGCGCCCGTCCTCGAGCTCGATCCCGTGCTCGACGACACGGCGGATCCGCGCCGTGACGATCTCCGCGGCCCCGTCACGGATGGCCCGGAACAGGTCGCCGTCCGGCACGAAGCAGAGCCGCTGGTCCCACGGGTCGTAGGGCGGGTTGAAGTGCTCGTCCACCGGGTAGCCCTCCGGCAGCAGGCGCACGTTGACCCGGCGGATGAACCGGCGCACCATCGCCGGGCGCCGCTTCGCGAGCACCCAGAGGGCCCGCTGGATCGCGATGCTGCGGCGGCGGAGCACCGCGTGCGCGCGCCGGTCCCCGATCAGGCGGCGGAGGCGGACGGCGAACCGGTCCTCCGAGGCGAGCGAGAGCACGTAGGTCGGGGTGCGCTGCAGCATCGTGACGTGCGCGCCCTCGTCGGCGAGGGCGGGGACGATCGTCACGGCAGTGGCCCCGCTGCCGATCACGACGATCCGCTTCCCACGCGTCGGCAGCTGCTCGGGCCACTGCTGCGGATGGATCACCGGCCCCGCGAAGCGGTCGAGCCCCTCGATGTGGGGCGTGTGCCCACGGTCGTACCGGTAGTAGCCACCGGCAGCGAACAGCCAGTCGCAGGTGCGGACGGTGCGCTCCCCGGTCGCCGGGTCCTCCGAGACGACGGTCCAGCGAGCGCGCCCGCCGTCCCAGGCCGCCTCGACCACACGCTGACGGAACCGGAGGAACCGTTCGAGCCGGTACTCGGCCACCGCCTCACGCAGGTAGGCGAGGATCCGGTCGCCGCCGGCGATGACCTTCCGGTCGGTCCACGGCTTGAACTCGTAGCCGAACGTCGTCAGGTCGGAGTCGGAGCGGATGCCCGGGTACCGGAAGAGGTCCCACGTGCCGCCGATCGCGGCGCGCGCCTCCAGGACGACGAACCGCCTCCCGGGCGAGCGCGTGGTGAGGGCGTGTGCCGCTCCGATGCCCGAGATGCCGGCACCCACGATCAGGACGTCGAGGTGCTCCGGCTCGTCCTGCTCCATGCGGTGCCCTCCGTCGACGCTGCGACACCCATGGTGCACCCCGGCGTCAGGCGAGGAGCGGCTCGTCCGGCGCGAAGGGTTCGAAGAGGGCGGAGAGCTCGGTCTCGACGGTGTCGCCCCGGTCGGCCTGCAGCATCCGGTTCGCCAGCACCGTCGCCACGCCGCAGACGACGATGGCCACCGCGATCCCCGCCGGCCACCAGACCGCCATGGTTCCCAGGACCGCCCCGAACGCCGCCGCCGATCGCACGGCCACCTGTGTTCTCGACGCCCGCGCCGCCCGCTGCTGAACCGCCACGGAGACCTCCTTCTCGCGGTGCAAGCCTGTCGCTCCGGCGGCCGTCAGGGCGGCACGACCGCACCCCCAGAGCACGGGGTATGCCGCAGGAGGAATGGAGGCTCAGCCGGTCTTCGCGGCCTTGATGCGCCGCCATCCGCCCGCACGGTTGTTCGCGATGACGGTGCGGAGCATCTCGAGCAGCGCGTCGTGCGGCACCGGGTCCCCCTGACGGAAGGCGATCGTGCGGGCCGTCGTGTTGTCGTGCCCGGCGGTGATGATGCCCTGCGGGTCCGGGACGATCGCGCCGTCGTAGAGGAAGAGGTTCAGATGGTCCTTCGCGGCGAGCAGCGCGCACACCGTGCCGTCGAGCACGAAGTAGGGGCGCACCCTGCGCTGCACGGTCTCCTCGACGGCGGGATCCGCCTCGTGGACGAGGTCGCGCAGCCGCTGCCCCAGCTCGCGCTGCCACTCGGGCAGTCCCGCCAGGTACTCGTCGACGCCCGGGTGCCGCTCCTCCGCGCTCATGGCGCCATCCAACGCCTCCGCCGGCGGCCTCGTCCAGGGTCCACAGGCCCCTCCGGTCGGGCCCCCGCTACCGTGTGCCGGATGGACGCCGGCTACCGCGTGACCGTGATCGACCAGGTGTCCGCCGAGCGGGCTGCCGCGCTCTCGGCCCTCGTGCCGCAGCTCTCGAGCTCGAGCCCCGCGCCGGATCCCGCCCAGTGGCAGGCGATCGCGTCCGCCGAGGCGACGCGGCTCCTCGTGGCGGAGTCGGCCGACGGGCGCTCTGTGGGCATGCTCACGCTCGCCGTGTTCCCGATCCCGACCGGCGTGCGCGCCTGGATCGAGGACGTCGTCGTCGATCAGCGGGTCCGCGGCAGCGGCGTGGGAGCACTGCTCGTGCGGCGCGCGGTGGACCTGGCGTTCGAGTCGGGAGCCCGCACCGTCGACCTCACGTCGCGCCCGAGCCGGGAGGCGGCGAACCGGCTGTACCAGCGGCTCGGCTTCGAGCTGCGGCGGACGAACGTCTACCGGTTCAGCAGCCCGCAGGCCTGACCCGCGCCTCAGCCCTGGAACTGGTCCGGATCGCCGTCCGCATCCGGGTGCGAGGCCGGGCCCGATCCGTCCGCCAGCTCCTCCGGGTTCTCGCCATCGGCCTGGTCCGTCTCGTGGGGGTCGCTCATGCCGTCATCGTGTCGGCGGCACCTGGGCGACCACGCAGGGTTGCCTGAACCGTGGTCGAACGTCAGCGTCAATCGACCCGGAGCTCCTCGAACCGGTCGTCCCGCCACTCCTCCGGCGACCTCGATCGCTTGAAGTGGTGCGAGGAACCCGGAACCGGCACGCTGGGAGGCGAGTGGGCCCCGGGCATCCCCCTAGCGGATCCGGCGGTAGCGCTCGTAGACGGCACCCGAGCCGAAGGTCCGCGCCTCGAGGAGCTCAAGCGGCAGGACCCGGTCGACCGCCGGGAAGTAGGGCGTCCCGCCGCCGACGAGCACCGGATCGCGGACCATGCGCAGCTCGTCGACGAGGTCCAACCGGATCGCTTCGGCTGCGAGGGTCGCTCCGCCGATCGAGACGACCTGCCCGCGCGTCGCGGCCGCCGCTGCGGCCTCCTCGGCCAGCGGAGCGGTCGCGAGCCGGGCGTTGCCCTCGACGGCGGTGAGCGTCCGGCTGAACACGATCTTGGGCAGGGCCGACCAGATCTCGGCGAATTCGGCACCGGACTCCGTCGCCCGCAGGGCCGGCTCCGTGTCCCAGACCCGCATCGTCTCGTAGAGGCGCCGGCCGAGCAGGTAGGCGCCGAGCGCGGCGACCTGCTCCAGCTGATGCTGGAAGAGCTCGTCACTCGGGCCCGTCCAGCCGAATCCGCCGTCACGATCCGCGATGAACCCGTCGACCGAGACGCTCATCGAGTAGATCAGCACGATTCGGACGATGGCAGACGGACCGAGCCGGGACAAGACCCGTCGCCTGCGGCCCATCCGGTGAGGGGTCGGACCCGACGAACGCCGAGACCGTCAGATCGACGGGTACTCCGGGCGTCCTGTCGGCCGATACACCTGGATGATCGCGCCCTTGGAGTCGGAGCGGGACTCGAGGACCTCCACCGCGATGTCGGGCCTCGAGTCGGGGGACAGGCGGCGACCCTGCCCGACGACGATCGGGATCGTGATGAGGTGCAGCTCGTCCACGAGGTCGTGCTGCAGCAGCCACTGCACGAGGACTGCGCTGCCGTGCACCTGGAGTTCGCCGTCTCCGCTCGCCTTCAGCTCGCTGATCGCCGCCGTGAGATCGCCGCCGAGGACGGTCGTGTTCGCCCACGCGGGCCGAGCGAGCGAGCGCGACACCACGTACTTCGGCTTCGTCTCCAGTGCCGCGCCGATCGGGTGACGGCGCCACTGCTCGACCGCGCCCCACGACCCGGCGAAGAGGTCGAAGGTCCGGCGGCCGAAGAGGAAGGACCCGCGTGGATGGGACGAGGGCGCAGCGACCCGGCCGATCTCACCGCTTGTCTGGCCTGCGGGCCGTCTGCCGGACAGACTGCCGAGTGGCCACGGACGAGGGACCGACCGCGTCCGAACCGCAACCGAGGGAAGCGCCGTGCTGAAGCAGGTCGCAGAAGGTGTGCTGATCCACGAGAGCACGTTCTGCCGGAGCAGCACCGTGGTCGTGGACGGTGACGCCGGCGTGCTGCTCATCGACGCCGGGATCCTCGGCGACGAGCTGGCCTGCCTCGCGCAGGACCTCGGCGACACGGGCCGAACCGTCGTGGCCGGGTTCTCCACCCATCCGCACTGGGACCACCTGCTCTGGCACGCCGCGCTCGGCTGCGCGCCGCGGTACGGGACCGCCGGCTGCGCGGAGACGATTCGAGCGCGGCTGGCTTCCCCGGGTTTCGCTGCCCGCGTCGCCGGCATGATCCCGTCCGACATCGTGGCCCGGGTGCCGCTGGACCTGCTCGGACTCCTCACCGGCCTGCCCGCCGATGCGACGCGGATCCCCTGGGACGGCCCGGAGGTCCGGATCGTCGAGCATCGGGCCCACGCTCCGGGCCACGCGGCGCTGCTGATCGAGGAGCGCGGTGTGCTCGTCGCGGGGGACATGCTCTCCGACGTCCTGATCCCGATGCTCGATCCGGCCGCCGCCGATCCGCTCGCGGACCACCTCGCGGCGCTCCAGCTGCTCGAGTCGGTCACGGGCGGCGTCGAGGTCCTCATCCCCGGCCACGGGTCGACCGGGGGGACCGGCTCCGCCCTGGACCGGATCGAGCAGGACCGCGCATACCTGCACGCCCTGCAGGACGACCGGGTGCCGGACGACCCGCGGATCGGGCCATCGGCCGTGTTCGACTGGGTCGCGGACGTGCACGAACGGCAGCGGCAGGGCCTCGCTCGATCGCGAGGCCTGCCCGGATAGCCTCACCTCAGACGGCCGCCGCGTCCGTGGAGTACCGGATCGGGCCCTGCGTGGCGCGCGGGAGGCCGAGGTGCTCGGCCGCGCTCCCCCACCCCTCCATCGCCGCGCGGTGGTCGTCGGCGAGCTCCGTCGCGAGTGCCTCGCGCCATGCCTCGTCGACGAGGCGTGCGATCTCGACCCGTTCTCCGGAACCGGCGGAGCGCACCGCGGCCTCCACCATCGCGAGCGTGAGGACGTTCTCGTGGATATCCCCCGAGGAGGGCGATCCACCGGACCGGACCGCCGCGACGAAGTCCGCGAGCGAGCCGTCGATGGACTCCGCGGGCCCCGGCGGAACGACGATCCGCTCGGGCTCGTCCGTCCCGCGTTGCACGACCACCTCCGCCTCGCCGTCCCACGTCGCAGTGCCGGCCTCCCCGCCGACGCGCCAGCTCCCGTTCCACGAGGTCTCGAGGCCGGACGCCACCCAGCTGCCGATGTACTGGAATCGCACCTCGTGCTCGAACTCGAAGATCGCGCTCGCCGACGCATCCCCGCGGAACCAGCTCCACGACGGGTTGAACGACTGGCAGCTGACGCTCACCGGGGCGGCGCCGAGGAGGTATCGGGCGACGTCGAACCCGTGGATCGCCATGTCGACGAGCAGCGGGGAGTCCATCTCCTCCCGGAAGCCGCCGAAGTGCGGCCCCTTCATGAACTCGGTCCGGAGCAGGTCGATCGACCCGAGATCGACGAGGCGGCTGCGGAAGGCCGCCAGCGCGGCGTAGTAGCGGCGGGACTGGCTCACCATGAGCAGCTTCCCGCTCACCTCCGCCGCGGCAGCCAGGATCAGCGCGTCGCGGACGGTCGGCGTCACCGGCTTCTCGCACAGCACCGGCAGACCCGCGCGGAGCGCGGCGAGGTTCACCGGGAGGTGGGCGCTCGGCACCGTGACGTCCACGACGGCGTCCGCGCCGGTGCGGCGGGCGACCTCGACCGCGTCGTCGCCGATCGGGAGCTCGATGCCCCGCTCGGCGAGCGCGGACTCGGCCGCCGACGCGTCGAGGTCGACGAGACCGACGAGCTCGGCGTCCGGCGACCGCGCGATGGCGTCGAGCCATGCCCGTCCCATCGCTCCTGCGCCGACCTGCACGAGGCGGAGCGGTCGGCTCATGCCTGCCCCCCGCGGTGCTCGGCGTCGAGCGCGCCCTGGTACCCGCGGCCGGTGAAGAAGTCGCCGGTCTCATAGCGCAGGAGGGTCGGCAGGGCCTGCTCCGGCCGCGCCGGCGCGGCCCATTCGACGCCGTTGGCGATGACGCGGCGGACGTGCGGGTGGTGGTACACGGGGAAATCCTGGTCCCCCGGGCTGAAGTAGAAGATCTTCCCGTTGCCCCGACGGAAGGTGCAGCCGCTGCGGAACACCTCGCCGCCCGAGAACGAGCTGATGAAGATCAGCTCGTCGGGCACGGGGATGTCGAACTGCTCGCCGTACATCTCCTGCTCGGGGATCTCGATGGGGCTCGGGACACCCCTGGTGATCGGGTGGGTCGGGTTCACCGTCCACACGAGCTCCCGGTCGTGCTCGCTGCGCCACCGGAGGGTGCAGGTCGTGCCCATCAGCTTGACGAAGATCTTCGACCAGTGCCCCGAGTGCAGCACGACGAGGCCCATGCCCTCGAGCACCCGCCGGTGCACACGCTCGACCACCGCGTCGTCGACCTCGCCGTGCGCGGCGTGGCCCCACCAGGTGAGCACGTCGGTGCGGGCGAGGACCTCCTCCGTCAGGCCGTGCTCCGGCTCGTCGAGGGTGGCCGTGCGCACCGTCGCCGTCTCGCCGAGGTGCTCCTCGATGCCGGCGCGGATCGCCCCGTGCATGCCGTCGGGATAGATCGCCCGGACGTGCTCCTCGATCTGCTCGTGCCGGTTCTCCCCCCAGACGAGCACGTTCAAGGGTCGGTTCGCTGCAGGCATGGGAGTGGTTCCTTTCGTGGCGGGGGATCGGCCGGGTCGGCCGAGGTCACTTGACGGCGCCGCCGAGCGCACCGGCGGCGATGTACTTCTGCGCCACGACGAGCAGCACGGCGGCGGGGAGCGAGGCGAGCACGGCGGTCGCCATGACCGGCGCCCAGTCGGTCACGTTCGAACCGATGTAGTTGTAGATGCCGAGCGTGATCGGGCGCACCGCCGTGGTGGAGGTGAGCGTGAGGGCGATGAGGAAGTCGCCCCACGCACCGAGGAACGTGAAGAGCGCCGCCGTGACGATCGCGTTGCGGCTGATCGGGATGACGATCGAGATGAAGGCGCGGAAGTTGTTCGCGCCGTCGACGAGCGCGGCCTCGACGAGGCTCGGCGGGATCGACTCCATGAACGCGCGCATCAGCAGGATCGAGAACGGGATCTGCGCCGCGCTGTCCGCGAGGATCAGGCCCCAGTAGGTGTTGAGCAGGTTCACGTCGTTGAAGAGCGTGTAGAGCGCGTTGGCGATGACGATCGTCGGGATCATCTGCGTGATCAGCAGGACGAGCAGGAACGCGCGGGTGCCGCGCATCCGGAAGCGTGCGAGCCCGTACGCCGCCGGCGTCGCGAACAGCAGCGTGACGACCACGGTGCCGAGCGAGATCACCATGCTCGACAGGAAGTTCTGGATCTGCTGCTGGAAGGCGACGACGTAGCCCTCGAAGGTGGGCTGGAACGGGAACCAGGTGGTCGTCGCCGCTCCGGCGTTCGCCTGCAGGCTGCTGTTGACCATCCAGTACACCGGGAAGATCATCACGGCGAGGAAGAGCACCCCGAGCACCGTCATCGCGAGCGCCCCGGTCCGGCTCCGGTGACGGCGGGGGAGCGCCACGTGCGCGGGCGCGGCCTGGATGGACGTGGTCATTCGTCGACCGCCTTCCGCGAGATCGAGATGTAGACGACGGCGAAGACGAACGACACGACGATCAGCACGTTGCTGACGGCCGCCCCCTGCCCGAACTGGAAGTTCACGAACGACTGGTGGTAGGCGTTCGTCGCGAGCGTCTGCGTGGAGTTGGCAGGGCCGCCGCCGGTGAGGCCGAGGATGATGTCCACGACCTTCAGCGTGTAGACGACGCCGAGCACGATGACGACGCTGACGACCGACCGGATGCTCGGCCAGGTGATGTAGCGGAACGCCCGGGCGCCCACCGCCCCGTCCAGCGCGGCGGCCTCGTACAGCTCCTGCGGCACGCTCTGCAGCCCGCTGTAGAGGATGGTGGTGTTGAACGGGATGCCGAGCCAGATGTTGACGCCGATCACGGCGATCAGCGCGAGGTCCGGGCTGACCAGCCAGGGGACCGGCGGCGTCCCGAACAGGCCGAGCAGCTGGTTGAGGGCTCCGCTGTCCTGGTCGAGGATCCATTTCCACACCGCGCTCGACGCGATGAGCGGCAGCAGCCAGGGCAGCAGCAGGAGGCCGCGCAGGAAGCCGCTCAGCGGGAAGTGCCGGCGGAAGAACAGGGCGAGCCCGAGTCCGATGAGGAACTGCGCCACGATGGAGCCGATCGTGAACAGGGCGGTGTTCACGACCGTGGTGGTGAACAGGCTGGAGCGGAACGTCGCGGCGTAGTTCGCGAATCCGACCCACGGCGCCTCCCCCGTGAAGAACGTCCTCGTCGTGTAGTCCTGAAAGGACATGACGATGTTCTTCACCACGGGGTAGCCGAAGAACACCGCGACGTACGCCACCGCCGGTGCGATGAACAGCCACCGCGACGCGGTGGCCGCCAGCCTGGCTCGCGGCCGACCCGGGTGCCCTGCGGCGACCGTCGGCGCCCGCTTGCCGACCGCTGCCTCAACCGACGCGCTCATCCGTCCCCTCCTCGTCGAGAGGGGGCGGGGGCGGTACCGCCGCCCCCGCCCCGCAGGATCACTGGCTCTGCGACTGAGCCGCTTGCAGCGCGGCCGTCGGGGCCGCCTTGCCGGTCAGCGCGGTCTGGACGGCGGTGTAGATCTTCGTCGCCGCCTTGGGCCAGTCCGGACCGAGCTCCCCGGTCCGGGCGCGCGCCGTCTTGGTCGTCGTCACGAAGGCCGCGACGTCCGGATGCGACGTCGCCCAGGAGTCCGCGGCGGTCTCATTGGTCGGCACGTTGCCCGTGACCCCCGCGATGTAGGTCTGCATCGTCGGCTTGTTGAGGCAGCCGACGAACTTCGCCGCCAGGGACATCGTGTCCTTGCTCTTCGTGACCGGCACCGTGAAGGCCTCGCCGCCCAGCGGCGCCACCGGGGCGTCGCCGGTCCGCGTGGGGATGGGCACGCTGGCGAACTGGAGACCCTTCGCGGCCTTCAGCGCCGGCAGCTGCCACGGTCCGTTGATCATCATGGCGGCCTTGCCCGCGATGAACTGGTTGTTCACGTCCGCCTGGGCCCAGTTGATCGAGCTCTTCGACATCGAGCCGTCGTTCTGGAGGTCGAGAACGTACTGCAGCGCCTGCGCCGCCTGCGCCGTCGCGATGTCCTTCTCGTCGCCGCCGTTGGACCACAGGAAGGGCAGGAACTGCCAGGTCCCCTCGTACGTGTTGATGTTGCTCATCGCGAAGCCGTAGGTCTTGCCCTTGGTCAGCTTCTTCGCGTCCGTCCGCAGCTCGTCCCACGTCTTCGGCGGCGCCACCCCCGCGGCCTTCAGCAACGCCACGTTGTAGTAGAGCGCGATCGAGTTCGTGACCGGCTCGAGGCCGTAGAGCTTGCCCTTGTAGCTGCCGGCCGCCGTCACGGCCGGGACGTCGCCCTTGCCGTTCAGCCCGTAGTCGGACAGCGGCGCCAGGGCGCCGGAGGCGGCGATCTGCTGGATGTCGGGGTTGTCGAGCATCAGCACATCCGGCAGCGTGCGGGAGGAGGCCTGCTGCAGGACCTTCGCGATCAGGCCCGCGCCCGCCACGTGGTTGATCGTGAGCTTCGCTCCGAGCTGCTTCGCGCACCGCTGGTAGATCGGGTTGTAGGTCGCCGTGTAGTAGTCCTCGACGGTGAGGCTCTTCCCTCCGCCTGAGCCGCCGCCTGACGAGCATCCGGTCATCGCCAGCGCCGCCACGGCCGCCCCTGCCAGCACGGCGATGGTCCTCGACTTCTTCATGGGCAAGCTCCTTCGCTTCGCATGGTTCTGCTGTCCCTCACTGGTTGGTCAAGCGCTTTACCGCACGCCAAAAAGTAAGACCGAAGTTCATCGATGAAGCTTCGGCAGGTCCTTGACCGAGGACTGTAGGGGCGTCCACGCGGATCGGTCAAGCGCTTTGCATCACGAGCCTGCTCGGATGCCATACTCCTGCTTGGACGGATCCCGAGACGAGGACGGTGGGCCGAGGTGGTCACGATGCAGGAGGTCGCCGACCGCGTGAACGTCTCCATCTCCACGGTGTCGTTCGTCGTGAACAACACGAAGCCCGTCGCGCCGGAGACCCGGCGCAAGGTGCTGCAGGCCATCGAGGAGCTCGGCTACCGCCGGAACGCGATGGCGAGGGCGCTCGCCAGCCGCCGTTCGCGGATCCTCTGCCTGATGTTCCCCCTGATGCAGCACGACCTGAGCTCGTTCGTGGACGCGGCCACGGCGGCGGCGGCCGAGCTCGGCTACAACCTCGTGCTCTGGCCGAAGCACAACCACGACGCCGCGCTCGATGTGACCTCGGTCATCGAGGCCGGCATCGCGGACGGGGTGCTGCTGCTCGAGGTGCAGCTCGACGACGAGCGGGTCACGCGTCTGCAAGCGGGCGGGGCGCCGTTCGCCCTGATCGGCCGCACGCGCGACGTCTCCGGGATCGACTTCGTCGACATCGACTTCGAGCGCACGACCCGACTGGCGGTCGAGGAGCTCGCGAGACGCGGTCATCACGATCTGGCGCTCGTGCTCGAGGACATGGACGGCACGCCGCAGGCCGGCTACGCCCCACCGGTGCGGGTCGAGCAGACCTTCCTCGCCTCCGTCGCCGAGCAGGGCCTCGCCGGCCACGTCTTCAAGGTGCCCAACGCCGAGTCCCCGGACCGACCGCTCCTCGAGCTCCTGGCCCGGGACGCCCCGGAGACCACGGCCATCGTCGGCATGCACGACACGGCGATCGCCCGGCTGATGACCGCGATGCGCCATCGGGGGCTCCGCGCGCCCGAGGATCTGTCGATCATCGCGGTCGAGTCGACCTCGGTCATCGCGCCGCTGCTCGACCCCCCGCTCACCCGGTACGTCGCGCCCGGCGGCGAGCTCGGGAGGCGGGCCGCGGAGGCGTTGATCGGCCGCCTCGAAGGGCGGACGGGGCCGCCGACGCAGCTGCTCGTGTCCTCCTCGCTCCTCGAGGGGGCGACGATGGCCGACGCACCCCGGCACCGCGCACCCCTGGATCACCTGCTGGCCGACCGTCCGGCGCCCCCCCGCGACGACGACCAGCCGGAGCACGCCCTGGCCGACCGAACTCCGGAGCACGCCTGACCGAACGAGCGTGCCGGCGCCCGCCGTACGTCCACCTGCAATCGACCCACCGAGTGAGCGCTCACTGCCGAGCGAGGAAGGTGTCGCCTCGATGGCCACCGCTCTCCGTCATCCGACCGCCGTCAGCGCGGACGCCGACCTGACCCTCCGCCCGCTCGACCTCGGCGCCGCCCGCGTCACCGGCGGGTTCTGGCGCGACCGTCAGACCGCGAACCACGACACGTCGATCCCGGACGGCCTGCGCCGGCTGCACGAGTCGGGCGCGCTCGAGAACTTCCGCGTGGCGGCGACGGGCCGCGGGCCGGCGCGCGGCCCGATCTTCGCCGACTCGGACGTCTACAAGTGGCTGGAGGCCGCCGCATGGGAGTACGCCCGGCAGCCCGACGAGCGACTCCTCGCCGAGCAGCTCGAGATCACGCGGACCGTGGGTGGGGCGCAGCAGCCCGACGGCTACCTGGACACCGTCGTGCAGCTGCGACGCGGGAAGCGGTACGGGGATCCGGCCCACGACCACGAGCTGTACTGCGCAGGTCATCTCTTCCAGGCCGCCGTCGCGCAGCACCGGGCGACCGGCCGCACCGACCTGCTCGACATCGCCGGAAAGCTGGCCGACCACCTCGTGCGGGAGTTCGGGCCCGAGGGTCGGCCCTACGTCGAGGGCCACCCCGTCGTCGAGATGGGCCTCGTCGAGCTGTACCGGGAGACGGGCGTCCGCGACTACCTGGACCTGGCGGCGCGGTTCGTCGAGGAGCGGGGGCGCGGTCTCCTGCACGAGCAGGACCCGCAGCTCGATCTCACCTACTTCTCCGATCGGGTGCCGGTGCGGGAGACCACGAGCCCGGAGGGGCACGCGGTCCGGGCCGTCTACTTCGCCGCCGGCGCCGCCGACGTGGCGGCGGAGACGGCCGACCGGCCGCTGGTGGACGCGCTCGCCAGGCAGTTCGAAGCGATGGCGAGCACCAAGCAGTACGTCACCGGCGGACTCGGCGCCCGCTGGGAGGGCGAGGCGTTCGGCGACCCGTACGAGCTGCCCTCGGACCGCGCCTACGCCGAGACGTGCGCGGCCATCGGCGCGGCCCAGTGGGCGTGGCGGATGCTGCTCTCGACCGGGGAGGCCCGCTATGCGGACCAGATCGAGCGGCTCCTGCTCGACGCCGTGCTGCCGGGGGTGTCGCTGCGCGGCGACGAGTTCTTCTACGTGAACACCCTGCACCTGCGTGCGGACGCGAGCCCGGACACCGAACGCAGCGCCGCCAACGGACGCCGGCCCTGGTTCGACGTCGCATGCTGCCCGCCGAATGTGATGCGGACGGTGGCGAGCGTCGGCGCGTACGCGGCCACGGCGTCGGCGGACGGTCTCCAGCTGCATCAGTACGTGACCGGCGACTTCGCGGGCGGTGGCCTGTCCGTCCACGTCGAGACGGGGTACCCCTTCGTCGGCACGGTCGACATCGGGGTACTCGACGCGCAGGACGGCGCGACCCTCGGCATCCGCATCCCGGCCTGGGCACAGGGAGCGACGGTCGACGGCCGGGCGGTGGGGTCCGGCGAGTATGCGAGCGTCGACCGCCGGCTGCAGGCCGGTGACCGGGTGCAGCTGCGACTCCCGATGCCGGTCCGGCTCACCACGGGCGACGACCGCGTCGACGCCGTCCGGGGTGCCGTCGCCATGGAGCGAGGACCGCTGGTCTACGCGTTGGAACAGATCGACCAGGCCGACGACGTGGTGCTGGACGACCTGCGGATGCCGGCGGAGCCGGAGTTCGCGGAGGTTCCGGGGCCCGGGCTGGTCGAGGGTGACGTCGGCCTGCGGTTCACGGCGATCCAAGTGGGCCGTGCAGGCCGACCGGACCGCCGGGTGACAGCGACCGCGGTGCCGTACTTCGAGTGGGCGAACCGAGGCGTCGGACCGATGCGGGTCTGGGTGCCCCGGGTCTGACGCCCTGCCGTGGACTGGGGACCGCGACCCGTAGCCGTCAGCGCCGTCGCCACCGGAGCTCGAGCCCAGCAGGAGGCGCTGCCTGCTAGAGCCCCGCCGGCCAGTCGAACTTCGGGGGCGCCACCGGGGCCCTCCCGTGGGTCACGACGAAGTCGATGTCCTCGTGCCGGGTCAGGGCGATCTTCCTCGGGTCGCCGCTGTATCGCCGCTGGTTCACGAAGACGGCGAGGACGACGCCGTCCTTGCCGTTCACGTAGGGCCCGACGGTGCTCGGCGCCAGGCGGACGTTCCACTCCGTGAAGACCTGCCCGAGGTGGAAGGCCCGGATCTCCGGCGACTCCACGTGGATGACTCCCGAGGTGTCATGGGTGTGGATGGCGGACAGCTGCTGGGCCGCCTCATCGATGCCGAGGTCGGCGGGCACCGGAACGGCCGTGCCGTCGACCGTGATCGTGAGGTGCTGGTGGGTGTGCAGCGCCGTCCCCTCGGCGGTCAGCATCGTCAGGCCGGCCGCGCGGACGCGGGCGCCGACGTCGGTGGGCGCGCTCCACGGCGGCGCCGTCGTGCGGCCGACGTCAGGCGCACCTGGAGTCGCGCCGACCAGGACGCCCGCGGTGACGCCACCCGCGACGACGACCGCGGCCACGCTCGCAGCGACGATCGTGAGCGTACGACGGCGGCGCCGCTGCTGCTCCTGCCGCCGGCGTTCCTCCGCCGCACGTTCCCGCGCCGCGTCACGTCGACCGGATCTCGCCATGGCCGCTCCTCCGAACCGTCGCTCGCCTTCGGCTCAGGCCGTCGCGTCCGGTCGCACCGAGGCCTCGATCCGCTCGACGATCGCGGGATCGTCCGGCTTCGTCCTCGACCGGAACCGGCTGACGTGACCGTCGGGGGTGACGAGGAACTTCTCGAAGTTCCACCGCACGTCACCGGCCTCACCGGCCTCGTCGGGCGCCGACGCCAGCTCGGCGAAGACCGGAGACCGGCCCTCCCCGTTCACCGCCACGCGGCCGAACATCGGGAAGGTCACGCCCCAGGTGGTGGAGCAGTACTCCGCGACCGCGTCGTCGCTCTCGAGCTCCTGCTGGAACTGGTCGCTCGGGAAACCGAGGACGGTGAAGCCCTGGGCCGCGTAGCGCTGCTGGAGCGCCTCGAGCTGCTCGTACTGGGGGGTGAAGCCGCACCGCGAGGCCACGTTCACGATGAGCTTCGTCATGCCGGCGTACTCGGCCAGGGACGTGCTCCGCCCGTCGATGGTGGTCACGGGGATCTCGTCGAGGCGCATGTGGGCGGAACGCAGCCGGAACCGCGGATGTTCCGCGTGCGGGCCGCCGACCGGACTCAGTGCTTCAGCTGCCAGAACTGCACGCGCATGTGCTCGTAACCGGCCAGCTTCGTCAGCGCACCGATCGACCCGCCGTAGAGCCGGTGGTTCGTGTGCTCGGCGTACCAGATCTTCTGCGTGCCGTCGGACGCGACCACGATCTTGGACACGACGGCGGTGTGGTCCCACCACGAGCCGACGCCGCTCCAGTTGAACTGCACGACGTCGCCGACCCGCACCTCGGCCCGCTGGCCGTAGGTCAGGCGGGTCGCGAGGTCGGGCCGTGATGCGAGCCAGCGGCTCATGGCGGTGGAGGAGACCCATGCGGCGCTCGCATCGACCGTGGTGACGACCTTCTTCACGGTCTTCACGACCTTCTTCGGCACCGTCTTGACGGTGGTCTTCACGACCGGGGCGCCCTTCACCATCGAGGTCGTGGTGACGGTCACCTCGGTCGGCACCACGACCGTCTTCTTCTTCGTGACGGTTCGGCTGACCGGGCCGTCGTTCCACCAGGCTGCCGACTCACGCCAGCCCCGGGCCGCAAGCAGCTGGCTCGTGAAGTTGACGCAGTCGTTCTTCGGGATGTACCCGAAGCGGGCGGAGACGTGCCGGTTCCAGTGCGTGGCGGCGTAGGCCATCTCGCGGTCGACGGCGCTCAGCACGGCGTAGGTCCACCTGTAGCGGGTGGGGATCGTCGCGCCGTCGGTGGCCGAGACGAGCGAGATCGCGACGGTGCCGGGAGCGAAGCCCTCCGCCTCCGGGATCACGAACCGGATCTCGGTCGGGGACAGCAGCGTCAGCTGCTCGGCGTCCTGGTCCCCGACCACCACGCGCGCCACGTTGGCCATCGAGGTCCCCCGCATCTCCACCGTGCGGCGGGCCGCCGTGCCGCCGCTCGTGCGGCTGAGCGAGGCGGCGACGGGCTCCGGCAGCGGGGTCGGAGTCGGGGTCGGCGTCAGGGTGGGTGTCGGGCTCGGCGCGGCGGTCCGGGACGGCGTCGGCGAGGCGTCCGGGCGCGGCGTGGTGCTCGAGGACGGCGCGGCCCCGGCGCCGAGGGGACGGGTCAGGGCGTCGGCGCCCGAGCCGATCGCCACGTTCAAGGCGAGGCCGGCGAGGAGGGTCGCGACGGCGACCAGCGAGGCGCAGCGGCGTGGGTCGAAGGGCATGGGTGAGTGCGTTTCCGGGTGGTGATCGCAGGCGGTCGCGAGGGTGCGCGGCCGAGCGGCGTCGAAGTCGACGAATCCCGCACGATCTGGGGAGTTCCTGTGCTTCGACGCTAGGGCGAACCGCGGAGGTTGTCCGGCCCCAGTCAGGGGCACTCGGCGGGGAGGCGGGAGGACGGTTCGGCCGCCCCGCTCACCCTCAGGCGGGCGGGCGCCTCGCAGGACCGCGCGATTCCGTGCTGTGAGGATGTTGGATGTGGACGAGGTCCAGGTCGTCGTCGCGCACAGCGAGCGGGCGACCCTCCGCGTCGGCGGCACGTTCCTGAAGGTCGATGCCGATCAGGAACGCATCGACCGCGAGGCCCGAGCCATGGCGCTGGCGACGATCCCGACGCCGGACATCCTGTGGCGCCGGCCGAACGTGCTCGCACTCGCCGCCCTTCCCGGTGCTGCGCTCGGCATGCTCGGAGTGCCATCGACCGCATCCTCGCTGGCCTGGTCGGCCGCCGGTGCGGCAGCACGCCGGCTGCACGACTCCCCTCCTCCTCCGTGGCCCGGTCGACTGTCTGACGAGACCGGTTCGGCACTCGAGGAGGAGTGCGCGTGGCTCGTCGCGCACGACGTGGTGCCCGCGGAGGTCGTCGACCGGAACCGCCGCGTGGCCGAGGCCGCGTTCCGGCCCTACACGCCGGTGTTCACGCACGGCGACCTCCAGCTGACCCACGTGTTCGCCGACGGCGACGAGGTGACGGGAGTGCTCGACTGGTCGGAAGCGGGGCAGGGGGACCCGCTGTTCGACCTCGCCATCCTGACGTTCGGCCACGAGGAGCGGCTCGACCAGGTGCTCGCGGGATACGGGAAGGAGGTCGACCTCGACGTCGTCCGCGCCTGGTGGTCGCTGCGGAGCCTCACCGCGATCCGCTGGCTTCTCGAGCACGGCTTCGACCCCGCCACGCCCGGTGCCGAGATCGACGTGCTCCTGGCACGGATGTGAGCCGCCAACCGACCCGGGCCGCTGCGGAGTTCCGCACCGCCTGGTCGGAGAACGGGATGGCCCGAATGCCGCGCACGGAGGCCCCGAGTGTCGGTCGCCGTGGCGCTGGCGTCGGCCATCCTCGGTTCCGACGTGTCAGACCGCGGTACGGCCGGCGTCGACGGGAAGGATCGCCCCGGTCACATAGCTGGCGCGAGGCGAGGCGAGGAACCCGATGGCTTCGGCGATCTCCTCGGGCCGGCCTCCGCGGCCGAGCAGCGTCGTGGCGGCGAGCCCGTCGGTGTTCTCCCTCTTCGCTCCGCCGGTGTACACCGGGCCCGGGGCGACCGCGTTCACGCGCACTCCACCGGGGCCGTACTCAGCAGCCCCAGCCAGCGACGAGCTGTTCTACGCCGAGGGCATCCACACCGTGGGCATCGACCGCGTGGTGGAGGGCGAACGTCGCGAAGGGCTCGCTCTACTACAACTTCGCCGGGGGCAAGGACGAGCTGATCCCGACCTATCTCGCCAATCGGCACGGCGCCTGGCAGGCGAAGGTCGAGAGCGGGATCGTCGCCCATGCCGATCCCCGAGAACGGATCCTCGCTGTCTTCGACTCCCTCGGGGACCTGTTCTCACGACCCGACTTCCGAGGATGCGCGTTCCTGAACGCGATCGCGGAAGCGCGCCCTGACAGCGTCGAGATGCACGCCGCCGAACGGTTCCGATCCTGGGTGCACGAGTTGTTCCACACGCTCGCGGAGGAGCTCGGTGCCGTGGACCCGAGCAGGCTCGCACAGCAGCTCGTGGTGCTCTACGACGGAGCCACGACAACGGCCCAGATGGATCGGACGACCGAACCCGCCCTGATCGCCCGGGAGATCGCCGGGCTGCTCCTCGCGTGGGTGCCCGTCAGCGCCTGAGGCTTCATGGGGCACTTCCGAAGGCGGTGCCGCGACGGCGTATCCGCCTGCTGCTCCGCCGGCGACGCCCGGAGCGCTGCGCTAGGCGCGGCTTCGCGCGCGGGGGGAGCCAAGGAGACAGGTAGCGACTGGAACGGTCAGAGGCGGTCGATCTCTTCGTTCCAGGCTGCGATGTCCTCCAGGTTCGATGCGGCCGCGGGTGGTGGGGACTGGATGAGCTGCATCTTGGCCCGCATGTACTCGACGGCCGCAGTGTTGTCCGGCTCCGGCAGCGAGGAATGGGTCGTCTCGACCATGAGCGAGGTGCCCGAGTTGAGCAGGAGTGTGGCGACCACCTCGTCGCCGTCACCGCTCACAGCGTGGAGTTCGACGGTGTCGCCGCTGTTCTGCTGGGCGAGCAGCGCAGCGTACTCGGCGATGGTGTCGGCAGCCAGGTCGCCGATGAGCAGTGACTTCTCCGCCATGGTGAGATGCTTCACGCTGGGACTGTACTTGCCTGCCTGGAGAGCGGCCTGGACTCGACCTCCGCTCGTGCCGTCAGGTTTCGCATCCGGTTCTGGGACTTCGAGCGACAGGAGCAGTGATGGGCCGGTTGATCTACGACAACACGACGGCGGTGGAGTTCGACGATCGCGTACTGGCGCACCTGCAGCTGGTGATCGGGACGAAGCTTCGGCGTGGGGAGTCGTTCTACCTGACCTGGGCGGACGATCCTTCCGTCGGCGATGGCCGGAACGTGATCTGGCTGCACCCCGCCGTGCCGTTACGGCTCAAGTACAACGGCAGCCGACGCCCCACGATCAATTCGAGGTGGATCCAGCAGATGATGGCATTGGCCAATTCGAGTGAGGGGCTGCGGCTGATCCCGGAGCCCCCCGACGACCGCCCGAGCGGGAGCGAGGCTGCCGAATGAATCGGGTGCAGGTGATCTACGAGGGCCAGGACTACCTCATCGGTGACCGCGACGCCGAGCAGGTCGAGCGCGAGATCGAAGCCGTCGTCGCTTCAGGGAAGCCGGGGTGGCTCACCGTGAGCTACGGAGAAGGACAGCCGACTCGCTGCCGCCTGCTGCTCACACCCGGCGTCGGCATCGCCGTCGCCGAGTTCCCCACGAGCTCCGAGAGCTAGCCCCGCCCGCCCTTCGTCCACACTCCGGAGAGCACCCCGAGCGCAGCAGACCGGCGAAACCGGGACCTCGGATCGCTTCCGCACGTTCCTGAAGATTTGAGCGGGCCGGAGCGGGCGAGCGAAGATGGGGAGGTGCGGCGTTTGCATTACGGCGGTGGCCATGTCCTGATCGGTGACGCGATCTGCAAGGCGCTCCTCCGCTATGCCAGAGCTCTCGCCGAGGTCGGCCAAGCCGACATCGTGACGATCCCGATCGCATCCGAGGGTGGCGGTATCGAGCACGCCCACTTCCTCATCGGCCCGTCGAGTCAGCTGTTCGACACCCCGGTCGAGAACAGCTCGGTCGATCCGACCGACCTCGAGGTCGTCGCTCACCTCGAGCGCGAGACTCGCAAGCTCCACCCGCCCACTCCCGCGTGGGAGGAGGAGCTCACCGACTTCCCCGACCTCGACTACGACTTCGACGCGCATCCGCCGCAGTAGCCGGGCGGACGTGACGGGACCTCACTGCCGGAGAGCCGGGATGGGGAACAGCAAGAGCGTCCCAGCCCCTGTCCCCGCGCTGACACGCATCAACTGGTGATCGGTGCGGCGAGGGCTTCGGGGATGCCGGAGGCGGCGCGGATGGGCATGGACTCGGCGACGGCTTGGGAGTCCTCGTTCGCGTCGATGTCGACGATCCGGCCCCAGCGCATCTGCACGACGTGGACGCCGTGGTTGGTGTAGCCGCTTCCGTCGGGCAGGGTCTCGTGGTTGTCCCAGCGGATGATCACGTGCGTGTTCCAGGGGCCGCCGGTAACCCACACGTCGGTCACGGTGAGGGTGAGGTCGGGTCCGACGCGTCCGAGGCGGCCGAACCAGGCGCGCAGGGCGTCGACGTCGTGGCGTTCGCCGCCGAGAGCGTGACTGCCGCCGAAGCGGTGGTGGATGGTGGGCGAGCACGCGGACAGGAGGGCCTCGTAGTCGCCCTCGTTGACGCGCTGGAAGTTGCGGACGGCGATGCGCTTGACGATCGAGTGATACACGGTGAGCTCCTTGAGGCTGTCTCGGTGAAGATCGAACGGGATCAGGCCGCGAGCCCGAAGGCGCGCAGCACGGTCGGCAGGACGGGGACGTCGCCGACACAGCCGAACCCGCCGACGCTGCCGATCGACAGGAACGAGCCGACCGAACCGACCGAGACGGCGGAGAACGCCGACCCGAGCGAGAAAGCCGAGCCGATGGAGCCGCCCGAGAGGAACGCAGCGGTCGAGACGGCGGACAGCGCGGAGAGCGCAGAGCCGATGGAGCGCCACGAGTAGGCCGAGCCGGCGCTGCCGGCTGAGGCGATGGAACCGATCGAGACGGTGGTCATGGGAGCCTTCTTCCTGAGGGGACTTGACGTTGTCAAGTGGTGACCAGAGGACTCTCCTCCCGCCACTTGACATTGTCAAGGGCGGTCTGCAGACTCGCGGGATGACGAGCACCGCGATGCCCGACGGCCGCGGCCAGCTCCTGGCCGCTGCGAGAGCAGAACTGGAGGAAAACGGGCGAGCGGCGATCGGCCTGCGGGCGATCGCCCGGAGAGCCGGGCTGTCGCACGCCGCGCCCGGCTACTTCTTCAAAGACCATGCCGGCATGCTCACCGCCCTCGCCACGGAGGGGTTCACCGAGCTGTCGGGCGAGCTCGAGACCGTCGACGAGCGAGAAGCACCGGCCCGGCTCGAGGCGCTCGGGCGGCGGTACGTGCATTTCGGCCTGTCACACCCGGCCCTGCTCGACCTCATGTTCAGCGCGAGCGACCTCCACACCGATGACCCCGACCTCCGGGCCGCGCAGCACCGAGCGATCAGCGCGCTCACCCGCGTCCTCGACGCCGGCGACCCGGCCCCTCCTGACCCGAGGACCGTGATGGCGTGGGCACTCGCTCACGGGCTCGCCACCCTCGCCGGTCAGGGTGCTCTCACCCCGAACCCGAACGATGCGAAGCCCACGGTCGACGCGGTGCTCGCCGCCTTCGCGGACGTCATGACGCGATCGGCGAGCGGCACCTGAAGCGGCGCCGTCGGACCGCCACCACCTCGAGCGGGCGGTCGTGGAGCTGAGGCACTCGCCGCGAAGAGGCAGGCAGCCTGCCGGCCGCGCCTTGGACTACGAGGCAGACTCCTCCGCGTCCACTTCGGCGTCGAGGTAGCGCTGGAGGGTGGCCCCGACGAGCCGGACCAGTTCCTCGCCCGGGATCGAGACGGTCTGATCGATGGTGAGGATGAAGCGGGCAGCCGGGGGCGGCGGGGAGCTCGGGTCAGAGCAGGTCCTCCAGCACGCTCGCCAGGCCGTCCTCCGCGACCGGCGCGGTGACCGCGGAGGCCGCGGATCGCACGTCCGCCGGCGCCTGCCCCGTCGCGACGCCCCGGCCCTCGCGCGAGGCCCACTCGAGCATCTCGATGTCGTTGCGCCCGTCGCCCACCGCGAGCACCCGCGTACGGGGCAGGTCCAGTCGCTCCCGCACCCCCTCCAGGGCCGTCGCCTTGTTCACACCGTCCGGTGCGATGTCGAGCCAGGCGCCGTCCAGCCGACGGCGCGGCTCGTCGAGGGAGGCGGCGCGGTCGTCAGCGTCGGCTCGAGCGGTGGGATCGGCGATGCTCCATACGACTCCCCCGAGTACGGCGCCGCGAAGGCGGGCCTGCGGCGGCTCACCGCATCCCTCGCCTCCCGCTCGGACGTACGAGTGACGGCGGTCGTTCCCGGCTGGGTCGGGCTCGACGAGCCGTCGCCGAGTACGACGCGATGCCCGGGGCGGAGCTGGCCTCAGCGCCGCTGCTCGTACCGCCCCAGCAGGTCGCCCACGCGATCGATGAGCTGCTTGAGCATGGGGCCCGGCGAAGTCGTCGAACTCCTGGGCGGGTGACCCGAGCGCGCCGGAGCGCTGTCGGAGCCTCCTCGTGCCATCACGTGCCTCCCGGCGACGCGCACGCCCCGATCCCTGCTGAGCCGCGCAAACGTACGCGGTAGGCCTCTCGATCCGGGCATGGGGGCCGTCCGGGCAAAAGCGTCCTACTCAGGGACGGGCGACGATGGTCACGCCCCACAGGACGTCGCCGGTCGTGACCACGACAGGGATGAAGGCGTCATGCGCGGGCCGCACCGATCGGCGAACGAGGGTCGCGTCGACATCGCGGCACACGAAGGGTATGGACCCGTTCCCACCGAGGGTGACGACGACGTTTCCGTTGCCCCAGCAGCGAAGTCCGACCTCGATCCTGCCGCCCGAG
>NZ_JAODBE010000163.1 GCF_025463795.1 Amnibacterium sp.
CGCTCGCACCGGGCGCGCTCGCCGGCCGCACGGTGCTCGTCGCAGGCGGGGCCGGCGCGGTCGGCCATGCCGCCATCGAGCTGGCCGTGTGGGCGGGTGCCCGCGTGCTCACCACGGTGTCGTCACCCGAGAAGGCGGCCCTCGCCAGGGCGGCGGGCGCCCACGACGTCGTCGACTACCGCTCCGAGGACGCAGCGGCCCGCGTGCAGGCGCTCGTCCCCGGCGGCGTGGACCTCGTCGTCGAGGTGAACCCGCACGCGAATGCCGGGCTCGACGCCGAGGTGCTCCGCCCGGACGGCACCGCGGTCGTCTACGCGACCGACCGCAGCGAGCCGATGCGGCTCGAGGTGCGGCCGTCGATGACGAAGAACCTGATCTGGCGGTTCCTGCTCACCTACACGGCGCCCGACGACGCGAAGGACGCCGCCGTGGCCGGCGTGACCGCCGCGGTGGCGGCGGGCGCGCTCCGGATCGGCGAGGAGGCCGGCCTGCCCGTCGTCCGCTTCCCGCTCGAGCGCACCGCCGATGCGCACCGGGCCGTGGAGGCCGGGACGACGGGCAAGATCCTCATCGACGTCGGCGCTTGACCCTGCCGTAACGGCAGCCCCTACCGTCGGGAACCGCCGGAACGTCCGGCACGGAGGGAGCACGACGGTGGCCGAGGTCGCGATCGGGGACGTCGCCCGCATGTCGGGCGTCACGTCCCGCACGCTGCGGCACTACGAGGCGATCGGGCTGCTGCTGCCGGCCTCGGTCGGCAGCAACGGCTACCGCTTCTACGGCGACCAGGAGCTGCTGCGTCTGCAGCGGATCCTCGTCCTGAAGGCGCTGGGCCTCGGCCTGACCGAGATCGCCGCGCTGCTCGACGAGCAGCGGGACGAGCTCGACGCGCTGCGCGAGCACCACCGCCGCCTGCTCGCGGAGCGGGCGCGGCTCGGTCGCATGGCGGCCACGGTCGAACGCACCATCCGGGAGCTGTCCGAGCACGCGAGGAGTGCACCGATGACCATCGAGCGACCCGAGAACCTCTTCGAAGGATTCGACCCGAGCGAGTACGAGGCGGAGGCGCGGGAGCGCTGGCCGGAGGAGGCCGCCGCCTCCGAGCGGTTCACCGCCACCCTCACGCCGGCCGACACCGAGCGGATGCAGCGGGAGACGACGGCGCAGATCGTCCGGATGGCCGAGCTGCGCGCGGCCGGCACGCCCGTCGAGGCGCCGGCGGTGCAGGCGGAGATCGAGGCCCTGCACGCCTCGATCAGCCGCATGTGGACCCCGGACGCCGAAGCGTTCACCGCGCTCGGGCGGATGTACGTGGACGACGAGCGGTTCCGTGCGACCTACGACCGCGTCTCCCCGGGCGTCGCGGCGTACTTCCGGGACGCGATGGCGGTGTACGCGAACGAGCGCCTCGCCTGACCGGGCGGGCTCCTGCTCCCAGCGGGATCTCGTACGGTTCGGCCGTGCGCTTCTCCCTCGCCGAGCTGCTCGCCGCCTCCTCGACCCGGCCGACGGGCGAACCCGCGTGGGCGGTCGACGCGCCGCCGGCGGAGCCGTGGCCGCTGCTGACCGACTGGATCCGGGCGGCCGTCGGCGCCGGCGTGCTCGCCGCCCGCACCGTGACCCTCGCGACCGCGACCGCCGACGGCACCCCGAGCGCCCGCACGGTCCTGCTGTCCGACGTCACGGAGGACGGATTCTGGTTCGCGACGAGCGCGTCCGGCCCCACCGGCCGCGACCTCGCCGAGAACCCGGTCGCCTCGCTCGTCTGGTACGCCCGCGAGCAGTCCCGGCAGGTGCGGGTGACGGGCAGCGTCGTCCGCGGTGACGCCGACCGCGCCGCCGCCGCCTTCCGGGCGAGGGGCGCCACGTCGCGCGCCGCCACGCTCGCCGGCCGGCAGAGCGCACCCCTCCCGGGGGACGCCGCGTCGCGGATCCGCCGGGCCGAGGCCCGGCTGCAGGCGGATCCCGAGCTCGTCGACCCGGACTGGGCCGCCTACCTCGTCGCCCCGGCCGAGGTGGAGTTCTGGCAGTCGCGGCACGACGTCGGCGAGCAGCGGCTGCGCTACCGGCGGGAGCACGACGGCTGGCGCTTCGAACGCCTCTGGCCCTGACGCCTCAGTCGCGCACCGCCCGGAAGGCGTAGGTGACGTAGGGCAGGTCGATCCGGTCCCGGCCCGTCGTGGCGGGATGCGCGGCGAGCAGATCGCGGATCCGCTCCAGGACGGCGGCCCGGTCGTCCTCCGGCAGGGCGATGAGGTAGCTGCGAGACGCCGCCAGGGCGACGATCTCGTCGGGCGTGCGCGGCACGCTCCACGTCACCCGGTGCTCGGCGAGCGGGCCGAAGGGTGCGGCGACGTGCACGGCGCCCCCGTCGATCATCTGCTCGGCGGCGCTGCCGTGCATGATCGCGCCGAGCTCCGCCACCCACGGCACGCCCTCGTCCCGGATGTTCCAGAGGAGTCCGAGCACCCCGCCCGGCCGCACGACGCGGCCGAGCTCGGCGGACGCCGCCTCCGGATCGACCCAGTGCCAGGCCTGACCGAGCACCGCCGCGTCCACGGAGCCGTCCGGCAGCGGCACGGACTCGGCCGTCCCGACGAGCACGGGCACGCCGGGGACCTCCCGCTCCAGGGTGGCGAGCATCCCCGGATCCGGGTCGACGGCCGCCACGACCTCGCAGCCGGCGGCGAGGAGCCCGGTGGTCAGCTTCCCCGTGCCGGCGCCCACGTCCACGACCCGCCGGACGCCGGCCACGAGCCACGCCACCGCCTCGCCGGGATAGGTCGGCCTGCCGGTGGCATAGGCGTCGGCGGCCCCGCCGAACGAGCGGGCCCGCATCGCGAAGGCGTCGCCCACCACTCAGGGCACCGCGTTCCACAGATCGAGCACCCGCTTGCCGTGCTCGAACCCGAGCTCGGCGATGCCGGCGGTCGAGAGCACGAGGTTCCCGCCGCCGTCCGGCGGCAGCCCGATCCAGGCGGCGCCGAGCGCCCGCAGGACGTGGCCGTGGGCGACGAGGAGGACGTCCTTGCCGGTGTCGAGCACGGGCTGCGCGCGCGCGAGCACGCGCTCGACGCGGATCCGCACCTGGCCCGCCGTCTCCCCAGGCGTCTCCCCCGGCGGGCAGCCGTCGCGCCAGAGATCCCAGTCGGGCCGCTGCTCGTGGATCTGCGGCGTCGTCAGGCCCTCGTAGGCGCCGTAGTCGAACTCGGCGAGATCCTCCGTCGTCTCGATCCGGTCGCCGAAGCCGGCGAGCTCCGCCGTGCGCATCGCCCGCCGCCTGGGGCTCGAGAGCACGAGGCCGAAGTCGCGCTCGGCGAGCACGGGGCCGACCGCGCGAGCGCGCCGCTCGCCCTCCTCGGTCAGGCCGACGTCGGTGAAGCCCGTGTGCCGCCCCGTGCGGCTCCAGTCGGTCTCGCCGTGGCGCACGAGCACCACCTGGGGCGGCTTGACCGACGGATAGGGGTGGTGCGGTGCCATGCGACGAACGGTATCCGTGCGCCCTGGAGCCCTCCCTCACGGCGCCTGCGGCTCCCCGCAAGGAACCTCTGCTGCAGTACACGCCACCGCTCGGGAGAAGGAGCACCCCATGACCGATTGGCGACCCGTCGACCTCGTGCGCCTGACCGCCGGCGTGCTCGACCTGACGGCACCGTCCGCCGTCGCGACCCGGGAGCTCGGGCACGCGCCCCGCGCCGGCGACCTGGTGGTCTACCGCGTCCTCGGTGCTCGCCAGGTGCTGCAGGCCTGGGCGACGGCCACGACCGGCTGGGGTGCCCTCGGCGCCGTCGTCGATCTGGCCCACCTGGCCTCGATGGTGCCGGTGGTCCTGCTGTCACGCCGGTGGCGCCGGGCGGCCCTCGTGCAGATCACCGTGGCCGGCGTGCTCCTCGTGACCGGGGTGCGCCGCCGCTGAACCATGGTCGTGATGCCCGTGGTCGTGCCCGGCGTCCGGTGACCCGCCCATCATCCCGAGCATCGGCCAGCTGCCGGAGCGCACGAAGACGACGAGCAGGAACACCGCGACGGCGAGGAACAGGAGGTCGAGCCACGTCGTGTAGTCCCACGAGATCCCTGCATCGAGGACCCGCGCGCTCCGCTCGGTGGGCACGAGGTGCAGCACGGTGAACAGCACCTCGATCACGTACCCGGCGAGCGCCATGGCGAGATAGAAGGTCCCGGCGATGCCGAGCATCGCGCGCGTGCCGTAGTAGCGGCGGTGGATGACGAGGATCGGCAGGATGAGCAGGTCGGCGAAGACGAAGGCCATGACACCGCCGAAGCTGATGCCGCCGTTCCAGAGCACCGCCGCGAGGGGCACGTTGCCGACGGAGCAGACGAAGCTGACGACCGCGATCAGCGGCCCGATCAGGGGTCCGAGCACGAATGCGGCCGTCGGGTCGCCGGTCAGGAACACGGCGCGCAGCCACGCGCGCGGCACCCACGCGTCGAACGCGCCCGCGATGAGCAGGCCGATCACGATGTCGCGGAGCACGGCGGCCCAGTCCATGACGAAGTACCGGCTCGTGGAGACGACGCCGTCGCGGGACAGCAGGCGGGCGAGGAACGGGCGGTCGCCCGCGACCGACATGTCCATGCCGGCGTGCCCCTCCATGCTGCCGGGGATCCCGCGCTCGGCCTGCTCGCGGGCCCGTTCCACGATCCGCCCGCGCAGCCAGAGGCGGAAGCCGAGCGCGACGAGCACGATCATGAGCGGCCCCGCGACGAACTCGGCGAGCGTGAACCGCCAGCCGAGGCTGATGGCGAGGATGAGGCCGAGCTCCAGCACGAGGTTCGTGGACGCGATCTCGAACGCCATCGCCGAGGTGAACGAGGCGCCGCGCCGGAACAGGGCGCGGGCCAGCGCGACGGCGGCGTAGGAGCACGACGACGACGCGGCGCCGAGCCCCGTCGCGATGGCGACCGACCGCGGTCCGCTGCCCGCGAGCAGCCGGGCCACCCGGTCGCGGCGGACGACCGCCTGGACGACGGCGGACAGGGCGAACCCGAGGATCAGCGGCCAGAGGATCTGCCAGCCCATCGCGGCGGCCTTGGCGAGCGCCTCGCCGATCGCGGTCAGCACGAACCCCACGGGGTCCATCCTCCCCGATGTGAGTGGCGTCTCAGCGCCGCATCCAGCACGATGCCCTCGTGCCACCTTCCGAGGAGCGACCCACCCTGCTCGCGGTCGAGGACGACCCGCGGCTCGGCCCGCTGCTGCTCGAGGCGCTCGGCGACGCGTACGCGGTTCGGCTGGTCGCCGACGGCACCGGCGGGCTCGCGGCCGCGCTCACCGGCGACTACGACGTGGCGGTCGTCGACCGTCGCCTGCCCGGCCTCGACGGCGTCGCGCTCGTCGAGGAGCTCCGGAGGGCCGGATCCGCGATGCCGGTGCTCATGCTCACCGCGCTCGGCACCGTGCCCGACCGGGTGTCCGGGCTCGACGCCGGCGCCGACGACTACCTCGTGAAGCCGTTCGACTTCGACGAGCTGCACGCGAGGATCCGCGCCCTGCTGCGCACCCACGGAGCGCCGGCGACCCGGATCGGCGAGTGGGAGCTGCTGCCCGCCCGCAACGCGATCGAGTCGCCCTACGAGGGCCGAGTGGCGCTCACGCCGCGCGAGACCGCGCTGCTCGAGCTGCTCACCGCCGAACCGGAGCGCGCGTTCTCCCGGGCGACGATCCTGCGGCGCGTGTTCGACCCGGACGCCGGCCCGGGCACGGTGGACACCTACGTGCACGCGATCCGGCGGAAGACGGAGCGCGACCTGATCGAGACCGTCCGCGGCCAGGGCTACCGGATCGGGCTGCGCTGAACCGGCCCGACGCGGGGAAGGATCGCCTTCCCTTGCTGGCGGACGCCGGACGTGGCGCGCACGATGGACCCATGACCCAGGTGACGGACGACGCCGAGACGCTCGACGTCGAGCCCGACGACGGGGGCGCCGCCACCCGCCGGGCGAACTGGCTGCGCGCCGGGGTGCTCGGAGCGAACGACGGCATCGTCTCCGTCGCGGCGATCGTCGTCGGCGTCGCGGGCGCCACGGCGAACAGCGGCCCCATCCTCGTCGCCGGCCTCGCCGCGCTCATCGGCGGCGCCGTGTCCATGGCGCTCGGCGAGTACGTCTCGGTGAGCAGCCAGCGCGACAGCCAGCGGGCGGCACGCGGCCGGCTGCCCCACGAGGAGGCGAACCCGTGGAGCGCCGCGATCGCGTCCGCGGTCTCGTTCCTGTCCGGCGGCATCCTGCCGCTGCTCGCGATCACGCTGCTCTCCGCCGTGGTCAGGATCCCCGCCACCGTGGTGGTGGTGATCCTCGCCCTCGCGCTCACCGGGGCGATCGGAGCCCGCCTCGGCGGCGCGCACCCGCTCCGGCCGACGCTGCGCACCGTGATCGGGGGCGGCCTCGCCCTGCTGCTCACCTTCCTGATCGGTCACCTGCTCGGCGCCACCGGCGTCGCGTAGCGCGCCGGACGGCACGCACCGGCAGGATCGAGGGGTGCCCGCCCCGCGATCCGCCGTCCCGCCGGCGGTCGAGGTGCTCGCCGTCTTCGCCGGCGGCACCGTCGGCACCGCCCTGCGCGCCCTCGTCGGGCTGCTGGTGCCGCCCCTGGGCGCGGTGCCCGTCTCGACCATCGGGATCAACGTCGTCGGGGCGTTCGCCCTCGGGACGCTGCTCGCCGCCCTCGCCGGGCGCGGCCCCGACGCCGGCCGCCGCCGCCGGACACGGCTCCTGCTCGGCACGGGCGTGCTCGGCGGGTTCACCACCTTCAGTGCGCTCGCCGTCGACACGGCCGTGCTCCTCGACGGCCGCCGGATTCCCGAGGCCGTGGCCTACGGGCTCGGGTCGGTGCTCGCGGGGATGCTCGCCGCTGCGCTCGGCGAGCGGGTGGGACGCCGCGCATGAGCCCCGCGCTCCTCGCGCTCGTCGCGCTCGCGGGTGGCCTCGGCGCGGTCGCCCGCTTCCTGCTCGACACCGCGGTGCGCTCCCGGATCAGCACCGCGTTCCCCGCGGGCACCGTCCTGATCAACCTGTCGGGCTCGCTGCTGCTCGGCCTCGTGGCCGGCCTCGCCGGCGCCGGCGCCCTCCCCGACGCCCTCCGGCTCGTCGCCGGCACCGGCTTCCTCGGGGGATACACCACCTTCAGCGCCGCGAGCGTCGAGACGGTCGCCCTCGTCGCCGCCCGGCGCCCGCTCGCGGCGCTGACGAACGCGCTCGTCGTCCCGGCCGCCTGCGTCGCGCTCGCGGCGGCGGGCCTCGCGCTCGGCTCCCTGCCCGGATGAGGCGTGTTCCGGGGAGGTTTCGACTGCCTGATCGAGCGCCAAGAGGCCTGAGCCGGCTCCCCCTCCCTCGCTAGGGTGGCGCCATGGGGGCCCGTGCGACGCTCGGCGCCGAGGAGGAGCTGCACCTCATCGACACGGCGCGGTGGCAGCTCGCCGCGCGCGCGCCGCAGCTCCTCGCGAAGCTGCCCGCGGACGGCTTCTCGGCCGAGATCCAGCGCACCACGGTCGAGACGAACACGGACGTGGTCACCACGCTGGACGGCCTCCGCGGCGAGCTGCTCCGGCTCCGCCGCGGCCTGATCGAGGTCGCCGGGCGCGAGGGCCTCGGGGTCGCCGCCGTCGGCACCGCGCCGCGCAGCGAGTTCCGCGACTTCGAGCTGACGGCGACCGGTCGCTACGGGCGCATGCAGGAGCAGTACCGGCTGCTCGTCGACGAGCAGCTCATCTGCGGCACCCAGATCCATGTCGGCGTCCAGTCCCGCGATCTCGCGGTCGAGGCCGCGCAGCGGATCGCGCGGCATCTGCCCGTGCTGCTCGCTCTCTCCGCGAGCTCCCCGTACTGGAACGGGCAGGACACCGGCTACGCGTCGATCCGCACCATCATCTGGCAGCGCTGGCCGAGCGCCGGCGCGACGGGCCCGCTCGACAGCGCCGCCGAGTACGACGAGCTGCTCGAGGACCTGATCCGCTCCGGCGTGATCGCCGACGCGAAGATGGCCTACTTCGACGTGCGCCCGTCCAGCCACGCGCCGACGCTCGAGCTGCGGGTCTGCGACGCGTGCCCCGTCGTCGACGACGCCGTGCTCATCGCGGGCCTGTTCCGCGCGCTCGTGCGCACGGCCGAGCTCGAGATCGCGGCCGACGAGCCGCGGCGCCTGCGGCCGCTGCCCCTGCACCGCGCCGCGATCTGGCAGGCGGCCCGCGGCGGCCTCGCAGGCCGCCTGCTCGACGACTCGGACCATCCGCAGCCGGTTCCGGCGGCCGACGCCGTCCAGACCCTCATCGCCCGGGTCCGCCCGGCCCTGGAGGAGGCGGGCGACCTCGAGGAGGTCCTGGACCTCGCCGAGGCCGTGCTCGCCCGCGGCAACTCGGCGGACCGCCAGCGGACGGCGTTCGCCCGGCAGGGCGACCTCGCCGACGTCATGCGCCTCGTCGTGCAGGAGACGGAGGCACCGGCGAGCGGCGGCTCCCCGAACCGGCCGCCGCTGCACCGCTACCGGTACCGCGCCGGCGACGAGGGCGTCGGCGCGGACGCGGCGCCGAGGCCCGACTACGAGCGGATCGTCGGCTTCTTCACCGACCTCGGCCCGGACGGCGTCGCCGAGCGGGAGGCGCGGCGCGTGGCGTGGACCCGCGAGCAGGGCCTCGAGTTCGGGGTGGACGGCGCGAAGCAGCCGTTCGCGGTGGACCTCGTCCCGCGCCTCGTGCACCGGCACGAGTGGGCGGAGCTGGAGGCCGGGCTGCTCCAGCGGACCCGGGCGCTCGAGGCGTTCCTCGAGGACGCGTACGGTCCCGCCCGGATCGTCGCCGACGGCGTGCTGCGCGAGGAGGACGTGCACCTGGCCCCGGGCTGGCGCCCCGAGGCGGGCCGGCTGCCGCGGAACACGCTCCGGATCCCGATCGCCGGGTTCGACCTCGTGCGCAACGAGTACGGCGGCTGGCGCGTGCTCGAGGACAACCTCCGCAACCCGTCGGGCGTCGCCTACGCGATCGCGGTGCGGCAGCTGCTGGACGCCGTCCTCCCCGACCTGCCGCGGCCGGCGCACCTGCTCGATCCCGCCGTCGTGTACGAGCAGCTGCGGCGCACCGTGCTCGCCCGCGCCCGGCCCGGCACCCGCGGCGCCCTGCTCTCGAGCGGACCGGCGAGCGCCGCCTGGTTCGAGCACCGCCGTCTCGCGGACGGTGCGGGACTGCTGCTCCTGCAGGCCGACGACCTCGACGTCGCCGACGGCGTCGTGACTCGGCGCGGATCCCGCGACACGATCGGTGCGCTCTACCTGCGCCTCGACCCCGAGCTCGCCGATCTCGTCGATCGGTCGGGACGGCCGATCGGCGCGGAGGTCCTCGCCGTCGCCGAGACGGGCGGCGTCGTGCTCGTGAACCCGCCGGGCAACGGCATCGCGGACGACAAGGGCATGTACCGCTCGGTGCCCGAGCTGATCGGCTACTACCTGGACGAGCGGCCGCTGCTCGAGAGCGTCCCGACCTACCGGACCGCCGACGAGGCGGAGCGCCGCGGCGTGCTCGAGCGGGTCGGCGAGCTCGTCACGAAGCCGGTCGACGGATCCGGGGGGCGCGGGGTGCTGATCGGGCCGGCCGCGAGCGCCGCCGAGGTGGCGGCACGGCGCGGCGAGATCGCCGCCGAGCCCGCCGCGTGGGTCGCGCAGGAGGTGGTGCCGCTGTCGAGCGCGCCGTCGCTCGATCACGGGCACCTGCAGCCGCGGCACGTCGACCTGCGCGCGTTCGTCTACGCGACGGGCCGCCGGCGCCGGGACCTGGCCCTCGTGCCGGTGGCGTTCACGCGGGTCGCGCCCGAGGGCAGCCTCGTCGTCAACTCCTCGCGGGGCGGCGGCGCCAAGGACACGTGGATCGTGCGCGAGGCGCCCGACCACGACCACGAGCACGACCACGGACGGTGAGGGGGAGGCATGTGCGGGGTGGCGGGTGAGATCCGGTTCGACGGGCGTGCGCCGGACGAGGCCGCGATCGCGCGGATGACCGCGTGCCTCGTGCACCGCGGTCCCGACGGCGAGGGCCTGTGGCGGCGCGGACCGGTGGCGTTCGGGCACCGGCGCCTCGCGATCATCGACCTCTCCCCCGGAGGGGCGCAGCCGATGGTCGACGCCGAGACGGGCGCGACGATCGTCTTCAACGGCTGCATCTACAACTACCGCGCCCTCCGGGACGAGCTCGTGGCGGCCGGGCACCGGTTCGTCTCGACCTCCGACACGGAGGTCGTGCTGAAGGCGTGGCACGAGTGGGGCGAGGACTTCGTGCACCACTTCCGCGGCATGTTCGCCCTCGCGATCGCCGAGCACGACAGCGGCCGGGTGATCCTCGCGCGCGACCGGCTCGGCATCAAACCGCTCTACCTCGACGAGCGCCCCGGCCTGCTGCGCTTCGCGTCCACGCCGCAGGCGCTGATCGACGGCGGGGGCGTCGACACCGGGCTCGACCGGGTGGGGCTCGCCCACTACCTCAGCTTCCACGCGGTCGTGCCGGCGCCGCGCACCGTGCTGACCGGCATCCGCAAGCTGCCGCCCGCCACCGTGCGGGTGATCGAGCGCGACGGGACGAGCCGCGAGCACGTCTACTGGTCGCCGGACTTCAGCCGCGACCCGGCCCGCTCCGGCTGGTCCGAGCGCGACTGGCAGGAGGCCCTGCTCGAGGCGCTCCGCGCCGCCGTGCAGCGGCGGATGGTCGCGGACGTGCCGGTCGGGGTGCTGCTGTCGGGCGGCTTCGACTCCTCCCTCGTCGTCGCCCTGCTCGCCGAGGCCGGGCAGCACGACCTCGCCACCTTCAGCATCGGTTTCGAGGACGCGGGCGGCGAGTCCGGCGACGAGTTCGCCTACTCCGATCTCGTCGCCCGCACGTTCGGCACCGAGCACACACGCATCCCGGTGCCCTCCGACCGGCTCCCCGGGGCCGTCGACGCGGCGATCGGCGCGATGGGCGAGCCGATGGTGAGCCACGACTGCGTCGCCTTCTTCCTGCTCGCCGAGCAGGTGTCGAAGTCCGTCAAGGTGGTGCAGTCGGGGCAGGGCGCCGACGAGGTGCTCGGCGGGTACGAGTGGTACCCGCCGCTCTCGGACGTGGACCGCGACGACGCGGTCGACGCCTACGCCGCGGTCTTCGCCGACCGGACGTGGGCCGGGATGCGCGCGCTGCTGAACCCGGAGTGGCTGCCGCCCGACGACCCGCCGGGGCGGTTCCTCGCCGACCGCTTCGCCGCCGACGGCGCGGAGACCGCCGTCGACGCCGCCCTGCGGATCGACACGACGGTGATGCTCGTCGAGGACCCGGTGAAGCGCGTCGACACGATGACCATGGCCTGGGGTCTCGAGGCGCGGGTGCCGTTCCTCGACCACGACTTCGTGGAGCTCGCAGCGACGGTCCCCCCGGACCTGAAGCTCGCCGACGGCGGCAAGGGCGTGCTGAAGCGCGCCAGCCGGGGCCTCGTCCCGGACGCGGTCCTCGACCGCGTCAAGGGCCATTTCCCGGTGCCCGCCATCCGGCAGCTCGACGGCCCGCTGCTCGCACGCGTCCGCGACGCCCTCACCGACCCGGTCGCCCGTCGTCGCGGCCTGTTCCGGCCGGAGACGGTGGAGCGGATGCTGGCGGACCCGAACGCCGAGCGGACGCCGCTCGGCAGCAACGCGCTGTGGCAGCTCGGGCTGCTCGAGCTGTGGCTGCAGCGGCACGGGGTCGGATGACGACCGACGCCGCGGTGGGCACCGACGCCGCGATCCGCACCGGCACCGCCCTCGTCGACGCCTGGGGCAGCTGGGGGCCGACCCTCACCCCCGACGGCATGCGGATCGCGTTCATCAGCGACCGGTCCGGCGTGCCTGAGGTGTGGGTGCAGGACGTCCGGCAGGAGGGCGAGCCGCCGCCCGCGACGCGCATCCCGCTATCGACCGATCCCGTGCTGGAGGTGTCGTGGTCGGCGGACGGCCGCTGGCTCGCCTGCGTCGTCGCGACCGACGGCGGGGTGCGCACCGAGGTGTGGGTGGTGCGCCCCGACGGCACCGACGCCCGCCGCATCGCCGGCGGCAGCGATGAGCACGCCGAGCTCGGGCCCTGGGCCCGCAGCGGGCACCGGGTGGTCGTGACCGTCCCCTCGCCGGGCCCGGGCCGCCTGTCCCGGTCGTTCCTCGCCGATCCGCGCACCGGCATGCTCGATCCGCTCGCGACCGGCGGCCTGCTCCACGTGCTCGACCTCTCGCTCGAGGAGCGCTTCGCCGTCGTGGTCGACGGTGAACGCGGCCGTCAGTTCGTCGTCGTCGTCGACCGGCTCGAGGACACACACGTGCCGCTGCTGCCCGCGGGCACCGGATCGACCGAGACGGCGCTCATCCGGCCCGCGCCCGAGGGCGACTCCGGGCCGCTGTACGTCTACCTCGCCTCCGACGTGGGGCTGCCGCGCACGCAGCTCCTCGGCCTGCCCTTCGGGCCGAACGGCCACCGCGGCGAGCCGCGCACCCTCGCGCGACGCGACGACGCGGAGCTGGAGGCCGTCGACGCGGACGACGCGGGCCGGCTGCTGCTGCTCGTCTGGAACGTGGCGGGATCGAGCGAGCTCGAGCTGTTCGACACGACCACGCACGAGCGCACACCGATCCCCGGCCTGCCCGGGCTCGTCGCGACGACACCGGTGCTGTCCCGCAACGGGCACACCGTCGTGCTCGGCGTCGAGGGACCGGCGCGGTCCCGCGAGCTCTGGCAGCTCGACACCCGCGACCACCGCTGGCGGCGGGTGACGGCGGCACCGCGCGAGCCGAGCGGCCTGCTCACGCCGACCCTCGAACGGTTCGCGGGCGAGGACGGCCTGCCGCTCACCGGCTGGCTCTACCGGGCGGCCGACGCGGGACCGGACGCTCCCGCGTACATCGCCCTGCACGGCGGCCCGGAGGCGCAGGAGCGCCCCACCTTCAACCCGCAGCACCAGGCGCTCGCCCTCGCCGGGATCTCCGTGCTCGCGCCGAACATCCGCGGCTCGTCGGGCTTCGGCCGGGAGTTCGTGCACGCCGACGACCTCGAGGGGCGATGGGACGCGTTCGCGGACGTGCGCGCCGCAGCCGACCATCTGGTGCGCGCCGGGATCGCGTCGCCGTCGAGGATCGCGGTGGGCGGCAGGTCCTACGGCGGCTACCTCACGCTCGCCTCGCTCGTCTTCTCCGCCGGCCGGTTCGCCGCCGGCGTCGACGTGTGCGGGATGAGCGACCTCACGACCTTCTACCGGGACACGGAACCGTGGATCGGGGCAGCAGCGGTCACGAAGTACGGGCATCCGGTCAAGGACCGCGCGCTGCTCGAAGCGATCTCACCGCTGCCCCGGGCGGCGGAGATCACCGTGCCGGTGCTGGTCGCGCACGGCGAGCACGACACGAACGTGCCCATCGGCGAGGCGAGGCAGGTCGTCGCCGCGCTCGAGGCCGCCGGCCGCGAGGTGGCGTACCTGGAGCTGGCGGGCGAGGGCCACGAGTACCGCAGGGCCGAGTCCCGCAAGCGCCTGCTCGCGGCGACGGTCCGCTTCCTGACGACGCACCTCGGGGTCGGCTGAGCCGCCTACACTGCCTCGCGATGGCGGATCGGGTTCGGGTCGACGTGTGGCTGTGGGCCGTCCGCGCCTACCGCACGCGGTCGCTGGCGACCGCCGCCTGCCGGGCGGGCCACGTGTCGGTGAACGGCGAGAAGGTGAAGCCGGCCCACGTCGTGCGGGTCGGCGACGAGGTGCGGGCGCAGGTCGCCCACGAGAGGATCCTCGGCGTCACCGCCCTGCTCGAGAAGCGCGGCAGCGCCGAGGTCGCGGCGACGGCGTTCGAGGACCGCACCCCGCCGCCTCCGCCGCGCGAGGAGACGCCGGCGAAGGTGCTCCGCGACCTGGCCGCCGGGCGGCCGACGAAGCGGGACCGCCGCGCCATCACCCGGCTCCGCGGCTACTGAGCCGACGGCTCGCTCCGGCCGTCGGCCGGCAGGTCGCAGACGTCGAAACGGTTCCCCTCGGGATCCGCCATGAGCGTCCAGTCCACCTCGCCGCGGTGCTCGAGCGGGATCTCGGTCGCGCCGAGCGAGACGAGGCGCCGCACCTCCGCCGCCCGGTCGTCCGCGTAGAGATCGAGGTGGAATCGCGGCGGGAGCGCGTACTCCGAGCGCTTCAGGTCGAACGAGAGGCTGACGCCGTGGCCCGCCCGCGGTCGGAGGCTCACCCAGTCGTCCTCGGGCGCGGACCGCTGCACGAGGTCGAGCGCCGCGCTCCAGAAGGCGACCTCGCGATCGAGGTCGCGCACCCGCAGCACGACGGCGCCGATCGAGAGCGCCACCGGTCAGTCGGGCTCGGCCGGATCGAGCACCTCGTGCTCGTCGGGGTGGTCGGGGTCCTCGCCCTCGGACTGGGACGGCTTGCCCTCCGGCTCGAGCACGATCTCCGGCTCGACGCCCGGGTCCTCCCCCTCGGCCTGCGACGGATGGCCGAGATCGTTCTCGTCGTTGACGTCGCTCATCGTGCAGCTCCTGCCTTCTGCGCCTCGACCCGGAAGTCGTGGCGCGGGTCCTCGAGGTCGTCCGTCGGCGTGAGATCCGTTCGCCCGAGGGCGTCGGCGACCCAGCCGGCGAGGATCCGGATCTTCCGGTCCGTGGTGGGCATCGCGAGCAGGTGGTACCCGCGGTGCGCGAGCCACGCCCACACGTCCTTCAGCTGCACGCCGTGGATGTTGGCCGCACCGTGCAGGACGCCGTACGACGCGACCGTGCCGAGCGTGTAGTGCACGTAGGGCCGCGGGCGCCGGCGGCGGATCGCCTTCGGGATGCTCTCGCCGAGCAGCACCGCCTGCCGGAGCGCGTTCTGCGCGTTCGGCGGGTAGAACGCCGGCTGCTGCTGCTTGGTCGTGTCGGGGATCTGCGCGATGTCGCCGGCCGCCCATGCGCCGCGCACCCAGGAGCCGTCCTCGCGGACGACCTGGAGCCGCGAGTTCGCGACGACGTGGCCCTTCGGGCCGCGCGGCAGGTCCATCGCGTCGAGCGCCGGGTTCGGCTTCACGCCGG
>NZ_JAODBE010000191.1 GCF_025463795.1 Amnibacterium sp.
AGCCGTATCGCCAGGCATCCGCCGCCAGCCAGCGCCCCTGCGGCGTCGTGGCGAAGCACGGGTCGAGGTCGCAGTGCCCGCCGGCGCTGCCGATGTCGATCGCCAGCCCGGTCTGGTGCTCGCTGTACCCCGGGCGCGCGGTCAGGCGGTCCGCCCCGGCGACGCCGACCCGCTTGCGATCCCCTGCGTAGATCCGCTGCTGGTCGTCGAACGGCCGGTAGGTGCTGTTCGACGCGAGCCGCATGCCGGCCCGCCCGGCGGCTGCGAACAGCTGCTCGGCGGCGGTGGCGGCGACCCGACGCAGGATCGGCGGATTCGTGTGGGGCACGTCGACCGTCACGAGGTCGGGCGGTACGAACGAGGCGGGCCGCAGCGGACGCAGCTTGTCGACGACGACCCAGATGCCGGCCGGGTCGTCGATGGAGTGCGCGGCCCGGTCGAAGGTCGGGGTGGGGGAGGGCGACGGGCTCGACGGCCGGGTGGCGGGAGCGGGGCTGCGGGTGACGGGGGCCGCCGTCGCATGGGCGTGCACGGGGGTCGCGGTGCAGGCCGAGAGGGCGCAGAGGAGGCCGCCGACGGCGAGACCAGCGGCGATCCGACCCCTGCTCCTGCGCATCGCCGGAGCATAGAGCCCGCCCGGCGACCCCCGGGGCTCCGGCACCCTCCGGAGTGGGGTATTTTGCACGCTGCGCAACTTTCCGGGCAGGAGTCCCCATGACGACCGCAAGTGCCCCACCCGCCGCCGCAGCCGGTTCCCCGGCTCCTGGCTCGGGCGCCGCCGTCGTCATGACGCACCGGCAGATCCTCTTCATCATCTTCGGCCTGATGAGCGGGATGTTCCTCGCCTCGCTCGACCAGACCATCGTGGGCACGGCCATCCGCACCATCGCGGACGACCTGCACGGCCTCAGCGAGCAGGCGTGGGTGACCACCGCCTACCTCATCACCTCGACGATCTCGACGCCGATCCTCGGCAAGCTGTCCGACATCTTCGGCCGCCGACCGATCTTCCTGACGGCGATCGGCATCTTCCTCGTCGGCTCGCTGCTGTCGGGCACGGCCTGGAGCATGTACTCGCTCGCCGCCTTCCGCGCGGTGCAGGGCATCGGCGCGGGCGGCCTCATGTCGCTCGCCCTCACCGTGATGGGCGACATCCTCGCGCCGCGCGAGCGGGCGAAGTACCAGGGCTACTTCCTGGCGGTCTTCGGCACCTCGAGCGTCATCGGCCCGCTCGTCGGCGGCCTGTTCGCGGGGGCCGGCCAGATCCTCTTCATCAGCGGCTGGCGCTGGGTGTTCCTGATCAACCTGCCGATCGGCGTGTTCTCCCTGTTCATGGTGACCCGCTTCCTGCACCTCCCGAAGCGGCACGGCAGCGCCGTGATCGACTGGTTCGGCGCGGTGTTCGTGATCCTGGCTCTCGTGCCGGGCCTGATCGTGGCGGAGCAGGGCCGCACCTGGGGCTGGGGGTCGTGGGGCGCCTGGCTCTGCTACGGCCTCGCGGCCTTCGGGGTCGTCGCCTTCGTGATCGCCGAGCTGCGGATGAAGGAGAACGCCCTCATCCCGCTCGCCCTGTTCAAGAACCGCACGTTCTCCGTGGCCACCGTGCTCGGCGTGCTCGTCGGCTTCGGCATGTTCGGCGCCCTGCTGACGGTTCCGCTGTACCTGCAGCTCGTGCAGGGCCTGAACCCGACGCAGTCCGGCTTCACGATGATCGCGATGGTCGCCGGTCTCATGATCTCCTCGATCGTCTCCGGCCAGCTGATCTCGCGCACCGGCAGGTACAAGATCTTCCCCATCACGGGCACCGGGCTGCTCGTGCTCGCCTTCTTCTACATGACGTTCGTCACCGCCGACCGGCCGCTCTGGTGGGCGATGATCGGGATGTTCGGCATCGGACTCGGTCTCGGCCAGCTGATGCAGACCCTCACGATCGCGAGCCAGAACGCCGTCGACATCCGCTACATCGGCGTCGCGACGAGCGCGTCGACGTTCTTCCGGCAGATCGGCGGCACGGTGGGCACCGCGGTGCTCCTGTCGGTGCTGTTCACCCGCATCCCGAACACGATCGCGGGCGCCTTCACGAACCCGTCACTCGTGCGACCGGCGCTCGACGCGGCGCTGAACCCCGCCGTGGCGGGCGCCGCGAACAACCGCGGGATCATGTCGACGATCTACGACACGATCGTGAGCCCGATCAAGGCGCAGCTGCCGGCGCAGGTCGACCTGTCGAACGCGGCCGCACGGCACCAGGTCGTGAACCAGGTCGTGTCGAGGATCACGTCGAGCGGACCGAGCGGCTCGGGGGGCGGCGGCACGACCGGCGCGTTCAACGGGGACACGGCCTTCCTCACGACGGCGAGCCGCGCGTTGAAGGAGCCCTTCCTCGTCGGCTTCTCGAACGCCATGGTGACGGTGTTCTGGGCGGGCCTCGTGGTCGTCGCGGTCGCGTTCGTCCTCAGCTGGTTCCTGAAGGCGACGCCGCTGCGCGGCAAGTCCGCGCTCCAGGAGGCGGCGGACAAGGCCCACGAAGGCGGCGCCATGGTCGCACCGGGCGGCGCGGAGCAGGAGCTGCCGGAGCCCGAGCCGGCCGGCGTGCGCCCCCGGATCGCCGACGGACCGGAGCCGGTCACCGGCTGACATCGGACCGGGTGCCGCTCAGGGCACCCGGTTCAGCCACTCCTCCGTGGCGAACTTCGTGCGGACGAGCTCCTCGGCGGCCGCGAGCTCACCCGCCGTGAGCTCGCCGTGGGTGGCCCCGGTGAGCCGGACGAAGGTCTCCTCCATCCGCTCGATGATCGCCGAGCGAGGCAGACCCGTCTGCTTGCGCAGCGGATCGACGCGCTTCGCCGCGCTGACGGTGCCCTTGTCGCTCATCTTCTCCCGCCCGATGCGGAGCACCTGGACCATCTTCTCGCCGTCCATGTCGTAGCTCATCGTGACGTGATGGAGCACGGCACCGCCGCCGAGGCGCTTCTGCGCCGCGCCGCCGATCTTGCCGAGCGGGGAGGCGATGTCGTTCAGCGGCTGGTAGGTCGCGTCGATGCCGAGCGATCGCAGCGCCTGCAGCACCCAGTCGTCGAGATACGCGTACGACTCGGCGAAGGACATGCCGGCGACGAGCTCGCCCGGCGCGTACAGCGAGTAGGTCACGACGCTGCCCGCCTCCATGAACATGGCTCCGCCACCCGAGATGCGGCGGACGACATCGATGCCGAACCGCTTCGCGTTCTCCAGATCGACCTCGTTGCGCAGGGACTGGAAGCTGCCGATCACGACGGCGGGCTCGTCCCACTCCCAGATGCGCAGCGTCGGGCGCCGCCGCCCCGCGCCGACCTCATCGGTGAGCACCTGATCGAGCGCGAGGTGCACGGCGGGCCGAACGGCCGGGGGGTGCAGCAGCTCCCACGAGAAGTCGCGCCAGTCGGCGGCCCGGCCGATCGCCCGCCGTACGGCGGTGCCGACGGAGTCGGGCGTGAACCCGAGCAGCACGGCGCCGTCGGGCAGCGAGGCGCGGACGGCGGCCGCGATGTCGGTCGCACTCGACTCGGCGGCCAGCCCGGTGACGGCCGCATCGACCCGCTCGAGGGCCTCGTCGGGCTCGAGGAAGAAGTCGCCCGCGAGCCGGAACCGCGCGATACGGCCGTCCTTCACGTCGAAGTCGACGACGACGAGCTTGCCGCCCGGCACCTTGTACTCCCCGTGCATCAGCGCTCGGCTCCTCTCGACAGCACGTGCTCCTCGATCCAGCCGATCAGGTCCGCGATGACCTGATCCCGGTTCGTCTCGTTGTAGACCTCGTGACGCGCCCCGTCGTAGACGATCGCGGTGACGTCGGTGATGCCGGAGCGCTCCCGGTAGGCGCGGACCAGGCGCTCCACACTGCGGGCACCACCCAGCGTGTCGTCCGCGCCGACCTGGATCAGCACCGGCAGCGACGCCGACAGGCGGCGCGCCGGCCGTCCCACGAGCCGCAGCGACTCCCGCAGCCCGATCAGCTGCCGCGTCGTGGCGGGGAAGGTGAGCGGATCCTCGACCCACCGCCTCGCGACTTCAGG
>NZ_JAODBE010000157.1 GCF_025463795.1 Amnibacterium sp.
CCACCGTGCGGCAGGACTTCGGGGCGCTGGGGGAGCGGCTCATGCACCGCCTGGCGGCACTCCTCAGCGACGACCCGGAGCCCGACGACGGGGTCCTGCCCGCGGCCCTCGTCGTCCGGGCCTCGACACGCCCCGCCTGACCCGTCTCCCTGCGGGCGGTCCGGCCGGGAGGGGCGGTGCGTCCAGGAGAACGCGCCCCCGGATCCGGAGGCCTTCGGCGCAGAATCGCCGTCCATCGCGCAGACACCTCGGGCGGAGCGCACCCGCGGAGGCAGCCGCACCGAGGCGGGGTCGCGCCGGGAGCCCGCATCCGGCATAGTGTGAGCGCTCACTTTCGTCGACGGGGATGACATGGCGGATTCGAACGCTTCCGAGCCGGTCGTGATCGGTGTGGACTACGGCACCCTCTCGGGACGCGCGGTCGTGGTCCGCGTGCGGGACGGCGCCGAGCTCGGCTCGGCCGTGCACGAGTACCCGCACGCCGTGCTCGACACGGCGCTGCCCGACGGCACGCCGCTGCCGCCCGACTGGGCGCTCCAGGTGCCGGCCGACTACGTCGAGGTGCTGCAGCGCGCCGTCCCCGCCGCGGTCGAGGCCGCCGGCGTCGATCCCGCCGACGTCGTCGGCGTCGGCATCGACTTCACCGCGTGCACGATGGTGCCGGTGCTCGCCGACGGCACCCCGCTGAACGAGCTGCCCGAGTACGCCGGCCGCCCCCACTCGTACGTGAAGCTCTGGAAGCATCACGCCGCCCAGGGCCAGGCCGACCGCATCACCGACCTCGCCGCCGAGCGGAACGAGCCGTGGCTCGGCCGGTACGGCGGCATGATCTCGTCCGAGTGGCAGTTCGCGAAGGGCCTGCAGCTGCTCGAGGAGGACCGCGAGCTCTACGACCGGATGGACCGCTTCGTCGAGGCCGCCGACTGGATCGTCGAGCGCCTCGGCGGTGTCGCCGTGCGCAACGCCTGCACGGCCGGGTACAAGGGCATCCGCCAGGACGGCGCCTACCCGAGCCACGAGTTCCTCGCGGGGCTGAACCCCGACTTCGCCGACTTCGCCGACACGAAGCTCGCCGGCCCGATCGCCGACCTCGGCACCGCCGCGGGCCGGCTGACGGCGGAGGCCGCGGCCTGGACCGGCCTGCCCGAGGGCATCGCGGTCGCCGTCGGCAACGTCGACGCGCACGTCACCGTCCCGGCCGCGGATGCGGTCGCGCCCGGAACGATGGTCGCCGTCATGGGCACCTCGACGTGCCACGTGCTGAACGCCGACCGCTTCGCCGAGGTGCCCGGCATGTGCGGCGCCGTCGACGGCGGCATCACCGCCGGCTACTGGGGCTACGAGGCCGGCCAGTCCGGCGTCGGCGACATCTTCGGCTGGTTCGTCGAACGGTTCGCACCCGCGGAGCTCCGCGACCGCGCGAGCGCCGAGGGCCGCAGCATCCACGAGGTGCTCACCGAGCTCGCCGGCGCCGAGCCCGTCGGCGCATCCGGCCTCATCGCCCTCGACTGGGAGAGCGGCAACCGCTCGGTCCTCGTCGACCACGAGCTGTCCGGCGTGATCGTCGGCCTCACCCTCGCGACCCGCCCCGAGCAGGTGTACCGGGCGCTCATCGAGGCGACCGCGTTCGGCACCCGGAAGATCGTCGAGACCTACGTCGCGAGCGGCATCCCGGTGGACGAGTTCGTCGCGGCCGGCGGTCTCGTCAAGAACACGTTCCTGATGCAGATCTACAGCGACGTGCTGCGGATGCCGATCTCGGTCATCGGCAGCGACCAGGGTCCTGCGCTCGGCGCCGCCATCCACGCCGCCGTCGCGGCCGGCGCGCATCCCGACGTCGCGACCGCCGCGTCGCAGATGGGGCGGCGGATCCGGGACGCCTTCCGCCCCGACGAGACCCGCGCGGCCGCCTACGACCGCCTCTACGCCGAGTACACCGCCCTGCACGACCACTTCGGCCGCGGCGGCAACGACGTCATGCACCGCCTCGCCGCGCTGAAGCGCGAGGCCTACGCGAGCCGGGGCGCCGCCGCTCCCGAGGCCGGGATCGAGCTGCCGGCATGACCGACGACGTCGAGACCGCGATCCGGCGGATCCGCGACGAGGTCGCGGCGCTGCACGCCGAGCTCGTGCGCTACGGCCTGGTCGTCTGGACCGGCGGGAACGTCTCCGGTCGAGTGCCGGGCGCCGACCTCTTCGTCATCAAGCCGAGCGGCGTGCCGTACGACGCGCTCACGGCGGACGACATGATCCTCTGCGACCTCGACGGACGCGTGATCGCCGAGACCCCGGGCGCCCATCGCAGCCCCTCGTCGGACACCGCCGCGCACGCCTACGTGTACCGGAACATGCCGCACGTCGGCGGCGTCGTGCACACGCACTCCACCTACGCCACGGCCTGGGCGGCCCGCGCGGAGCCGATCCCGTGCGTGCTCACCGCCATGGCCGACGAGTTCGGTGGCGACATCCCCGTCGGCCCGTTCGCGATCATCGGGGACGACTCGATCGGCCACGGCATCGTCGAGACCCTCACCGGTCATCGCAGTCGCGCCGTCCTGATGCGCAACCACGGCCCGTTCACGATCGGCTCCGACGCCCGCGACGCCGTGAAGGCGGCGGTCATGGTCGAGGACGTCGCCCGCACGGTCCATCTCGCCCGCCAGCTCGGCGATCCGCACCCGATCGAGCCGGCGGCGATCGACGCCCTCTTCGACCGCTACCAGCACGTCTACGGCCAGCCCACCGACAAGGAGCCCTGATGCCCCGTCCCGCCTCCGTCCTCTCCGCCGGCGAGGTCTGGTTCCTCACCGGCAGCCAGCACCTCTACGGACCCGAGACCCTCGCGCAGGTCGCCGACCAGTCGCGGGCGATCGCCCGGCAGCTCGGCACCGCTGTGCCGGCCCGGGTCGTGTGGAAGCCGGTGCTGACCGACGCGGACGCCATCCGCCGGACGATGCTCGAGGCGAACGCCGACGACGGGGTGCTCGGCGTGATCGCGTGGATGCACACCTTCAGCCCCTCGAAGATGTGGATCGCGGGCCTCGACGCGCTGGACAAGCCGCTGCTGCACCTGCACACGCAGGCGAACGTCGCGCTGCCGTGGGCGGACATCGACTTCGACTTCATGAACCTCAACCAGGCCGCGCACGGCGACCGCGAGTTCGGCTACATGCTCGCCCGGCTCGACGTGCCGCGCACGGTCGTCGTCGGCCACGTCAGTGATCCGGTGGTGACGGATCGCATCGCGACCTGGCAGCGCGCCGCGGCCGGGCGCTCGACCGCACGGCGGATGAAGCTGGCCCGCTTCGGCGACAACATGCGCTTCGTCGGCGTGACCGAGGGCGACAAGACCGAGGCCGAGCACGTGCTCGGCGTGCAGGTGAACACGTGGGGCGTGAACGACCTCGCGGACGCCGTCGCGGCCGCCGAGGAGTCCGCGGTCGACGCGCTCGTCGCGGAGTACGACGAGGCGTACGCCGTCGTGCCCGAGCTGCGGGCGGACGGCGAGCGGCGGGAGTCACTGCGGTACGGCGCCCGGCTCGAGCTCGGGCTGCGGTCGTTCCTCGAGGAGGGCGGCTTCGACGCCTTCACCACGACGTTCGAGGACCTCGGCGCCCTGCGGCAGCTGCCCGGGCTCGCCGTGCAGCGCCTCATGGCGGACGGCTACGGGTTCGGGGCCGAGGGCGACTGGAAGACCGCCGTGCTCGTCCGGATCGCGAACGTCATGGGGGAGGGGCTGCCGGGCGGCGCCTCGCTCATGGAGGACTACACGTACGACCTCACGCCCGGATCGGAGCTGATCCTCGGCGCGCACATGCTCGAGGTCAGCCCGACGCTGACGACGCAGCGGCCGTCGCTCGAGGTGCATCCGCTCGGCATCGGCGGCCGCGAGGACCCGGTGCGGCTCGTCTTCGACGCCGACCCCGGGCCCGCCCTCGTGGTGGCACTCTCGGACCTGCGCGACCGCTTCCGGCTCGTCGCGAACGTGGTCGACGTCGTGGCGCCGCCCGAGCCGCTGCCGAAGCTGCCCGTCGGCCGCGCCGTATGGGAGCCGCGCCCCGACTTCCGCACGTCCGCGGCGGCGTGGCTGACCGCCGGTGCCGCGCACCACACGGTCATGACGACGGCGGTCGGCATCGAGGCGTGGCGCGACCTCGCCGGCATGCTCCGCACCGAGCTGCTCGTCATCGACGAGGGCACGACGCTGCACGGCTTCGAGCACGAGGTCCGCTGGAACGCGGCGTACCACCGGCTGGCCCGCGGCCTCTAGCCGTCCGCAGGCAGCGTCGCGGGCCGCCGGGTGCCGTGCGCAGGTTCCGGAGCCGTGTGCAGGTTCGGACGGCCGGATCCGTCCTGCGGACGGCACGAGAACCTGCACACGGGCGGCGTCAGCCCAGTCGCCGCCAGTCCGTGCCGAGGCCGCTGAGCTGCCAGCCGGCCCGATCGGCGGTCGGCACGCTCGCCTCGAACCGGCAGACGGTCACGCTGTGCGGCGGCAGCACGACCGAACCGTCGCCGCCGAGCTCCCGCGCCTCCGGCCGCACCGCGTCGGGCGCCGCGACGCTGTTGTAGGCGTCGGGCGAGTCCGAGGCCAGCACGGTCGATTCGATCCGGCCGGTCGGCAGCAGTCCGTCCACCCGCAGCTCGCAGCGGGCCTCCTCGGCCGCGCTCTTGTTGACGAGGGCGACGGACACCGCGCCCGTCGCCGGGTCGACCGTCGCGATCGCGTCCACGGTCGGCACCTCGGTCCCCGCGGCGTTCATCGAGGTGCTCCACACCGCGGTGTCGAGCACCTCGGCCTCGAGCAGGTTCGCGTACATGCTGAGCACGTGGAAGGTCGTGCGGCGCACGACGCCGTCGGGGTGGACGAACAGCGGGCCTCTGGTGTTCACGGTCGGCGCGATGTTCGCCATCTTCACCGACGACGCGTGCCGCAGGCAGGCGTTCAGGAACGACGCGGAGAACACCGCGTCTGCCATCGTGTAGGTGCTCTCGTCGTCGTTGAGGTCCCGCGCGGCGATGGCGGCGGCTCCCGGCTCCCAGGGGTGGTGCCAGCCCCGCAGGTTCCACTCGTCGAAGGCGATCGCCACGTCCTCACCGCTCGCCCGGATGACGGCCTCCATGCGCGAGATCGCGCGCTCCGGCTCCAGCGTCATCGCCATCGCCTCCTCGTAGCCCGAGGGGGCGTTGACCGAGTCGAGCCGGTCCCAGTAGCCGTGGATGGAGACGAAGTCGAGGTACTTCCCCGCGCTGCGCAGCAGCGGCAGGGCCCAGTCCAGGTCGTCCACGGCGGCGGCCATGAGCGAGACGGTGGGGTCGGTGCGGCGCATCATCTTCGCCGCCTCGGTCACGTAGCGCGCCCAGTCGGGCGCCGACTTCGCGCCGATCTCCCAGTCGCCGTAGTTCTCGTTGCCGATGCTCCAGAACCGCACGCCGTAGGGGTCCGGATGCCCGTTGGCCGCCCTGCGGTCGGCCCACCGGCTGCCCTGCGCCAGGTTGCAGTACTCGAGCCAGTCGGCCATCTCCTCCGGCGTGCCGGTGCCCGCGTTGGTGCAGAGATACGGCTCGGCGCCGAGCCGCCGGCACCACTCCAGGAACTCGTCGGTGCCGAAGGTGTTCGGATCCGTGACCCGCCAGGCCTTGTCGTAGGTCGGCGAGCGGTCGGGGCCCACCCCGTCGAGCCAGTGATAGGCCGAGACGAAGCAGCCGCCCGGCCAGCGCACGTTCGGGATGCGCAGCTCGCGCAGGGCCTCGAGCACGTCGAGCCGGAAGCCCTGCTCGTCGGCGAGCGGCGAGCCGGGCTCGAAGATGCCCCCGTAGACCTGCCGGTGGAAGTGCTCGATGAAGTGCCCGAACACGTCGCGGCTGTAGGGCACGGCCGGCCGTGCGGTGGCGATGTCGATCCGGGCGGACAGCGCAGCGGGCATCGTGCTCCTCGTCGTCGAGTGGTCGCGCCGCAGTGGGCCGCCGGTGCGCTGGGCATCCGGACGGCTCCGTCCCGGCGGCGCCGGAAGCCACACCGTACAACGTTCTACACGGGCGCCGTCAATCGACGGGTGAGGCGGATCGGATCCGCGGTGCCGCCGTCGTGCGCCTCGTCACCAGCGTGGGCTTCAGCAGCACCGACCGCGGTTCCGTCCGCCCGCCGATGCGCTCCAGGAGCAGCTGCGCGGCCCGCGTGCCGAGCTCGCCGGCGCCCTGGTCGACGCTCGTGAGCGACACCGGAGCGAGCATGCCGATCGGGGAGTTGTCGTACCCCGCCACGGAGATGTCGCCGGGCACGTCGATCCCGACGTCCCAGAGCACACTCAGCAGGCCGAGCGCCGCGACGTCCGCTCCGGCGTGGATGGCGGTCGGCAGCGTCTCCCGCTCGAGGAGCAGCCGCGCCGCGGCGGTCCCGCCGTCGTTCGTCCAGGACGTGCGCACGACGTCGATCCGGTCCTCGAGCCCGTGGCGCCGCATCGCCGCCTCGTAGCCGCGGGCTCGGGCACGGAACGGCAGGGTCGGATCGTCGTCCGGCGAGTCCACGGTGAGGTGCGCGATGGAGCGGTGTCCCAGTCCGACGAGATGGTCGACGATCAGGGCCGACCCGATCCCGTCGTCGGTCGCCACGGTGTCGAACCCGACCGCCGCGCCGCCGCGGGCCACGACCACGACGGGCAGCACGCTGGCGAAGCGCTCGAGCTCGGCCTTCGGCATCGTCGGGGTCATCAGCACGAGGCCGTCCATGCGGTGGTCGATCATGGCCTCGACCATCGCGATCTCGGACTCGACGCTCGGCTCGGCCTGGCCGATCAGCACCGCGTAGTCCGCCCCGGCGAACACCGGCGCGACGCCCGACAGCACCTGGTCGTAGAACTGGTTCTGGATGTCGGAGACCAGCACGCCGACGGTGAAGGTCTTGCCGCGCATTCCTCGGGCCGAGACGTTCGGGCGGTAGGCGAGCGCCGTCATGGCCTCCTGCACGCGCTCCCGCATGGCGGGGCTCACGCCGTAGGCGCCGCGGAGGACCTTGGATGCGGCCGCGGTCGACACGCCGGCTCGGCGAGCGACGTCGCGCAGCGTGGCACGCCGCGCGAGCGGCACCGGGGCATCCGGCATCGGTTCCGGGACCGCCTCGGTCTGCTCGCTCACGTGCACATACTGCCGCCACTGCCGATCCGCGGATGGCAACGACCGCACGGCGGCGATCCGGGGCGGCGACGCGCCGTTATCGGATCGAGACGTTCCGACGCGCCGTGGTCGGGTGTACAGTCCTCGCGTATAACGTTCTACGAGATCGTTTCGCAGGGCGTTGGGAGCACTTGGCGGGCTGCACCGGCCCGGCTCGACCCTGCACCAGCAACCACAGTGACGTGCACGTTGCAGGCGACGTTCACGTCCGTTCAAGGGAGAACGCAGTGAAGAAGACAAGGCTCGTCGTCGTGGCTGCGGCCGTCGGCGGCATCCTCACGGCGCTGGTCGGCTGCTCGCCGAGCGGCGGCGGTGGAGGCGGCGGTGGCGGCAGCGTCGAGCACGCCACCAACTGCACGAACAAGCTCGTGGTCAAGAGCGCGCCGACCGTCACCGTCTGGGCGTGGTACCCGAACATGGCGAAGGTCGTCGACAACTACAACAACGCCCACAAGGACGTGCAGGTCTGCTGGCGCAACGCCGGCGCCGGCGGCCCCGAGTACGACAAGTTCCAGACCGCGGTCTCCGCCAACAAGGGCGCGCCCGACGTGGTCATGCTCGAGGCGGACCACCTCACGAACTTCGAGATCCAGAACGCGCTCGTCGACATCAGCAAGTACGGCGCGAACAAGGTCAAGGGCAACTTCAGCGCGGGCGCCTGGAAGGACGTCTCGTCCGGGAGCGCCGTGTACGCGGCGCCGATCGACGGCGGGCCGCTGGCGATGATCTACCGCACCGACGTCTTCAAGAAGTACGGCATCACCACCCCGCCGAAGACGTGGGCCGAGTACGCGGCCGATGCGGCGAAGGTCAAGGCCGCAGGCGGCCCCGCCTTCGGTGACCTGGGCGGCAACGTCCCGGCCCTGATGATGGCGCTCGAGATCCAGAAGGGCGCGCAGCCCTTCGTCTACGACTACAGCGCGAAGCCGAAGGACATCACGATCAAGCTCGACGACCAGGCGTCGAAGGACGTGCTGAACTACTGGGGCGACCTCTCGAAGAAGGGCCTCGTCGGCAAGCAGGACCAGTTCACGACCGACTACATCTCGGGCGTCGTGAACGGCAAGTACGCCACGTACATCTCGGCCGCGTGGGCGCCCGGCTACCTCACCGGCGCCGGTGTGGGCAAGGGCACCGACAAGGGCAAGTTCGCCACGGCTCCCCTTCCGCAGTGGGATGCGGCGAACCCGGTGTCCGTGAACTGGGGCGGCTCGGCGCTGGCCGTGACGACGCAGGCCACCGACAAGGCCCTGGCGACGAAGGTGGCGCTCGGCCTCTACGCGGACGACGCGTCGCTCGCCGACGGCTGGAAGACCCAGACCATCTTCCCGCTGAACCAGAACGTGCTGAAGTCCCCGGAGTTCGTCAACGCGAAGATCGACTTCTTCGGCGGCCAGACGGCGAACAAGGACGTCTACGTGCCGGCGGAGAACGCCTACAAGGGCTTCACCTACCCGCCGTTCACCGTCTACTACTACGCGCAGCTGCAGAACCAGCTGACCGCCATCAACGCCGGGAAGATCGACGGCGCGGGCGCCGCGACGGCCCTCCAGGCCCAGATCATCAAGTACGCGAAGAGCCAGGGGTTCAACGTCAAGTAGCAGGAACCGCGGCAGGGCGGATCCGGTGCGCTGAGAACGCGCACCGGATCCGCCCCGGGCCGCCGGAACCGGAAAGGGACCCATGACCTCCACCACCACCGCCGTCGGCGCCGACCGCCCGGCGGCCCGGCCCGCCCGCGCCACCACCCGTCGCAACCCGTCCCAACGCCGAGCGGCCCGCCGCCAGGCGCTGATCGGCTGGACGTTCATCCTCCCGTTCGCGATCGTCTTCGCGGTCTTCCTGATCGCCCCGCTCGTCTACGCCTTCTACCTCAGCCTCTTCACCAAGGGACTCGCGACCGGCACGCAGTTCTCGTTCTTCGGGAACTACGTGCAGGCGTTCACCGACCCCTCCTTCCTGAAGGGGCTCTGGTTCGTCGTCCGGTTCGTGGTGGTCCTCGTCCCGGTCCAGATGATCGTCTCCCTCGCCGCGGCCCTCGTCCTCGACGCGATCACCACGCGGTTCGCCCGGTTCGCGCGGCTCACGATCTTCCTGCCGTACGCGGTGCCCACGGTGATCGGTGCACTGATGTGGGGCTTCCTCTACAGCCCGATCTTCGGCCCGACCCAGCAGATCGCCTCGGCGATCGGCGTGAGCGCCCCGGTGCTGCTCGGCCCGGACACGATCTTCGGCAGCCTGGTCAACGTGGTGACCTGGCAGTGGGCCGGCTACTACATGATCATCATCTACGCCGCCCTCCAGGGCGTGGACTCGACCGTCTACGAGGCGGCGCGGATCGACGGGGCGAACGCCTGGCAGCTCGCCTTCCGCATCAAGGTGCCTATGGTCGCGAACTCGCTGGTGCTGATCCTGGTCTTCGCGCTCATCGGCACGCTCCAGTTCTTCAGCGAGCCGCAGATCCTCCGGCCGATCGCCAACGGAACGATCACGCCCGACTTCACCCCGAACATCTACGCCTACTCGGTCGCCTTCTCCTACGCCCAGTTCAACTACGCCTCCGCGATCTCGTTCGCGCTCGGATTCGTGGTCTTCCTGTGCGTGTTCGTGTTCCTGTTCGCCACGCGCAAGCGAGGGAGTGTCTTCGCATGACCGCCGTCTCCACCCGCGTCCGGCCGGGCGTCGCCGCCCGGCCGGCGAAGCGCCGCCGACCGAGGAACGTGGTCGCGCACCTGTTCCTCGGTGCCTTGATCGTCTACTTCCTGATCCCGCTCTGGTGGCTCGTCATCGCGAGCTCGAAGGACGCGGTCGGCCTGTTCAGCGGATCCGGCTCGCTCTGGTTCAGCGATGCGATCCACTACGTCGCGAACCTGCAGGACCTGTTCACCTACAACGGCGGGATCTACCTGCGCTGGCTCGGCAACTCGGTGCTCTACGCCGTGGCGGGGGGAGCCGGCGCGACGGTGATCGCGGTGCTCGCGGGGTACGGGTTCGCGAAGTTCGCCTTCCCGGGCCGGAACCTCATGTTCGCGGTGGTCCTCGGGTCCGTCATGGTGCCGCTCACGGCGCTCGTGATCCCGACGTTCATCATGTTCTCGGACCTGCACCTCACCGACACGATCTGGGCGGTGATCCTGCCCTCGCTGCTCAGCCCGTTCGCCGTGTACCTGATGCGGGTGTACATCGCGGACGCCGTGCCGACCGAGCTGCTCGATGCGGCGCGGGTCGACGGCGCCGGCGAGTTCCGCACCTTCGTGTCCGTCGCCCTGCCGCTGCTCCGGCCGATCATCGTGACGGTCCTGCTGCTCGGCATCGTGGCGACCTGGAACAACTACTTCCTGCCGCTCGCGATGCTCTCCGACTCGAGCCTCTACCCGATCCCGGTCGGCATCGGCCTCTGGGAGGGGCTCGCCGGGCAGAACAACGGCGGCGGCCACTCGCTGTGGAGCCTCATCATCATCGGCTCCCTCGTGTCGGTCATACCGCTGATCATCGCCTTCCTGAGCCTGCAGAAGTACTGGCAGGGCGGGCTCTCGATCGGCAGCCTCAAATAGCGGCCCGGCCGCGTCACGATCCACTCGAACCACGAATCGGAAGCACAGCCATGCCTGCAGCACGCCTCACCCTCGACCCCGCCTTCGTCGTCGCGTCCCTCGACCGCCGGCTCTTCGGCTCCTTCGTGGAGCACCTCGGCCGCTGCGTCTACGACGGCCTCTACGAGCCCGGCCACCCCACCGCGGACGCGGAGGGGTTCCGGCAGGACGTCATCGACCTCGTCCGCGAGCTCGGTGTGACGACCATCCGGTACCCGGGCGGCAACTTCGTCTCCGGCTACCGCTGGGAGGACGGGGTCGGCCCGGTCGAGCAGCGCCCGAAGCGGCTCGACACCGCCTGGCACTCGCTCGAGACCAACGAGGTGGGGCTGCACGAGTTCGCCTCATGGAGCGACAAGGTCGGCAGCGAGCTGATGCTCGCGGTGAACCTCGGCACCCGCGGGGTGCAGGAGGCGATCGACCTGCTCGAGTACACGAACATCCCCTCGCCCTCCGCCTTCTCGCAGCAGCGGGTCGCGAACGGGGCCGACGCGCCGTTCGACGTGCGGATGTGGTGCCTCGGCAACGAGATGGACGGTCCGTGGCAGCTCGGCTACCGCAGCGCCGAGGACTACGGCGTGCTCGCGAGCCGCACCGCCAAGGCGATGCGGCAGCTCGACCCCGACCTCGAGCTCGTGGCGTGCGGCAGCTCGAACCGCCACATGCCGACGTTCGGCTCGTGGGAGCGCACCGTGCTCGAGCACACCTACGACGACGTGGACTTCATCTCCTGCCACGCCTACTACCAGCTGCACGACGGCGATCTCGGCAGCTTCCTCGCCTGCGCGACCGACATGGACGCGTTCATCGAGGAGATCGCCTCCGCCGCCGATCACGTGAAGTCGATCCGGCGCAGCGACAAGACCATGAAGATCTCGTTCGACGAGTGGAACGTCTGGTACGTCGACCGGTACCACGACGTCGACCGGATCACCGCCGTGGGGGAGTGGCCCGTCGCGCCGCGCCTGCTCGAGGACGCCTACTCGGTGGTCGACGCGGTGGTCGTCGGCAACCTGATCATCTCGCTGCTCAAGCACGCCGACCGGGTGCGGTCCGCGAGCCTGGCGCAGCTCGTCAACGTGATCGCGCCGATCATGACCGAGCCCGGTGGCGCGGCCTGGAAGCAGACCACCTTCTTCCCGTTCGCGCTCACCGCCCGCCTCGCGCAGGGCGAGGTGCTGAAGCCGGCGCTCGAGGTGCCCGCGTACGCCACGGCCGCCTACGGGGACGCGCCGCTGGTCGACGCGGTCGCCACGCGCGACCCGGACACCGGCGCCGCCGCGGTGTTCCTCGTCAACCGCTCCGTCGACGAGGCGATCACGGTCACGGTCGACGTCGAGCGCCTCGGCGCGCTGCGGATCGCGGAGACGCACACGCTCGCGGACGCGGACCCGTTCGCCGCCAACACCCTCGAGGACCAGGAGCGCGTCGCACCGGCGGCCAACGACTCCGCCCGTCTCGACGAGGACGGCGTGCTCACGATCGAGCTCCCGCCGGTCTCGTGGACGGCGATCGCCCTCACCCGCTGACCGGCCCGTCCGCCGTTTTCAGGAGTTCCCGCGCGATACGCCGCGCTCAGGTGCTGAAAGCCCTGAGATGCGGCGGGGGATCCTGAAAACGGCGGATGCGGTGCTGGACCAGGATGGTCGGATGAGCGCTCCGCTGTCCGGCACCCAGGTCCGCCTCGAATCCGGCCCGTACGCGGCCGACATCGCCTCGGTCGGCGCGAGCCTCCGCTCGCTCACCGCCGGCGGGCGCGACCTGGTCGTGCCGTTCGCCGCGGACGCCGTCCGCCCCCTGTACCGAGGCGTCGTGCTCGTGCCGTGGCCGAACCGGGTCGTCGACGGCCGCTACACGTTCGAGGGCGTCGAGCAGCAGCTCGCCCTCACCGAGCCGGAGCGCGGGCACGCCCTGCACGGGCTCGTGGGCTGGACCGACTTCCGCGTCGCGGCGTCGACCCCGACCCGCGCGGTGCTCGAGGCCGAGGTCCCGGCGCAGCAGGGCTACCCGCACCGCCTCGCCGTCACCGTGACCTACACCCTCGGCGCGGACGGGCTCGAGACCCGCATCCGCACCGAGAACACCGGCCCCGACGCGGCGCCGTACGGCACGAGCGGTCACCCCTACCTGGTCGGCGGCCCCGGCCACGTCGACGACTGGACGCTCACCGTCGCCGCCGCGCAGGTGCTCCAGGTCGACCCCGAGCGGCTCGTGCCCACGGGGCTCGCGCCGGTCGCGGGTGGCTCGTTCGACTTCCACGAGGGCCGGGCGATCGGCGACCTCTTTCTCGACCACGCGTTCACGGGCCTCGCGCGGGACGCGTCGGGCCTCGCGCGGGTGGAGGTGCGGGCGGCCGACGGCCACGGCGCCGCGCTCACGTGGGACGACGTGTGCGGCTGGGTGCAGCTGCACACCGCGGACCGTCCCGAGCCGGAGTGGAACCGAGCCGGGCTCGCCGCCGAGCCGATGACCTGCCCGCCCGACGCCTTCAACTCCGGCACCGACCTGATCGTGCTGCAGCCCGGCGACCACCACGAGGCGGCCTGGCGGATCGCCGCCGTCTGACGCCCGCACGGATCGGTTACGCGGTGGCGCCGGGCGTGGCGCCTGCGGGCGCGGCGGGTACTGCGGGCGTCCGCGCCTGGGCGCGGAGCGCCAGCGATGCGGCGACGGAGTGGTCGGGCGGCGGCTCCGGCTCGGTGTGGGCCCGCAGCACCAGCACCGACCGGGAGCGGAGCACGAAGTGGGCCCCGGCGGCCAGGGGCGCCGAGTCCGCCGCCGCGCCCGCGGTGTCGATGAGCACGTCCCAGGCGGCGCCGAACGCGGCCGCCGGCAGCGTCGACTGCACGTCGATCTCCGCCGCGGAGAAGTAGACGAGGAAGTCGAGGTCGACCAACGGCACGCCCCGGCTGTCGTGCTCCCGGATGCCCGAGCCGTTCAGGTACATGCCCACGGCCTTGCCGAAGCCGTTGTCCCAGTCGCCGGCCTCCATCTCGGATCCGTCCGGCCGCAGCCAGACGAGGTCCGGCAGGGGCGCACCCTCCGGGCGCGGCACGGGCCGCCCGTCGAAGAACCGGGTGCGACGCAGCGACGGGTGGTCGTGGCGCAGCCGGGCGACCGCGGCGACGAACTCGACGAGCGGGGTGTCGACGTGCTCCCAGTCGATCCAGGTGACGGGGGAGTCCTGCGCGTACCCGTTGTTGTTGCCGCCCTGCGTGCGGCCGAGCTCGTCGCCGTGCAGGAGCATCGGCACCCCCTGGCTGAGCAGCAGCGTGGCGATGAAGTTGCGCTGCTGCCGCGCCCGGATCTCGAGCACCGCGGGATCGTCGGTCTCGCCCTCGACGCCGCCGTTCCACGACCGGTTGTCGTCCGCGCCGTCCCGGTTGCCCTCGCCGTTCCCCTCGTTGTGCTTGCCGTCGTACGAGACGAGGTCGCGCAGCGTGAACCCGTCGTGCGCCGTCACGAAGTTGACCGACGCGACGGGGCGGCGGCCGGAGTTCTCGTAGAGGTCCGCGGATCCGGTCATCCGGGTCGCGAACTCGCCGAGCGCCTGCGACTCGCCCCGCCAGAAGTCGCGAACGGTGTCGCGGAACCGCCCGTTCCACTCGGTCCACTGCGGCGGGAAGTTGCCCACCTGGTAGCCGCCGGGCCCCACGTCCCAGGGCTCGGCGATCAGCTTCACCTGGCTGACCACCGGATCCTGCTGCACCAGCTCGAAGAACGTCGCGAGCCGGTCGACGGCGTAGAACTCGCGGGCCAGCGCGGCGGCCAGGTCGAAGCGGAAGCCGTCGACGTGCATGTCGAGCACCCAGTAGCGCAGCGAGTCCATCATCAGCTGCAGCGCGTGCGGCTGCCGCACGTTCAGGGTGTTCCCCGTGCCGGTGTAGTCCGCGTAGTACCGCGGATCCCCGTCCTGCAGCTTGTAGTACGCGGTGTTGTCGATGCCGCGGAACGACAGCGTCGGCCCGAGGTGGTTGCCCTCGGC